>JBLRXD010000056.1:0-18619 GCA_047920935.1 Pseudomonadales bacterium | reverse complement strand
GGCAATTTGTCGCAGCGAGGGAACCCCCGGAGGGGGTCGCGCGAGGGCACGCAGGCGTTCTCCCGCTGGCCGCGGCGCTGCGGCCTCCAGACCGCGATCTGAGCCGGCCGGGCAGGCATCGCTTTCATGGAAAACTCCGCTTTTCCTCAAGCGACCGCGGCGGCCGCAGGCCGCTTGGTCGCTCCTACAGCGCGCGGATCAACTCGGCAGCAGGTGGGCGACGGCGTCGCGCTCCTCGATCAGCTCGGCTTCGGTCGCCTGCATCTTCTCGCGGCTGAAGTCGTTGACGTCTCGGCCCTGCACGATCTGCCAGTCGCCGTTGCTGCAGGTCACCGGGAACGAGTAGATGAGCCCCTTCTCGATGCCGTAGCTGCCGTCCGAATAGACGCCCATGCTCACCACGCCGTCGCTACCCAGCGCCCAGTCGTGCATGTGGTCGATGGCGGCGTTGGCGGCGGATGCCGCGCTGGACGCGCCGCGGGCTTCGATGATGGCGGCGCCGCGCTGCTGCACCTTGGGGATGAAGTCGCTCGTGTACCAGTCCATGTCCACCAGGTCCATGGCCTGCTTACCGCCAACCTGGGCGTCGTGCAGGTCGGGGTATTGAGTGGCGGAATGGTTGCCCCAGATGCACAGGCCGGTGACGTCGCTGACGTGCTTGCCGGTGCGGGCGGCGAGCTGCGCCATGGCCCGGTTGTGATCCAGCCGGGTCATGGCGGTGAACTGGCGCGGATCCAGATCCGGCGCGTTGCGCTGAGCGATCAGCGAGTTGGTATTGGCGGGGTTGCCCACCACCAGCACTTTGACGCCGCGGCTGGCGTGATCGTTCAGCGCCTTGCCCTGCACCGAGAAGATGGCCGCATTGGCCTCGATCAGATCCTTGCGCTCCATGCCCTTCGACCGCGGCCGGCTGCCCACCAGCAGCGCGTAGTCGGTCTGCTTGAAGGCCTCGTCGGCATCCGCGGTGGCAACGATGCCGTGGACGAGCGGGAACGCGCAGTCTTCCAGCTCCATGACCACCCCGCGAAGGGCGTCGAGTGCGGGGGGTATCTCCAGCAGCTGCAGGATCACCGGCTGATCCTTGCCGAGCATCTCGCCGGAGGCGATTCGAAACAGCAATGCGTAGCCGATCTGCCCTGCCGCACCGGTAACCGTCACTCGTACGGGTTCTTTCATGAGACGTCTTCTCCGTTAATTCGAGGTTGAATCGAGATCGAATCAAGCCAAGGGTCGGGCCCGGGGGCTCCGCAGGGCCGGCATTGTAAGAAATGCGGCGCCGGAGCGCACTCACCCCTGGACTTGTGGCCGGCTGTTCAGACCGGCGAGTCAGTCCCAGCGAAGCTCGCGAAACCACTCGCCGCGACGGCGCAGTTCGAGCACGTCATCGAGCCAGGGAACGATGGGGGCCGGAAGGGCGCCAAGCGGAAACCAGTCGGCGACATCGCTGTGACATGGCTCCGCCAGGCCCGGCCACCCGGCCAGCCGCTCGACTTCGAACACGAAGTTCAGCCCCTGGTGGCGGCCAGACTGGTACGGCAGCACGCACACGGGCGCCAGCGCTTCCGCTCGCGCCCCGGTCTCCTCCAGGCACTCCCGGCGCGCTGCATCCTGCACGCCCTCGCCCGCGTGCTGGTGGCCGCCGGGCAACGCGTAGTAGCCGTCCATGAACCCGGTGCCGGCGCGCCGCAACAGGAACAGCTCGGGGCCGGCGACGCCCGGACGGGTGAGCAGAACGTGCACGACCACGGCGAACGTGTCCCGGCTCATGGCTGCCCCTCCTTCCGTCCTGAACAGCTGAATAGCTGAATAGCCGCTCGAGTCGCGGCCTGCGCCGCTATGCTATCGTGCTGCTGTGGCCCCAGCAGCGCAAATCGACCCATCGAGCTTCACCCTGGCGTTGAGCAGGCGGGTTGAGCAGGCCTCGATCAATGCCTGGCCGGCCATGCAACAGTTGCTGCTCGACGGCTGGCTGCTGCGCTTCGCCCGCGGCTTCACCAAGCGCGCCAATTCGGTGATTCCCCTGTATCCCGGCGACCAGGCCCTCGCCGACAAGGTGCGCTACTGCGAGAATGCCTACGCCCGAAAGCGGCTGCAGTGCATCTTCAGGCTTACCTCCATAGGAATCGGAGGAATCGGAGGAATCGGAGGAATCGGAGGAATCGGAGGAATCGGAGGAATCGGAGGAATCGGGCAAGATCCAGACCGCGCTCCTCAGGGTTACGGCGACCAGGGCCTGGACGAGGTTCTCGCCCTGCGCGGCTACCGCCAGCTGGAGCCCACCGAGGTGATGACGGTGGCGCTGCCACAGCGACCGCAGCTGTCGCCGCAACTCTCGCTGCTCACCACCGACCGCTGGCTCGACGCCTACGCGCAGCTGACCGGCATGCCGGCATCCGCACGAGCCTTGCACGGCGCCATTCTGCGCGGCATTCCGCTGCCCTGCGCCTATGCCGTCATCGGCCCCCCGGAAGCTCCCCTGGCCTGCGGCCTCGCCGTCTTGGAGCAGGATCTGGTCGGCCTGTTCGACATCGTCACCAACGTCAAGACACGCCGCGCCGGCCACGGCACCGCGATGGTCAACAGCCTGCTGGCGTGGGCCGTGGACAACGGCGCCCGCCGCGGCTACCTGCAGATGGTGGCCGACAACGAACCGGCCCGCGGGCTGTACGCCAGACTGGGATTCACCACCTTGTACCGCTACTGGTATCGGGTATCGCCATGAGGGCATTTCCCAGCCCGCCCTTGATTCGTCACGTCATTTCTGAGATGTTTCGTCCTTCGCGCGCGAGCAGCGTCGCCAGCTTGCGGCGAAAACGCAAATAAAACAATCAGTTACTTAGCCGCACGCATTTATTTGGGATGACTTCAATCAGCTTCGCTCGCGGCGGCTTGCGAAGTCGTCCTTGCGCCGAACTTGCCGGAAACTCCGGCGAGAGGGCCGTATGCGCCCGTGCGCCCGGGCCTGATGGCAGGCACCAATGATCAGAGAGCAGTAGCGAATGAATAAATCAGCAGGCGTCGGGCTGCCCCCGAAAATGGGCCTCTACGACCCGGACAGCGAGAAAGACAGCTGCGGCGTCGGTTTCATCTGCGACATCAAGGGCCGCCCCAGTCGTCAGATCGTCGAACACGCCCGCGACATGAACTGCTGCATGGAACACCGCGGCGGCGTGGGCTACGAGAAGAACACCGGGGACGGTGCCGGCATGCTGCTGGGGCTCCCCGACAAGTTCATGCGCAAGGTGGCGTTGGCCGAACTCGGCGTCACCCTGCCGGCCGGCGGCGAGTACGGGGTCGGCAACGTCTTCCTGCCCACCGACCCGGCCGAGCGCAGCCACTGCAAGCAGGTGCTGGAAGAAGAGATCAGTGCCGCCGGCCAGACCCTGCTCGGCTGGCGTGACCTGCCCGTGCATCCGGAAGGCGCCGGCATCGGCAACGCGGCGCGTGCCGCCATGCCCCACTTCGAGCAGTTGTTCATCGGCGCCAACGGCGTCGCCGGCGACGCCTTCGAGCGCAAGCTGTACCTGATCCGCAAGCACGGCACCCACCGCCTGCGCGGCGACGATGGCCTCGCGCAGCGCAAGTACTTCTATGTCTGCTCGCTGTCCACCAGGGTCATCGTCTACAAGGGCATGCTGACGCCGCAGCAGGTGTTCCCGTTCTATCCCGATCTGCTCGACACCGACTTCGAGTCGCATCTGGCCATGGTGCACTCGCGCTTCAGCACCAACACCTTCCCGTCGTGGGACCGGGCCCAGCCCAACCGGTTCATGAGCCACAACGGCGAGATCAACACGGTGCTGGGCAACCGCAACTGGATGAATGCCCGCCAGGGCACGGTGCAGACCGAGCGCTTCGGCGCCGATCTTTCGAAGCTGTTCCCCATCGTCGAGAAAGACTGCTCCGACTCCGGCACCTTCGACAACGTGCTCGAGTTCCTGCTGATGAGCGGCCGCAAGCTGCAGGAAGCGGTGCTGATGATGGTGCCCGAAGCGTGGCAGCAGGACGTCAACATGGATCCGGCCAAGCGGGCGTTCTACGAGTACCACTCGTGCCTGATGGAGCCCTGGGACGGGCCCGCGTCCATCGCCTTCACCGACGGAGCCTACATCGGCGCCGTGCTCGATCGCAACGGCCTGCGGCCGAGCCGCTACTACATCACCGACGACGACAAGTGCATCATGGCCTCGGAAGTGGGCGTGGTTCACGTCGACCCGCAGCGGGTGGTGGAAAAAGGTCGGCTGAAGCCGGGGCGCATGTTCCTCATCGACTTCGAGCAGGGCCGCATGATTCCTGATGCGGAGATCAAGCGGGAGTGGGCCAACGCCCGGCCATACCAGCAGTGGCTGGATCAGCAGCGGGTCGACCTGGAACAGTTGCCGGCCAACGGCGAGCCCGGGGGGTTCGATGTCGACACGCTGACCGCCCGCATGCAGGCCTTCGGCTACACGGTGGAGACCATGCAGATCATGCTCCAACCGTTGGTGATGGAGCTGCGTGATCCGCTCGGCTCCATGGGCAACGACGCGGCGCTGGCGGTGATGTCCGAGAAGCCCCGCATGCTCTACGACTACTTCAAGCAGCGCTTTGCCCAGGTGACCAACCCGGCCATCGACTCCATCCGTGAAGAAGTGATCATGGCGCTGGAGTGCTATATCGGGCCCGAGAAGAACCTGCTGGACGTCACGCCCGAGCACGCGCACCGGCTCCGGATACCGCACCCGATCCTGTCCAACGACGAGCTTGCCGCGCTGAAACACATGGACCACCGCGGCTGGCGCAGCCAGACCATCGACATCACCTTTCCAGTGCGGTCCGGCAAGCCCGGTCTGTCCGAAGCCCTGGAGCGCATCTGCAGCGAGGCTTCCCGCGCCATCGACGAAGGCTACGGCTTGATCGTGCTGTCCGATCGCGCCACCGGCCCCGAGCGGGTGCCGATCTCGACGCTGCTGGCAGTGGGTACCGTACATCACCACCTGGTGCGCACCCACGCCCGCACCCGAATCGGCCTGGTGCTCGAAACCGGCGAGGCCCGGGAGGTGCATCATCACTGCCTGCTGGTGGGTTACGGCGCTGACGCCATCAATCCCTATCTGGCGTTCGAGGCCTTGTGGCACTCCCGCGCGCAGGGCTACCTGGACGAAGCGGCCCACATCGAAAGCGACGCCGACGTGGTGAGCGCGTATCGCAAGGGCACCGCCAAGGGCATCCTCAAGGTCATGGCAAAAATGGGCATCTCGACGCTGCAGTCCTACAAGGGCGCGCAGATCTTCGAAGCCGTGGGGCTCGCCGACGACGTCATCGACCGGGCCTTCGTCGGTACCGCCAGCCGGGTTCAAGGCGCCGATCTGGAAGTGCTGGCCGAGGAAATGCAACGCCGCCACGACATCGGTTACCCCAGCCGGCCGCGACTCGTCAACGAGTTGCCAAACCCCGGCGACTTCCACTGGCGCCGCACCGGCGACACCCACATGTGGGATCCGGAGACCATCGCCGACCTGCAGGTGGCCACCCGCACCAACAGCGAAGACGCCTACTGGAAGTTCGCCGCCCACGTGAACCGCGAAACCACCCGCAACGCCAACCTGCGTGGGCTGCTCAAGTTCAAGCCCGGCGCCAATGGCGAACCGCTGCCGCTGGAGGAGGTGGAGCCGGAGAGCGAGATCGTCAAGCGTTTCGCCACCGGCGCCATGAGCTTCGGCTCCATCAGCGCCGAGGCCCACGAAACCCTTGCCATTGCCATGAACCGCATCGGTGGCAAGTCGAACACCGGCGAAGGCGGCGAGGATGCAGCCCGCTTCATCCCGCTGGCCAACGGCGACTCGAAGCGCAGCGCCATCAAGCAGGTTGCCAGCGGCCGTTTCGGCGTGACCATCAACTACCTCACCAACGCCGACGAGTTGCAGATCAAGATCATCCAGGGCGCAAAGCCCGGTGAAGGCGGCGAGCTGCCCGGCCACAAGGTGGACGACGTCATCGCCGGCATTCGCCACTCTACCCCCGGCGTCGGGCTCATCAGCCCACCGCCCCACCATGACATCTACTCCATCGAAGACATGGCGCAGCTGATCCATGACCTGAAGAACGCCAACCCCAGCGCTCGCATCAGCGTCAAGCTGGGCGCCGAGATCGGCGTCGGCACGGTGGCCGCCGGCGTAACCAAGGCCAGAGCGGATCACATCGTCATCGCCGGCGATACCGGCGGCACCGGAGCATCGCCGCTCACCTCGATCAAGCACGCCGGCGTGCCCTGGGAGCTGGGCATCGCCGAGGCGCACCAGACGCTGGTGCTGAACAACCTGCGCTCGCGGGTGGTGCTGCAGACCGACGGGCAGCTGAAGACCGGCCGCGACGTCGCCATCGCCGCGTTCCTGGGCGCCGAAGAATTCGGCTTCGCCACCGCGCCGCTGATCGCGCTGGGCTGCATCATGATGCGCAAATGCCACCTGAACACCTGCCCGGTGGGCGTCGCCACCCAGGATCCGGCGCTGCGCAAGAAGTTCTCCGGGCAGCCGGAGCACGTCATCAACTACTTCTTCATGGTGGCCAGAGAGCTGCGGCAGATCATGGCCGATCTCGGGTTCCGCAACGTCAACGAGATGGTGGGCCGGGTCGACGCGCTCGAGACCGACCGAGCCGTGGATCATTGGAAAGCCAAGGGCCTGGACCTGTCGGCCATCCTCAGCAAGGCGGTGGAGCCGCCCGAGTTCCTGGGCAGTTACGGGATTCACCAGCAGGATCACGAGCTCGACAAGGCGCTGGACAACGAGCTCATCCAACTGGCCCAGCCCGCCATCAAGCGGGGCGAAAAAGTCTACGACGAGCTCACCATCGTCAACACCAACCGGGTGGTGGGCGGCATGCTGTCGAACCTCATCATCCGCGAGGTGGGGCCGCAGATGCTCCCCGACGACTCCATCCGCTTCAAGTTCCACGGCAGCGCCGGCCAGAGCTTCGGCGCGTGGCTCGCCAAGGGCGTGACCCTGGAAGTGGAAGGCGACGCCAACGACTACGTGGGCAAGGGGCTGTCCGGTGGGCGCGTCATCATCTACCCGCCCAAGAGCAGCTCGTTCCGGGCCGAGGACAACATCCTCGTGGGCAACGTGGTGCTGTACGGCGCCACCAGCGGTGAGTGCTTCCTGCGTGGCCAGGCGGCCGAGCGCTTCTGCGTGCGCAACAGTGGCGCTCTGGCAGTGGTCGAAGGCGTCGGCGACCATGGCTGCGAGTACATGACCGGTGGTCGCGTGGTGATTCTCGGACCCACCGGGCGCAACTTCGGCGCTGGCATGAGCGGCGGCATCGCCTACGTCTGGGATCCTGATGCCCTGCTGGCGTCGCGTTGCAACATGGAGATGATCGAACTCGAAGAGTTGAGCGGTCGGGAGGAAGTCGACCAGGTGCGCCGGCTGATCCAGAAGCACGCCGACCACACCGGCTCGACGATCGCACAGCAGTTGCTGGCGCGTTGGGACCAGGCTGTAGCGGAATTCATAAGGGTCATGCCGACCGACTACAAGCGCGTGCTCGAAGAGCGCAAGATCGCCGTGAGCGCCGGCTAGCACGGGTCAGCAGGAGCGGTCTGGAGACCGCTCCTACGGGCTCGCGACAACCACCAGTACGGAATGACAGATGGGAAAACCTACCGGGTTCATCGAATTTGCCCGCAAAACGGCCCCCTACCGGGATCCGGCGGTACGCATGGTCGATTTCAGGGAAATCTACACCGACCACGACGTCCCCCGGCTCACGGACCAGGGCGCCAGGTGCATGGATTGCGGCGTGCCGTTCTGCCAGTCCGAGGACGGCTGCCCGATCTACAACCTGATTCCCGAGTGGAACGATCTGGTCTACCGGGGACAGTGGCGCGAAGCCCTCGACCGGCTGCACAAGACCAATAATTTCCCGGAGTTCACCGGGCGGGTCTGCCCGGCTCCCTGCGAAGGTGCGTGCGTGCTCGGCATCACCGATCCTGCGGTGACCATCAAGAACATCGAGATGGCCATCATCGACCGCGGCTTTGCCGAGGGCTGGGTGGTAGCCAACCCGCCACGGGGGCGCACCGGCAAGCGGGTCGCCATCATCGGTTCGGGGCCCGCGGGCCTGTCAGCGGCCGATCAGCTCAACAAGGTCGGCCATAACGTCACCGTGTTCGAGCGCGCCGACCGCATCGGCGGGCTGCTCATGTACGGCATCCCCAACATGAAGCTGGACAAGCAGGCGGTGGTGGAGCGGCGCCTGAACCTGCTACGGGAAGAAGGCGTGGAATTCCTGCCCAACACGCCCGTGGCAGACGGCGGCAACGGCAGCAAGGACGCCCGCGAGTTGCTCGACGGGTTCGATGCGGTGCTGCTGGCCACCGGTGCGACGGTGCCACGCGACCTGCCGATCCCCGGCCGCGAACTCGACGGCGTGCACTTCGCCATGGAGTTTCTCACCGCCAACACCCGCAGCCTGCTCGATTCCGGCCTCGATGACGGCCGCTTCATCTCGGCCAAGGACAAGCACGTCATCGTCATCGGCGGCGGCGACACCGGCACCGATTGCATCGGCACCAGCCTGCGCCACGGCTGTCGCAGCCTGGTGAACTTCGAGCTGTTCCCGCAGCCGCCGGCGGATCGCGCTCCCAACAACCCCTGGCCCACCTGGCCGCGCATTCACCGCACCGATTACGGGCACGAGGAGTCGGCCAGCAAATTCGGCAACGACCCCAGGGTCTACAGCATCTCCTCCACCGAATTCGTCAGCGACGGCAACGGCCGCGTGCGTGCGGTTCGCACCGTGGGCGTGGAGTTCAAGGGCGGTAAGTTCGAGAACGTGCCCGGCAGCGAACGCGAGTGGCCCGCCGATCTGGTGTTTCTCGCCATGGGCTTTCTCGGACCAGAAGCGCAGATCGCCCAGCGCCTCGGCGTGCAACTGGACGATCGTTCCAACTACCAGGCAGAGTACGGCCGCTATCTGACCAACGTGGCAAAGGTGTTCTCCGCCGGCGACTGCCGGCGCGGGCAGAGCCTGGTGGTGCGAGCCATCAACGAAGGTCGCGAGGCCGCGCGTGAAATCGACCGCTACCTCAGCGGCTCCACCACGCTGCCCTGAAGCCCTCGGCGGCTCGCAAGCCGCTCATACTGCCTGTTACTGTTGGATGGCTGAACGGGCGGCTTCGTGCACGTGGGCGAACGGTCGAATCCATGGCTGCACGCTGCCGACGCTGGCTGGCAGCCGCCGCGAGGCTGCTTCGGCCGCGTCGCGGCTGGGGAACGAGCCGAACACCACCACGTGCAGAATCCGCCCGTCGCGCTGCAGCCGATAGCTGGCGAACTGGGATGGGTCCGGCTGACTGGCCAGGTATTGCGCCACCCGCTCCGCCGAAGACAACGTCACCAGTTGCACCGTGTAGGCATCTCCCGGCTGCGCCATCACCCAGCGCGCATCCCGGGCTCCCGCCGGCCGCTGAACCGCGGGCTGCGGGTCCGGCCGAGCTTCCTGGGCGGGCGCCGCCGGAGGCTGCGGCGCGGCGGCGGCGGGCGCGGCGCTGACCGGTGGGGTTTCCTGCCTGGGGGCCGGCGGGGGCACGGTGGCCGGCGGGGGTTCGGTGGCCGGCGGGGGTCCGGTGATCGCCGTAGCGGGCGAACCGGCATCCGCCCTGGTTACGCCGAGCGTCTCGGCGCGGCCGGGAATCGCGGCCCCGGCATCTGCGTCTGCCGCCTGCCCCCGGGGAATCTCGATGCGCTCCACCGCCGTTACCTGCCGTGCCGATCCCGAACCCGGCTCCGAGCCCGGCTGCAGCAGATAGACCAGCCCCAGCACCACCACCAGCACGGCGAGCAGCGCGGTGTGCAGCGGCGGGAAGCGGCGTCGCGGGGTGGCGACACCGCGCGCCTGGACCTTGGTCATGAGCACGTTGGCCATCTGATCGATACGCCCGGGCAAGCCTTCCGAAAGGCGCGCCAGATCCCTGATCTGCGCATCGCTGAACGGCAACGGCTGCCGATAGCCGACCCGACTGAAACGCCACTGCAGGTAGGCGCGCACCTCCTGGAGTGTGAACCCGGCGAGCCTGATTTCGTGCCACTCCACGTCCAGCAGATCCGCCTGACGTTCCACCGCGCGCACCAGACGCACCTCTCCGAACATCACCACCCGCAGCGGCGAACGGCCGGCCAGGGCCATCAACTGCTCCATGGCCCGCGGTTCGAGCAGGTCGGCGTCGTCTACCAGGGTGGCGCAGTAGCGCCCCGCCCGTTGCTGATCGTCCGCGTGCTCGCTGATGATCTCCTGCAGCAACTGCGCGTCGGCATCCGCCGGCGCGGCGAGGCCGAAGCCGTGGACGATGGCGGTGAGCACTTCGTGGGCGCTGTTGACCAGACTGCCGTTGATGCGGGCTGCTTTGGCGCGCGGCTCCAGACTCGCTGACAGCTGCCGGTACATGGCGCTCTTGCCGATGCCGCGGGGGCCGGTGACCAGCACCACCCGGCGTGACCACTGGGACAGATGCCGCAGCTTGTCGAGGTGGCCCTTACGGTCGCCGCCTTCATAGAAGCTGGGAGAGGGCGCCACGAACGGATTGGCGTACTCGGAGAGGGCAGCGTCAGCTTCGAGTTCAGACATGACAGAGTTGCTCCCCGGCCGCCAGGGTCTGCCGCAAGGCGGCTGTATCTACTCGATCGGACACCACTACCCGGCCCACGGCTTCGGCCAGCACCAGGCGCAGGCGGCCATCCAGCACCTTTTTATCCATTCCCATGGCTTCGAGCATATCGCTGGCTGCTACCGCCGGCGGCGCCACCGGCAGGCCGAGAACGGCCAGCAAGCTCTTGAGCCGCCGCGCATCCTCGCCCGGCAGCATGCCCTGGCGAGCGGACAGGTCTGCCGCCATCACCATGCCGATGGCCACTGCTTCGCCATGCAGCAAGGCCCGATAGCCGGTCAGGGTTTCCAGCGCGTGCCCGAAAGTGTGGCCGAAGTTCAGGATGGCGCGCAGCCCGCCTTCGCGCTCGTCTGCCGCCACCACCTCCGCCTTGATCTCGCATGAGCGGCGCACCGCCAGCGCAACGGCTGCCGGGTTACGATTGCCGAGGTCGGTGGCGTGTTCCTCCAGCCAGTCGAAGAACGCGGCGTCCCTGATCACCCCGTACTTGAGCACCTCGGCCAGGCCGGCGCGGTATTCGCGATCCGGCAGGGTATCGAATACCGAGATGTCCGCGATCACGCAGCGGGGCTGATAAAACGCGCCGATCATGTTCTTGCCGCGAGGATGGTTCACCGCCGTCTTGCCACCCACGGATGAATCCACCTGAGCGAGCAGCGTGGTGGGAATCTGGATGAAATCAACGCCGCGCTGGAACGTTGCCGCCGCGAAACCGGTGAGGTCGCCAACCACGCCGCCACCCAGGGCGATCAGCGTCGTGGAGCGGTTGTGACGCCGCTCGAGGAGAAAATCCATGACGGCCGCGAAGCTCTGCAGATTCTTGTGCTGCTCGCCGTCGGGCAGCAGCAATTCGTCCACCTGGAAGCCGTCGCCAAGCGCTGCGCGCACCCGGCCGAGGTAGAGCGGCGCCACCACTTCGTTGCTGATGATGGCTACCTGCCTGCCGCCGATGTGGCGCCGCAACAGCTCGCCCTGGGCCAGCAGCCCGCGCCCGATATAGATCGGATAGCTGCGCGCGCCCAGCTCGACCTGCACCACGTCCGTTTGGCGGGCTTGTTCGCTCATGATCGTGGGTGGCTCTCGCTCATACGACGTGATCCTCCTTGAGGCGCTGCTCGATCTCCCTGGCCAACACCTTGGGGCCCTGGCGATCGGTGACGAATCGATAGTCGGCAATCTCGCGATACAACGGATCCCGTTCTTCGCGCAGGCGCATCAGCACGGCGCGCGGATCGCCCTGCTGCAACAGCGGCCGCTTACGGTCCTTGCGGGTGCGCTGCAGCAACCGCTGCAAAGGGCTGTCGAGATGGATGACCACGCCGCGCGCCGCCAGCAGCTGGCGGTTGCATGGCCACAGCACCGCACCCCCACCCGTGGCCACGACCACCCCCTGCCTGCGGGTGAGGTCATCCAGCACCTGATGCTCCCGCTCGCGGAAGCCGGCCTCGCCTTCCATATCGAAGATCCACGCCACGGGCGCCCCCGCGCGCACCTCGATCTCGTGGTCGGCATCGTAAAACGGCATGTCCAGGGCCTGCGCGAGCAGCTTACCCACGGTGCTTTTACCCACGGCCATCAGGCCAATGAGAATGATGTTCGGCTTGCTCATAACGAAAAACGGCGCCCTGCTGGCGCCGTCTAGTGTAACCCGTCCTGAGTAACCGATCTCCAGATCAGAGACCGGTTACCTGGATATCTGCGGCTACCGCCGAACCAGATTGTCCTGAATGATCCGCGGGGTAATGAAAATCAACAGCTCCTGCTTGTCGTCCCGCTCGATCGTGCGGCGAAACGCGCGGCCGACGTAGGGCAGATCGCCCAGGAACGGCGTCTTCGTGGTCGAGAAGTTGCGGTCGGTGGTGAATACGCCACCGAGCACGATGGTCTGGGCGTTGTCGACCAGCACCACGGTCTGAATCTCGTTGGTGTTGATGGACGGTACACCCTGGAACACCTGCCCCACCGTATCCTGCTTCACCGTAAGCTTCATGATGATGCGGTCGTCGGGAGTGATCTGCGGCGTCACCTCGAGACCGAGCACCGCATCCTTGAAGGACGTGGACGTGGCGCCGCTGGAGGAGGCCTCCTGAAACGGAATCTCCACCCCCGACTGGATGGTAGCCGCCGACTTGTCCGCAGTGATGACCTTGGGCCGGGCGACCACCTCGGCATGGCCGTCCGATGCCAGCGCCGACAGCTCGAGATCGAGCAGATAGTCCGCCCCGGTGAAACCAATGCCGAAGCTGCTGGCGCCGGGCCCGGAGACCCCCAGATCCACCGCCAGACCGGATGGGTACGATATCGTGCCCTGCCCGCTGACCAGCGCGTTCTGCAGTTCCACCAGCGTGTCCAGAGAGCCGCCAGCCCTGATGGCGGTGCTGCCACGCTGCTCGATGCCGCCACCGCCCCAGCGAATGCCCAGCTCCTTGGAGAAGTTGGCGTTGGCGGTGACGATGCGGGCCTCGATCAGCACCTGCCGCACGGGGACGTCGAGCTGGGCGATCACCCGCCGGAACTGCTCGATCTTGTCGGCCGTCTCCGTGAGGATGATGGCATTGGTTCGCTCATCGACGATGACGCTGCCGCGTTCCGACAGCATCGAGCGATTGTTGGATCCGGATCCACCGGATCCGGCGGAGTTGAACAGCGCGAACAGCTCACTGGCGCTGGCGTAGCTGATCTGGATGAACTCCGAGCGCAACGGTGCGAGAGCGGAGATCTGCTTGCGGTTTTCGAGCTCGCGCGCTTCCCGCGCCGCAATCTCATCAGCCGGAGCAACCAGCAGCACGTTGCCCAACTGCCGTTGATCGAGGCTCTTGGTCTTGAGGATGAGCTCCAGTGCCTGATCCCAGGGAACGTTCTTCAGCCGCAGGGTGATACGCCCGGACACGGTATCGCTGGCCACGAGGTTGAGATCGGTGAAGTCGGCGATCAGCTGCAGCACCGAGCGCACTTCGATGTCCTGGAAGTTGAGCGACAGCTTCTCGCCGGTATATTTGAACTGGTCTTCGCGCCGATCCCGCTGCTCCGGGGTCAACGGGTTGACGTCGATGGAGAGCACGTTGTCGGCCTGGTACGCCAGATAGTCGTAGTCGCCGGAGGCAGCTACCGTGAACGTGGTGTGGGCGCCCTGCTGGGTGGCATCGACGATCTGCACCGGGGTGGCGAAGTCGGCAACGTCCAGTCGCCGCTGCAGCTCGCGCGGCAGGCTGGTGTTGCGCACTTCCACCTGAATCCGGTCGCCCTGCGAGGTGACGTTCACCGGCGCCTTGGGGTCGGACAGGTTGATGATCACCCGGCCCTCGCCCCCCGCGCCGCGGCGGAAATCTACCCCGGTTATGCGTGAGTCGCCCGCAGCCGCCACCGGCTGCTGCTGAGCCACGTTGACGGTACTGGGCGCGGCCGTGGCGGTACCGGCGGCCGGCCCGGCTGCACCCACCAGCAGATACAGGGTATCGCCTTCGACGCTGGTTTCGTAGGCAACCAACCGGGTGAGGTTGACGATGGCGCGGGTGCGATCGCTGGTGGAGACGATGGACATCCGGCGGGCATTGCCGATCCCCAGATCATGATGCTTGTCCTGCAGTGAGGTCGACACCCCAGGCAGGTCGAGCACGATGCGCGCCGGACGCTCGATGGTGTACCCCTGCGGATCCGGCGGCGTACCGTCGAACCTCATGCGGATTTCCGTTCGATCGCCAGGAAGCGAGGAGAACTGCACGTCCTCCAGGGTTGCCGCCCATGCCGGACCGGCCAGCAGCAGGACGCTGGCGACGCCGGCCAGCAGGCGCCCGAGGAAGCCGCCACGGCTCGCCCCCGCCTGCTTCTGCCGTCGCACGGACACCGCTCCGCGGTGCCAGCATTTGGTCTTATTCAGCATGGTCTTCATCCTTTGTTTCCACCGCCCAATGAGACAGTCCGAGCGCGTTCCACCCAACCCGTCCCCGTTCCATCCGGGACAATCTCGATCAACTCGATCGACGTGTCTTGAATCTGCTGGATCCTGCCGTGATCGGTACCCATGTAGTCACCGTGCCTGACCCGGTGCACCCCGCCGTTGCCGTCCCTGATCAGCCCGTACACGCGACCGCTTTGAGCCAGGGTACCTACCATGATCAGGCTGCCGATCGGGTAGTCTTCGAGGAACTGCCTGGCCCGAGCCAGATCCGGCTTGACCTGGGGCCCGCTGGGCCTGCCGGGAACCGGCTTCACCAGCACCGGGGGCTCGAACGGGCTGCGCAGGTTCCCCGCCTGATAAGCGAACGGCGGCACCTGCTCGAACGGCGGCAGTGGCTCGATGCGCCCCGGCGGCCGCGACTGCACCTCATCCATGAATGCGCGCAGGTCGCCGTGCTCGCCGCCGACGTTGCAGCCGCCGAGCAGCACCGCGCAGGCGGCCGCCAACAGGACTTTTGCACGCCCCGCAGATACGGGTTTCTTCAGTATCTGCATCACTGCACCTCTTCCAGATACCTGTAGGTTTTCGCCAGAATCTTCATCTTGAGACTGTCGGGTGTTTGCTGCGGCGCGATGGTGAAGTCGTGAAGGGTGACGATTCTCGACAGGTTCGCCACGCCGCTGACGAAAGCGCCAATCTTGTGGTAGTTGCCCTCGACGACGATCTCGATGGGCAGCTCCATGTAGAATTCGGTGCGGCGCTCGTCACGCAGGTCGATGCTCTCGATGTTGAGGTCGTTATCCAACGCCGTACGGGTGATGTCTTCGAGCAGGCCGGGCACCTCGGTGTCGCTCGGCAGCTGGCGCAACAGACCGGCGAACTGATCTTCCATCTCGACCTTCTGCTGCCGGTAGGCATCGAGGTTGGCGGCGCGAAAGCTCTTGCTTTCGAAATCCTGGCGCAGATCCCGCTCGCGCATCTCCGCCCGGTCCAGCAGTGTCTGCTTGTCGGTCAGATAGAAGTAGTAACCGCCGCCCAGCACCACCAACAGCACCAGCGCCATGGCGATGCCCTTGATCGCAGCGGGCCATGAGCCGACGTTGTTGAAGTCGAGATCGGAGATGTCGAAGTTCTGCAGCTGCTCGATGGTGTCTTTGAATGCCATGTTACAGCTCCCCTTCCGCAGGCTTGTTGGGGTTGGTCTGCACGAACGTCAGGTTGAACGTGCTCGCCTGGGGCCCGTAATTGACGTTCTGCGGATCTTCCTTGATGCTTCTCAGATTGGGTCGAGCGAACCAATCCGAGCCGTCCAGGTTGCGCATCAGCGAAGAGATGCGGTTGTTGGACTCAGCCACCCCTTCCACCGTCAGCCGGCTGCCTTCGTACTTCACGGTTCTGAAGTGCACGCCCGTCGCCAGCGTGCGCACCATCTCGTCGAACACGCGCACGATGACTGGGCGGTTGCCTTGCAGCTCCTGAATCACCCGCATGCGCGCCAGCAGCTCGTTGCGAGTCTTCTGGAGATCCTGAATTTCCGCGATTCGCTTGTCGAGCACCTGGATCTCGGCTTCGAGAAACCGGTTGCGCGCCTGCTGATCATCGATCTGCGCGTTCAGATACCAACCGAACGCGAAGACGATGGCTACCCCGGCCGCCAGCACGCCCGCCAGATTGCCGATGAATTCCTTTTTCTTGCGCGCGCGTTCCCAATCGCGCCAGGGTAGTAGGTTGATTCGCGCCATCAGTCGAAGCTCCTCATGGCCAACCCGCAGGCGATCATCATGGCCGGCGCGTCATTCGCCAGCATGTCGGCATCTACCCGGTTGGCTAACGACATGTCGACGAACGGATTCGCGATCAATGTCGGGGTACCCAGTTTGTTCTCGATCATATCGGCCAGGCCGTCGATGGAAGCAGTGCCTCCTGCAAGGACAATATAGTCCACGTCGTCGTACTGGCTGGATGAGAAGAAAAATTGCAACGATCGGGTCACCTGTTGAAGCACGGCTTCCTTGAAAGGTTGCAACACCTCCTGCTCATAGTCGTCGGGCAAGCCGCCCTGCTTCTTGGCAAGGCCGGCCTCCTCGAAGGAAAGGCTGTAACGGCGCTGAATCTCCTCGGTGAGCTGCTTGCCGCCGAACAGCTGCTCGCGGGTGTAGATCGAGCGATCGTCGGCGAGCACCGACAGCGTGGTCATGGTCGCGCCGATATCGACCACGGCGACCACCAGATCCGCGGGGGTGCCACCGAGCTGCGGTTTGATCAGCTCAAACGCCCGCTTCATGGCGTGTGCCTCGATGTCCACCACCGCCGGCTTGAGTGCGCCCAACTGCAACGCAGCCTCGCGCATCTCGACATTCTCGCGTCGGCACGCCGCCAGCAGAACCTCAACCTGCTCGGGATTGCGCTCGGACAGCCCCTGAACTTCGAAGTCGATGGCCACCTCATCGAGCGGGTAAGGTATGTACTGGTCGGCTTCGACGGTGATCTGGTTTTCCATCTCTTCGTCGGTCAGGGCGGCGTCCATCTCGATGGTTTTGGTGATCACCGCGGATCCGGCCACGGCCACGGCCACCTGGCGCGCGGACGTCTTGGAGCGGCTGAGCACCCGCTTGATTGCTTCACCTACGCCGTCCACATCGCTTATATTCTTTTCGACGACCGCGTTTGGCGGCAGTGGCTCGACGGCATAGGCTTCTACGCGGTAGCGGCCGTTGCTCCTCGAAAGTTCGAGAAGCTTGACCGAGGTAGAACTGATATCGAGTCCCAGGAGGACGTTGGGCTTGGTATTAAATAGGCCGAACACGATTTAATTTCCTTATTTGCACGGGCACTTGCGTCCTACTTATGCAGTCGAAAACTGAACCTGGCAGAATGGCTGCCGCAATTCGGTCTCCGTTCCCATTCGACAATCGTGGCTAACATCATGACCCCGGGCCTCTCACGCATCGTCGGCCGTATTATGTGGCTGAGCCTTTCAGCCGTATGTGCCGCAGTCCTCAGTCTGGCGGGCGCCTATCTGTATCTCGACCCGCAGATTCCCGACGCTGCGACTTACCGCCAGGTCAGACTCGAGACGCCTCTTCGAGTCTATACGGCAGATCGACAACTGATTGCCGAGTTTGGCGAACGCCGTCTCATACCAGTAACTCTAGACGAGATTCCACGGCTGTTTGTGCAAGCCGTCCTCGATACGGAAGATAAGCGTTTCTACGAACACAGCGGCGTCGATGTCATAACCCTCGGCAACGCCGCCCTGGAGCTGATCAAAAACCGCGGCGGCATCACCCGCGGCGGCTCCACCATCACCATGCAGTTGCCGCGCAACCTCGGCACCTTCTCGCTCGATCAGGTGTTCATCCGCAAGTTCAAAGAGATTCTGCTGGCGCTGAAGATCGAGCGGGAGCTGACAAAGGACGAGATCATAGAGCTGTACATAAACGCGGTGCCGTTCGGCAAGCGTGCGTACGGAGCTCAGGCCGCCGCTTACACCTACTATGGCAAGCCGCTCGACGAGCTGAACCTGGCGCAGCTGGCCATGCTCGCCGGCATCCCTCAGGCGCCTACCGCGGGCAATCCCCTCAACGATCCCGAGCGGGCGCTGCGGCGGCGCAACGTCGTCCTCAGCCGCATGCTCGAGCAGAACTCCATCAGCCGCGAGCAGTACGAGATGGCGGTGGCGGCGCCGGTCTCGGCACGGCTCTACGAGCGCGGCCTCGACATCGCCGCGCCTTATCCCGCGGAGTGGGTGCGGCAGCAGCTGATCGGCAGCCTTCCCGATCTTTATACCGGCGGCTACGAGGTGATCACCACGCTGCAGGCGGAACCCCAGCGTGCGGCCAGAGATGCCGTGCGCAAGGGGCTGCTGAGCTACGACCGGCGCCATGGCTACAGGGGGCCGGAGGCGAAAGTGGAAGGCACCACCAGGGAAGACTTCCTGGCCGCCCTGGCGGAAACCCGCAGCCTGCGCGAGCTCGAGCCCGCCGTGGTGACCAGTGTCGACGAGACCAGCGCTCGGGCGCTGCTCGGCAGCGGCGAGGAAGCCGTTCTGGACATGGACTCATTGTCCTGGGCAC
>JBLRXD010000055.1:0-18794 GCA_047920935.1 Pseudomonadales bacterium | reverse complement strand
CCTTCACCGCCGAACGGCTGCACGCCGACCACCGCGCCGATCTGATTGCGATTCACGTACAGATTGCCCACCCGCGCCCGCTGCATGACCCGCTGCGCGCGGCTGTCGCTGCGGGAGTGCAGCGCCAGTGTCAGCCCGTAGCCGAGGCCGTTGATGTCGTCCAGCAATTGATCGAGCGCGCGCGCATGCCAGCGCACCACGTGCAGCACCGGCCCGAAGATCTCCCGCTGAAGATCCGCCACCCGGGGAATCTCGAAGGCAATGGGGGCCAGATAGAGACCGCGTTCGGGTAACGGGCCCAGCGGCGCCTCCGCGATCATCCGATAGCGGCGCCGCGCGTCAAGGCAATACGCGCGCAGCCCCTCAAGCGCCTGCTCGTCGATGATCGGCCCCAGGTCGCTGGCGAGCAGCCCGGGGTCGCCCACGCGCAGCGTCTGCATGGCGCCGGCGATCATCTGCAGCTGACGATCGGCCACGTCGGCCTGGACGCACAGCAGCCGCAACGCCGAACAGCGCTGCCCGGCGCTTTGAAAAGCGCCCGCCAGCACGTCGCGGGTGACCTGCTCCGCCAACGCCGTGGAGTCGACGATCATGGCGTTGATGCCACCGGTCTCGGCGATCAATGGAATCATCGGCCCGTCGCGCCGCGCCAGGATCTGCGCGATGCGTTGCGCCGTGTCGGTGCCGCCGGTAAACGCCACACCGGCCAGCCGTGGGTCAGGCAGCAATGCCGCGCCAAGGGTGGGGCCATCCCCGGGCAGCAGTTGCAGCACATCGCCGGGGATGCCGGCCTGGTGCATGAGCCGCACCACCTCGGCCGCCACCAGCGGGGTCTGCTCCGCCGGCTTGGCCAGCGCCGGGCAGCCGGCGGCCAGGGCGGCCGCCAGTTGGCCGGTGAAGATCGCTAGTGGAAAATTCCAAGGGGCAATGCAGAGAAACGGCCCACGACCGGTCAAGCGCAGCGTGTTGCTCTCACCCGTCGGCCCCGGCAGCTGCATGGGTGCTGCGAACAACCGCTCGCCTTCGGCCGCGTAGTAGCGCAGAAAGTCCACCGCCTCGCGCACCTCGAGATGTGCATCGGCCACCGTGCGGCCAGCCTCCCGACAGATCAGGGTCATGAGCGCCGGGCCCCTGGATTCCAGCAGGTCGCTGGCGTGGCGCAGGATCCGCCCTCGCTCGGCTGCGGGGACGGCGGCCCAGCACTCGGCAACGGCCGCCGCGCGCGTCAGCGCCTCGCGGGCGTGCTCGGCGGTGGCTTCCACGACCTGCCCCACCGCTATGCTGCGATCCACCGGGCTGAGCACCGGCCGCGCCCGCCCGGCCGGGGTCTCGCCGTTGATCACGGGAGTCGCCTGCCAGGTCTCCGCCGCGGCCGCGTCCATGACGGCCTTCAGCGGCGCCACCACGGCCGGGTCGGCAAGATCGATACCTCGGCTGTTGCGGCGGGTGGGCGCAAACAGGTCCGCTGGGGCAACGATGGCTGGATGTGGGGCAAATCCCTGGGCGCGGGCCACCGCCACCGGATCGACCACCAACTCGTCGAGCGGCAGCGAGTCGTCGGCGATCCGGTTGACGAACGAGGTGTTGGCGCCGTTCTCGAGCAGCCGTCGTACCAGATAGGCCAGCAGATCTTCGTGCCCGCCCACCGGCGCGTAGATGCGGCAGGCATAGCCGTCGGCCCGGTCCTCCACCAATTTCTGGTACAACGCTTCGCCCATGCCGTGCAGCCGCTGGAACTCGAAATCCCGGCGCGCCCCTGCCATCACCGTGAGCGCCGCCACGGTGCGGGCATTGTGCGTGGCGAAGCAGGGATAGAAAACCCGGCCGCAGTCGAGCATGCGTCGCGCGCACGCCAGGAAGGAAATGTCGGTGTGCACCTTGCGGGTGAACACCGGATAGCCGTCGAAGCCGCCTTCCTGGGCGCGTTTGATCTCGGTGTCCCAGTAAGCGCCTTTCACCAACCGGGTGAGCAGCCGGGTGCCGGCGCGCCCGGCGAGATCCGCCAACCAGTCGATGAGCGCCAGCGCACGCTTCTGGTAGGCCTGCACCGCCAGGCCGAAGCCGTCCCAACCATTTCCCGCCAGCTCCAGCGCCACCCTTTCCACCAGGTCGAGCGACAGGTCGAGGCGCTCCGACTCTTCCGCGTCGATGCACACGCCGACGCCGCGCTGCCGTGCCAGTTCCACCAGCGCCATCAAGCGGTCGAGCAGCAGGCCGTGGACGCTGGCGCGCTGGGCAAATTCGTAGCGCGGATGCAGGGCGGACAGCTTGATGGAGATGCCGGGCGCTCGCTCCGGACCGGCAGCCGTCGGGTCGATGGCGAGCGCCGCGATAGCCGCTCGATAACGTTCGAAATACAGCTCCGCATCCGCCGCGGTGCGGGCCGCTTCGCCGAGCATGTCGTAGGAGAAGCGATAGCCGCGCGACTCGAACTCGCCGGCGCGGCGCTGGGCCGCAGCGATGGTTTCGCCGAGAACGAACTGCCGGCCGAGCACCCGCATGGCCCGGCGCACGGCTTGGCGGATCACTGGGGCGCCGAGGCGTTTGAGCAATCGATTCAAGGTATCGCCCGGCTGCGCGCGAGGCGAAACCAGCCGCCCGGCCACCATCAGGCCGAAAGTGGAGGCGTTGACGAAAAACGCTTCGGAGGCGTTCAGATGGCTGTGCCAGTCGCCAGCTCCGAGCTTTTCTTCGATGAACTGGTTCTGGGTGTGCGCGTCGGGTATGCGCAGCAGCGCTTCGGCCAGGCACATGAGGGTGACGCCCTCTTCCGAAGACAGGTCGTATTCCTGCATCAGCGCATCGATGCCACCCACCTGACGGCGCTGCGCACGCAGGTGCTCAACCAGCTGCCGAGCAACGGCCTCGGCGCGGGCGTTGTCCGCCGGGCCGAACGCAGCGGCCTCAGCCAACTGCGCCACCCGGGGGGGTTCGGCCACGCGATGATCGGCACGAACCGCCGCGCGCAACTCGTCCGCGGGTTCAGGGTGGTCTGACAGCAGCATGGTGGGTGCGCCTTGCCGGTTGCACGGAGCTTAGCACGGCCGCTATCCCGGCCAGCGGGCAGCAAAGTAACATGACGCTTTATCGTGCGAAGCGCCCCGTCATGCCCGTCATCACCTGTATCGAAGATCTCCGCAAGCTGCACCGCAAGCGCGTGCCGCGCATGTTTTACGACTACGTCGACTCCGGCTCCTGGGACGAGGTCACCTATGAAGCCAACCAGCAGGATTTTCGAGCCATCAAATTGCGCCAGCGGGTGGCGGTCAATCTGGCGGATCGATCTCTCCGCTCCACCATGGCGGGTGAGCCCACGGCCATGCCGGTGGCCCTGGCGCCCACCGGTCTCACCGGAATGCAGTACCCGGACGGCGAGATCGTCGCAGCCAAAGCGGCAGAGCAATTCGGCGTGCCCTTCATCCTCTCGACCATGAGCATCTGCTCCATAGAGGAGGTGGCGGCACAGACTACCAAGCCGTTCTGGTTTCAGCTTTATGTGATGCGCGATCGGGACTTCATCGGTCGACTCATCGACCGGGCAAAAGCCGCAGGCTGCAGCGTGCTGGTGCTGACGCTCGACCTGCAGATCATGGGGCAACGCCACAAGGATCTGCGCAACGGCTTGTCGACACCGCCGAAACTAACCGCGGCCACACTCCTCAATCTGCTTGGCAAACCTCGCTGGTGCCTCGGCATGATGCGGGCGAAGCGACGCGACTTCGGCAACGTGATCGGGCACGTCAAAGGCGCGGAGAACATGAAGAGCCTGGCCGAGTGGTCGGCGTCTCAGCTCGACCCCACGCTGAGCTGGGACGACGTAGCCTGGATCAAGCAGCGCTGGGGCGGCCGGCTGGTGCTCAAGGGCATCATGGACCCAGCCGATGCGCGCCTCGCCGCCGCGAGCGGCGCCGACGCTCTGGTGGTGTCCAACCATGGAGGCCGGCAGCTGGACGGCGCCCCCTCCAGCATCGAAGCCCTGCCGGCCATCGTCGACGCCGTTGGTAACGATCTCGAAGTGTGGATGGACGGCGGCATTCGCAGCGGCCAGGACGTGCTCAAGGCCCTGGCGCTGGGCGCCCGCGGCGTGCTCATCGGCCGGGCGTTCCTCTACGGGCTCGGTGCCCTGGGTGGCCCCGGGGTCAGCCGTTGTCTCGAGATCATCGCCAAGGAGCTTGACCTGTCCATGGCTTTTTGCGGCGCGCGCAGCATCGCCGAGGTCAATGCCGACCTGTTATGGAGACCACCCTCATGCCCGCGGGACGGAGCAGCGCGCTGTGGCGACTGAGCTTTCGCCTCCCGGATCTGGTAGACTTCCCGCCGATCGCATAATTGCGGGTAATCGAGCGGTGCAAGGTAAATGACAGTATGAGTCGTCCGAAGAAAGCCGAGGCGCAGGTCTCCAACGAACAGATGCGCAAGGCGCTGGAAGACGACGTGCGTGCATTCCTCGACGCCGGCAACAAAATCGAACAGGTTCCGACCGGTTTCAGCACCCAGGATCCCCTCGGCGGGCGCCGCCACATCATCCTCGGCCCCAGCAAACGCTCCTGATTTGCCATGTTCGCGCTGTTTGTATTCACTGCTTGCACGGCGGTGGCTTTGTCATATACTTGAGTTCGATTAGATAGATCCTGCCCCGATGTTCTTCCTGAGAAATTCCTTCTGAGTCATTCTCTTACGATAGTCGGCAATCGCTTCTAATTCGGGAAATTTTCAACGGCCCAGGCCGCTGAAACACAAACACGTGCGAATTGATTGGACAGCGGGAATGCGCGCGACAGACCAAGGCCCGAGAACACTCGGGCACGGAGCTATAAACGATGAAACTTTACGTAGGTAACCTGCCTTGGAGCACCACCGACTCCGATCTCGAGAACCTGTTCTCGTCGATCGGCGACGTGACCTCGGCTTCCGTGGTGACGGATCGCGACACCGGCCGCTCGCGCGGATTCGGGTTCGTGGAAATGTCCCAGGCAGACGGCCAGAAAGCCATTGCCGAACTCAACGGCCACATGATGGATTCGCGCGCGCTGCGCGTGAACGAAGCCAACAGCCAGCCTCGCCGCGGTGGTGGCGGTGGTGGCGGTGGCGGTGGCGGTGGCGGCAGCCGCTGGTAAGCGCTACGACTGCTGATCGCCTTGCGGCGGCGCACTTCGTCGCCGCGCGAGGATGAAGCTCAACGGCCCCTAGCGGGCCGTTTTTTTTTGCCCGCTCCGCCACCTCTTCCCTGCAGGTCTCGCCCGTTCAGAAATTGTTCATACAAAATCGTGTCTTATGTCCCAACACATCAGGATGCCCCGATTGGTACGATCGCTGCTTCCTGACAAGACTCATGATGTGACACGACGAACAACCGCGGAGCCTTACCATGGCCCCTCCACTGACAAAGAAGCGTATTCACCGCGAAAATCTGGCATTCGCCGGCACCGGCGGGGTCAGTGCAGTGAACCGTTGCAGCCGCTTCGAGCCCGCGTTCAGGGATGAGGCCACCGGTCGTGTCGAGGTAGCCCGATTCAGCGATGGGCGCCGCGCGCCCATGCACCTGATCGACGGCTTGCCGGCCGAGTGGGTAGAGGCGCGCGATGAGCATGGGCGCGCCTGCGCGCTGAAGCCCGACATCATTGCGGGCTTCGTGCGCGACGGCGCGTTCTACACCCGCGACGAGGCCGCCGATCTGGCCGAGTGATATGCTTCGGCCAGCCGATGGTGGTAGTCTCGCCCTACGGGAGGAGACATCATCATGAGCAAGACCCTATCCCAGCCCGACGCCAACAACGCCTGGCGCCAGGAGTCCCCGGGCGATGCCGGCTGGCGCCGAACGCCCCGCCCCCACCAGCCCAACAAGTACTTCATGGTCTCCACCGACGGTCACGTCCAGGAGCCTTCCACCCTGTGGCGCGAGCGCATGGACGCCCGCTATCGCGATCGCCTTCCCGGGGTAGTCGTCGACGAGGGCGGCAAGCAATTTCAGCGCACCGAGGGCTTTCGCCCGCTGCGGCTGCGCAACATCACGTTCGAAGGCGAAGACGCGCTGCGAAATCAGTCGGGGAAAACCCCCGAAGAGCGCCTGGCCGACCATGCCGCCGACGGCATTGATTGCGAGATCCTGTTTCCCAACAAGGGGCTGACCATCTGGGCGACCCCGGATGCGCAGTTCAGTCAGGCCATGTGTCGGGTTTACAACGACTGGGCCTGGGAGGTGTTCGGCCCTTACAACGACCGGCTGTCCCCCATGGCCTGCGTGGCTGCCGCCGACGTGCCCGGCGCCATCGCCGAAATCCAGCGCTGCGCCGCACTCGGCTTCCGCGGCCTGGCGCTGCCCTGCAAGCCGCAGTGGGGGCCGCCGGATCACGAGCAGCTGAACTACAACCTGCCCGAGTTCGACCCGCTGTGGGCGTGCATCGCAGATGTCGACCTGCCCATCACCTTCCACGTCTCAACCGGCCGCGACCCGAGAACCGCACGCGGCAACGGCGGCGCGGTCATCAACTACGCCGTGCACTCGCTGGCGCCCACCATGGAGCCGATCGCCAATCTGTGCGCGTCCGGGGTGATTCAGCGCTTTCCGACGCTGGTGTTCGGCACCGTCGAAGCCGGCATCGGCTGGGTGCCATGGGCGCTCGCCGCCATGGACGAGGCCTATCGCAAGCATCACATGTGGGCACGCCCAAAGCTCGACCGCCTGCCGAGTGAGTACTTCAAGTCCAACGGCTTCGCCACCTTCCAGGAAGACAAGGCGGGCCTCGATCTCGCACGGGAGCACGATCTGCTCGACAACTTCATGTGGGCCAACGACTACCCCCATCATGAAGGCACCTGGCCCCACTCCGCCGCCGCCATCGAGCGCACCATGATCAACCTCGGAGACGAAGAGCGCGCCAAGGTGCTCGGCTTGAACGCGGCGCGGGTGTTCCGCTTCGAGGTGCCCGAGCGCTATCGCAGCTTTCCCGACGCAGCAGCGGTCGCGGGGAGCTGAGCCGTGGATCGCTCGCTGCGCGGCCGCGCAGCCGTGGTGGGTGTCGGCCAGACCACCTACTACCGGCATGGCAGCTCGCCACACGCGGAGGCGCGGCTGGCCTTGGAGGCCATCCTTCACGCCTGCGAGGATGCGGGCATCTCCCCGACGCAGGTGGACGGCTTCTCTTCCTACAGCAACGATCGCAACGACGGTCCCCGCATGGCGGCTGCCCTCGGCTGCCGCGAGCTGCGGTTTTCGAACATGTTCTGGGGCGGCGGCGGCGGTGGCGCAGCGGGCGCGCTGCAGAACGCGGCTGCCGCGGTAGCCTGCGGGCTGGCCGACTGCGTGGTGGTCTATCGGGGGCTGGCTCAGGGGCAATTCGGCCGCTTCGGGCGCGGGCCCGCGGCGCCACACATCTCCGGCGAGGCCGCGCATACCGTGCCCTACGGCGTCATGTCCGCGGCGCAGATGTTCGCCATGAAAGTCATGCGCTTCATGCACGACCATCAGGTGGAGCGCTCGGCGCTGCGCGCCATCGCCATGGCGTCGTATCACCACGCGCAGCAGAACCCACTCGCCATCATGCACGGTCGGCCGCTGTCCGAGAGCGGCTATGACGATGCCCGCTGGATCGTCGAACCGTTTCGCCTGTACGACTGCTGCCAGGAAAACGACGGCGCTGCGGCACTGCTCGTGGTCGCCGCGGACGCGGCCGGCGATTACCCCCACAAGCCCTGTTACGTGCTTGCCGCCACCAGCGGCGGCCCCTACCGCGCCGCCGCCCCCGTCCACAACACCCCGGACTACGCCAGCTCTCACTTCCAGACGGTGGCCGGCAGGCTGTACGCCATGGCAGGCCTGGGCCCCTCGGAGGTGGACGTGCTGCAATCCTACGAGAACTTCACCGGCGGTGTGCTCATGGCCATGGTAGAGCACGGCTTCTGCCACCCCCAGGAGGTCAACGACTTCTTCACCCTCGGCAATTTGACCGCGCCAGCCGGCCGGCTACCGCTGAACACCAGCGGCGGCAATCTGGCCGAGTGCTACATGCACGGTCTCGGATTGACCATTGAAGCGGTACGACAGATTCGCGGCACCGGCCCCAACCCGGTGCCGGATGTGGAGGTGTCGATGATGATCGGTGGCCCCATGGTCACGCCGGTGAGCGCCTGCATCTTCGGCTCGGCCGCCACGCTGTGAGCGCACCTTACCTCCATCCGGGTTTGCCTGCGCCCACGCCTGCACGTGACGGGCTCGACGCGCCGTTCTGGGCGGGCTTACGCAACGAGCGTCTGCTGCTGCAACGCTGCCGGAACTGCAACCGTTGGCAGTGGGGCCCCGAATGGATTTGCCATCGGTGCCACAGCTTCGACCTGGGCTTCGAACCCGTGCCCGCCCATGGTGTGATCTACAGCTACGAGCGGGTCTGGCATCCGGTCCACCCGGCGCTGCAGCACCAGGGGCCCTATCTGGTGGCTCTGGTGGAGATCCCCCACGCGGACGGCGTGCGCCTGCTGGGAAATCTGCTGGGCGATCCGCAACAGACGGTGGAGATCGGCAGCGCCGTAGTCGGCGCGTTCGAGCACCACCTCGATGCCGATCCCGCTTTCACCCTGCTGCAGTGGCGACGCGCGCCCGACTGACGCGCGCCCGACTACCCCCGACCAGGGATCGACTGAGAGCAAGCTGCGCCTTTACCGGTCGTGGTCGTGGCCGTCACGCGTCCCTTCGAACGGGGCTGCTTCGGTGGCCTCGTCACGATCCGAGACCTCGACGTCACGCGCCGTACGTCGCCCTTCCACCTCTTCGAAGCTCACCGTCACCTCGTCGCCGGGACCGAGATCGCCCAGCCTTACCAGCAGCGGATCGACGATGGAATGGCCAACGGTACCGCGACGAATCTCCACGTCATCGGCCAGTTGGTACGTCTCCTCCTGTCCGGCCCGTTCCGGACGCTCATCGCCGGTCTCCTCCACCCGCAAGGTGAGCTCGCCAGCCTCAGCATCCACCTCGACGATCTCGCCGCGCACCTGGTCTTCCTCCAACGCGTGCACGCTGACAGATCCCAACGAAAACACAGTGGCCGCAACAAACATCACGGCCGTCGTAAACATCCTGATCATGACTCATCCTCCTGAAAACATCAGGAGTGGGTGATACAAGTTACATGCCAGCGGACGGCGGACTTCTATCGGGCATCCGTCCGCAAAGCGCGACATTCCCCAACCGGGCGAAATATGCAATGGTGCTTTTACAGACCGCAGTACGAGACCCGGCCATGGCAAACGTCTCCCTGTCGCGCATTCTCGACTACTGGGCGGCCAAGCACCCTGACGCCACCGCGGTGGTGCACGAAGATCAGGTCGTCAGCTGGGGGGAGCTGGAACGACGCAGCAATCGCCTGGCCCGCGCCTATGCCGAGTTCGGCGTCGGGCAGGACGATTTCGTCACCATCGCGCTGCCCAACGGCATCGAGTTCTTCGAGGCCACCTTCGCCACCTGGAAGCTCGGTGCGACGCCGCAGCCGGTCTCGGCTAAGCTGCCGGAGCTCGAACTCCAGCAGATCGTCGCGGTGGGGGCGCCACGCCTGCTGGTGGGCGTTGCCCCCGGCAATCATGCAGGCATCGCCAGCGTGCCGGTGGGTTACCAGCCACCGATCACCCTCAGCGATGCTCCGCTGGAGCAGCGCACGGCCAGGTATTTCAAGGCCATGACCTCCGGCGGCAGCACCGGTCGGCCGAAGCTGATCGTCTCGCACCAGACCGCCGAGTGGGATTCCCTCGGGGACTTCATGCACTTCGGAACCAACGGCTCGGTGCTGGTTCCCGGGCCCCTGTATCACAACGGCCCGTTCCTGTGGGCGATGATCGGCCTGTTCAAAGGCAATCGGGTGACGGTGACCACCCGGTTCGATGCACAAGCCACGCTGGCGCTCATCGAGGCTCAGCAGGTCGACACCGTCTACCTGGTTCCCACCATGATGCAGCGCATCTGGAACCTGCCCGAGCCGGTGAAGCAACGTTATCGACTGTCGTCGCTGCGCTGCCTGTGGCATCTGGCCGCGCCCTGCCCCGCCTGGCTGAAGCAGGCGTTCATCGACTGGCTCGGCGCCGACGTGATCTGGGAGTTGTACGGCGGCACCGAGGGCCAGGGGTCCACCGTGATCAGCGGCGCCGAATGGCTGTCCCACCAGGGTTCGGTGGGCCGGCCCATCGACAGCTGCGAGATGAAGATCGTCGGCGACGACGGCGAAACCCTGGCCACCGGCGAGGTGGGCGAGGTGTTCATCCGCCCGAAGAGCGGCCAGGGCTCCACCTATCACTACATCGGCGACGAGCCCCGCGCCATCGACGGCGGCTGGGAAAGCCTGGGCGACATGGGCTGGATGGATGCCGATGGTTATCTGTACCTGTCGGATCGGCGCACCGACATGATTCTCTCGGGCGGCGCCAACATTTATCCGGCCGAGGTGGAAGCAGCCATCGATGCGTTCCCCGGGGTGCGCTCATCCGCGGTCATCGGCCTGCCCGACGAGGACCTCGGCAATGCCGTGCACGCCATCGTCGATGCGCCGGCTGGAGGCGTCGACGTGAATGCCCTGCTCGACCACCTGCGCGAGCGCCTGGTGCGTTACAAGATACCGCGCACCATGGAGCTGGTTGCCGAGCCGCTGCGCGACGACGCCGGCAAGGTTAGGCGACGGGCCCTGCGCGAGGAGCGCCTCAAGGCGCGCGGCACGATGTTTGCCTAACAATTCTTCCGCCATTGATACGGAGCATCCATGGGTGGCCCCAGAATAGACCCGCGCCCATCGCAACACCCTCGTCAGCCACTGCGAGTGCTGGCGCTCGGCAGTTTCTGCGGCATGCTGCTGGGCGCAATGGCCGCCTGCGGCGACCCTGCGCAGCAGACCGACGTGGCCGAACCGGAACCGCGGTTGGATCCCACCGAAACCGGCCGGGAACCCTTGCGTGAAGGCCTGTCCGAGCCGCCCGAGCACCGCCAGCCGCTGGATCTGGGTGAGCCCGACCCCCGGGACGTAGAGGGTCGACTCGAGCGGCGCGAGCAGAGCGGCGATCCGCGCACCGAAGAAGATCTGCCGCAAACCCCCACCGAGCAGCCGTTACCGGTGGACGAGCCCATCCCGGCGGCCGCCGACGACCGCCCTGAAGGGCTCGACCCTCGCGACGATCCCGCCATCGACACGGACGACGTCGATCCCCAGACGACAACCCGTGAGCCGCGATTGCCGCGACCGTAACAACGCCGGAGAAGCGTCGCTACGCTTTTCGCGATTGGGCGTCGTCCTGCTCCCGAGCGTAGCGGTTGAGGCGGTTGTAAAGCGTCTTCAGGCTGATGCCGAGTATCTCGGCGGTGCGTTTCTTGTCGCCCTCGTTGGCATCCAGGGTGGCGAAGATCAACCGCCGCTCCGAGTCGTCCAGGGAGGAACCCACCGACACCCGCAGATACTCGCCATCCTCGATGCCCGAGCCCTGCAACGGCGGCAGTTCCTCCAGGGTGATGTCGGCGCGGCCGACGATGTACGCGCGCTCGATGACACTGCGCAACTCCCTGACGTTGCCTGGCCAGGAGTACTCCAACAGCGCCTGTTCTGCATCGTCGCTGAGCGTTGCATCGGTGCCGTTCTGCTCGTTCAACTCATGCAGGAAGATTTTCGCCAGGCCGGCGATGTCGCCACGGCGCTCCTTCAGCGGCGGCAGCTGCAGCGAGAACTGGGCGATCCGATAGAACAGATCGTCGCGCAGGTAACCGGCTTCGATCGCTGCGGCCGGATCGCGGTTGCAGGCGGTAATGATGCGCACGTCGCCCGCCAGGTCTTTTTCTCCGCCGACCCGCTGGAAGCGGCCGGTCTCCAACACCCGCAACAGCTTCACCTGGGCGCTGGCCGGCATCTCGGTGATCTCGTCGAGAAACAGCGTCCCTCCGGATGCGCGCTCGAACATGCCGCGGTGCAGGCGCTCCGCGCCGCTGAAACTGCCCCGCTCGTGGCCGAACAGCTCGCTTTCGATCAGCTCGTGAGGAATGGCGCCGCAGTTGATGGCCAGAAATGGCCCCTGCGCCACGGCTGACGACATGTGCAGAGTCTGCGCGACCAGCTCCTTGCCGGTGCCGCTCTCACCGGTGATCAGGACCGATGCGTTGGTGGGCGCCACCTTGCGGATCAGCCGATAGAGGCGCTGCATGGAACGCGCGCTGCCGCGCAGCAGGCCGCACTGAGCCAACGGCGTGCCGCTGGGATCGGGCGCGCTGCCGCCGCTGGCCCGCTCTACCTCGGCGTACACATCGGCGAGAATCTCGGCGATGAAGTTCACGTCCAGCGGCTTGGCGAGGAACATGGCGCCGGCGCGGCCGACCTGCTGGCGCAGCGCTTCGGAGTGCTCGCGGCTGGCGATGACGATCATCTCGTTGGCTTGCGCCACCCGTTCGGTGGCGAGCAGTTCGATCACGGCGTCGGGATCGGCGTCGCAGCAGGCGAAAATCAGCGCCGGCTGCCGCTCGACCCGGCCATTGAAGGCCTCGACCGATTCCACCAGCTGATGATCGAACCCGGCGCTGCTTGCCAGTTCGGCCAGTTCCTCCCCAGCCGCCATGTCCTGGTCGACCGTTACCACCAGGGGCCTACGCATCTACTTCTCCAAAGCCACGCCGCAACGGGCACAAACGCTCGAGAGAAGAATGATGCCGCCCGGAGCCGGCGGCGACAATGCCGGATTGCAACGTAGCTTGCCGGGTTGGGCGCCCGGCGCTACCTGCCTCCGTAAAACATGGGCACCACGGCCGCAGGTTCGTAGACCTCGAAGGCCACGCTCTCTTCGATGTACAGCCGTACCTGCTCGGTGCTGTGCTGCAGATAGCCGATGGAAAAATCCGACCCGAGGGTCAGCTGAAAGTCGCCCCCCCGCAGGCTCACCACCATGCTTCCGCTCAACGCCGGCGCCCACACCAGCGGCCCGTCGATGAACGACCGCAGGTGATCGAGCACCGGGTAGCCGCCGCCATGGGTGGTGCTGACCACGCCTTCGTAACAGCGCGGTCCCAGGGCAACGGCGTAGGGCCCCTCAATGCCCTTCAGACGAAGCTTGGCCACGGCTTCCACCACCTTGTCGGGAAAGCGCTCGTAGTCGAAGTCCTTACTCATCTCGACATGATCGTCGGCACTGCCCACCAGGCCCGGGCTGCCGATCTCGGCGAAACCATGAAACAGGAAGGCATCCTCCGCCAACGCCGCCTTGCGCGCCGCCTCCGTCACGCTGGCAAGATCCGGATCCGGCGCGCCTCGGGAGACCGCGTCGATTTCCGCTCGCGAAACATCGAACGGCACGCGCAGCTCCAGCAGCGGGCGCACCTGGCGGATCTTCACGTTGACGCCCTGCGCCAGCTCTTCGGCGCTGGCGATGGCGCGCCCGCGACTGACCGAGCTCGACTCCCAGCCCAGAGGGCCGCGGACGTCTACCAGCTTGCGTCCCGCCAGCGCGGTGCGGAGCATGAACTGGGCTTCCTGCTCGATCTCATCCCAAGCCGCTGCGGCAATGGGGGCGAGTTCTCTGTGCAGATGATTCATCAATCCTTTGCCTCATGAGCGCAGCCGGCGCGGCAGCCGCCGCTAGCGGTGCCGGCCCGGCGCCGTGACTTTGAGAGTGCCGATGCCGAGCGAGCCGTCTCCTGACGAACCTGACGAACCTGACGAACCTGACGAACCTGACGACCCGGCAGACCCCGCTTCGGCAGGCTGCTGCTCACCGGACTCCTCTGCCTGTTCCGCAGCATCCTCTACCGCCAGGATGGGCGCGGTGGTGAACAGGTAACGTCGCAACTGCTCGTCGAACTTGGCGTTGTTGCGGCGCAGCCATTCCAGCACCATTGCCGCGTGCTCGATCTCCTCATCCCGATTGTGGCCGAGAATCTCCTTGAGCGCGGGATCATCGGTAGCGTCGACCCGCTGCTGATACCAATCGACAGCCTCGAGTTCCTCCATCAGTGAGGTGATGGCCCGGTGCAGATTGCGGGTTTCCCGGGACAGATCCTCATGGCGCTCGTGGTACGACTCGGATGTCATGCCATTACTCCATGGTGAACCCGACTTTCACCGTGATCTGCCAATGGCCGATGGTGTCATTTTCGATATGCCCGCGGATCTCCGAGACCTCGAACCAGCGCATGTGCCGGATCGACTTGCTGGCTTTGTCCAGCGCTCGCCGCACGGCATCCTCCACGCTCTCGGTGGACGAACCGACGATCTCCACGGTCTTGTAGACGTTGTCCATGTAATTCTCCTGAACCTCATCCTCCCGAACCTAACCCGGAGTAAGCAAAAATCATGCACAAGTTGCTGCCCCGCAGTGACCGGGGAATGGCCGGGGCTCTCGCCGGCGCAGCGCCGGCGCAGCGCAGGCGCAGCGCAGGCGCCGGAGCAACTACAGCGGACGCTGTAGCGATTACACCCCGGTTGTCAGGTTTGCACGCAACGACCCGGCCCGGCTCCCCAGCGCCGGGTCGCGGGCGGGCAGCCCATGGCACGCTAGCTGCATCACCCGGCTTTCCAAGGCCATCGCGAGCTGCAATGTCCACGAGCCGCTGCCACCACCCCATGCCTCTGAGCCAGATCGTCGATGCCGAACTGCGCCGCTACAACGGCGAACTGCTCGGCGTGATCGATGAGTTGCTCGTCGATCTGCGCACCGGCCGCATCGCGTACCTGCTCGCGATCGACGCGCGCGGCCAACGGCTGCGCTTCCGTTGGGACGCGGTGGCCGTCCGCAACGGCAGCTTCGTGCTGCACGGGGCCGAGCCCTGGTTGATCACCGACGCCGACGGCGAACCCGGCTCAGCTTAGCGCCCGCTGCAGCCGCTCGGCCGCCGTTTCCCAGTTGGCCAGATGCTCGACGAAAGCCTCGATGTAGGCTGCGCGATCCTGCTGATAGTCCAGATAGTAGGCGTGCTCCCAGACGTCCAGGGTCAACAGCGGCTCCACGTTCATCAGTACCGGGGTGATGGCATCGGTGGTGCTGAAGATGCTCAGCCGCTCCTCGGCGGGATGATAGGCCAACCATGTCCATCCGGAGCCGAACTCCGCGGCGGCCACCGAGGAGAACTCGGACTTCCACTTGTCGAGGCTGCCGAAGCTCTGGTCGATCAGCTTCTTCAGGTCGCCGTCCGGCTGAGTGCGGTCCGGCGACAGGCTCGGCCAGAAAAAGTTGTGATTCCACACCTGAGCCGCGGAGTTGAAGGTCGGCCCCGTGGTCGACCTGACGATCTGTTCCAGCGGCAGATCCGCCGTGGGCGTGCCCTCCACCGCCTTCTTCAGTTTGTCCAGGTATCCCTGATGGTGCTTCTTGTGGTGATGAAACAGCGTCCGCTGGCTCATGTGCGGCTCGAGGGCGTCATCCGGATACGGCAGTTCGGGAAGATCGAAGTACAAGAGCTTATCCTCGCGTTGGTGGTTGGCGCTGAGGCTATGCAAAAACCAATCCACGCAAGCCAAGCCGCCTCAGCCACGGATGGACTGCTGCTGCTATGATCGCGGCCCATGAACAATGCAATTGCCATCTTCTGGAAAGGGCTCGCCACGCTGCTGCCGCTGGCGGTCACCATGTGGATACTGTATTTCGCCGTGGTCACCGTGGAGCGCACGTTGAGCCAGTTGGTTCCGGAGGCGGCGTACTTCCCGGGCAGCGGGTTGCTGCTGGGGATCGTCATCACCGGCGCCTTCGGCGCGCTGATGCACTTTTTCCTGTTCGAACGCCTGGTCGACTTCGGCTCGAGCATTTTGAACCGCATTCCCGTGGTCAAGAGCTTCTACAGCGCGCTGCAGGACTTTTTCGGCTACCTCGGCCACCGCTCCACTGAAGAGTTGTCACGCGTGGTGCTGGTAACCTTCGACCACGACTGTCGACTCATCGGTTTCGTCACCAACCCGCGCTTCGATGCGCCGTTGCAGGACGGCGCCGCGGGCGAGGAGCGCATCTCCGTCTATCTGCCCATGAGCTACCAGCTCGGCGGCTACATGGTGCTGCTGCCGGCCAGTCGGGTGGAGCCGCTGGAGATGTCCGTGGAGGACGCCATGCGGCTGGTGCTCACCGCAGGCGTTCGCTCGAACTGAGGCCGCCTCAGCCGAAATCCTGCTTCTTCAGCCAGGGAATCATGCGCGCGAAGGCTTCTTCGATCTGCTCGATGGAGGTGGAGTAACTGATGCGCAGCGCGTTCGGCATGGCATCGCCGAAGGTGTCCCCGGCAATGGTGCACACGCCGATCTCCCGCAGCATGCGCAAGGCGACATTGCTGCCGTTGACCCCTTCGGGCAGCGACGGAAACATGTAGAAGGCGCCTTCCGGCTTGTAGCCGGTAAGGTACGGCGCGCTCTCCACCAGTTCCACCAGCCGGTCGCGGCGCTTGGTGTACTCCACCAGCATGTCGTCGACGAAGCCGCTGCCACCTCGCAGGGCTGCCACACCCGCCCACTGACACGGCGTGTTCGCCACTGTGGTGGTGAACATGTGATAGCGGCGCAGCTTCTTGATGTGACCCTGGCTGGAAATCAGCCAGCCAATGCGCATGCCCGCCATGCTGAAGGTCTTCGAGAAGCTGGAAATCACCATGACATGATCGAGATCGCTGCAGCACGACAGCACGCTGGGGTATTCCTGATTGTCGTAGACCAGGTGGTCGTAGACCTCGTCGCTGATGACCGCGATGCCCCGGTAGGCGGCTTCCTGAACGATGGCCTCGATGGTCTCCCGCGGGTACAGCGTGCCGGTGGGGTTGCTGGGCGAGTTCAGCACCACACCGAAGGTATTGAAGTCCATGGCGTCGATGACTTCCTGGGGATCGAGTTGATAACCGTTCTCCGGGCGCACGGGGATCGACTTGACGCTGCCGCCGTTCATGCGGATCAGCGGCGCGTACAACATGAACGACGGATCCGGGACGATGAACTCGCGGCCCGGCGCGGAGGTGGCGGTCAGCGCCAGATAAACGGCCTCGGTAGCACCGGTGGTGACGATCACGTTCTCGGGCAGCAACGGCCGCTGACAGCGGTCGCCGTAGTACTCGGCCAGGGCCTCGAGCAGCTCCGGCAGCCCCGCATCCATGGTGTAGCCCGTCTGCCCCGCCTGCAGGGCCTCGACCGCCGCATTGACCACGTGGGCGGGCGCCGGCAGATCCGGCTGGCCGATGGACAGGTGCACCACGTCGTTCATGGTGGCGGCCAGGTTCACCATCTTGCGGATGCCGGGTACCGGCATCGCCATCAGCGCCGGGTTCCAGATGGGATCCTCGGATTCGTAGAAATCGGCGTCGAGATTGCTTACCGCCATGATCGTCCTTTAAACCGTTAACCAGTTCGTCCATTGAGGACCGTGTGTGTGTCTAATCGAGCGCGCTCAATCGAGCGCGCTCAGCAGGGCCGGCCGCAGGTGGGTCAGGGGCGCCGCCTGTTGATAGGCATGCCCGGCGCGCAGCACCAGCTCGTCCGTGAATCGAGCACCCACCAGCTGCAAGCCGATGGGCAACCCCGCCGGGTCGAAGCCGCACGGCACCGACAGGGCCGGCTGACCGGTCATGTTGAAGGGATAGGTGAACGGCGTCCAGGTGGGCCAACGAGTGCTCGGCCAGTCTTCGGGGACCTCCCGTCCGGCGGTGAATGCGGTGATGGGCACCGCCGGGGTCACGAGCAGATCGTAACGCTGATGAAACAGCGCCATGCGCTCGCTGAGGCCGGTGCGCTCGTTGACGGCTCCCAGGTAGTCGAGCATGGAGCGCTGAGCGGCTTTTTCCGCCACCTTGACCAGTTGCGGATCCATGAGCTGCCGCTTCTTCGGGCCGATGTCACGCATGGCATTGGCCGCACCGCCGTAAAACAGGTGCCCGAACGCAGCCAGGGGGTCGGAAAATCCGGGGTCGGTCTCGGTGACCACCGCGCCCAGATCCTCCAGCACCTGCACGGCCCTGGCCACCGTCGCGGCAACCGCGGAGTTCACTTCGACGTAGCCCAGGGTGGGGCTGAAGGCGATTCTCAACCCCTCGATGCCGCGATTCAGCCCGGCCAGGTAATCGACGCCGCGGCGCGGTGCCGCGCCGGCATCCCGCGGATCGGCTTCGGTCAGCACATTCATCATCAGGGCGCAGTCGGCCACCGTCCAGGTCATGGGGCCGGCATGGGCCAGGGTGCCGAAGGGGCTTGCGGGCCAGTGCGGCACCTCGCCGAATGTGGGCTTGTGGCCGACCACACCGCAGAAGGCCGCCGGAATGCGGATGGAGCCGCCGGCGTCGGTACCAAGAGCCAGCGGCCCCATTCCCAGAGCCACGGCGGCCCCACTGCCGCCGCTGGAGCCGCCGGGGGTGCGCTGGGTATTCCACGGATTGCGGCTGATGCCACACAGCGGGCTGTCGGTGACGCCTTTCCAGCCGAATTCCGGCGTGGTGGTTTTGCCCAGAGGCACGTAGCCGTTGCGCTCGAGGCTGCGGGTGGCGGGCGAATCCTTGCCCAGAGTCGGGCGCGGATCGAGCACCTTGGAGCCCTTCAGGGTTGGCCACATCGGGGTCTGGAACACGTCCTTCACGGCCACCGGAACTCCGTCGAGCAGGCCCTTGGGGGCGCCGTCGCGCCAGCGCTGCTCGGACTCCGCCGCAAACCTCAAGGTGGTGTCTTCGTCGACCAGGCAGTAGGCGTTGACCTCGCCATTGAGCTTGTGAATCTGCGCCAGCATGGCGCGCGTCACCTCCACCGGAGACAGCTCGCCGCACCGATACTTTTCGAGCATCTGCAAGGCGGTCATCGTGAGCAGGTCGGACATGGGCTGAGGTTCCTCGTGGCTGT
>JBLRXD010000054.1:0-18823 GCA_047920935.1 Pseudomonadales bacterium | reverse complement strand
AACAGCGTCGGCGTCGATCTGAACACCGCTTCGGCGCCGCTGCTGGCCCGGGTCTCCGGGCTGTCGCCGACCCTGGCCCAGAATGTGGTTGCCTTACGCGACGCTCGCGGGCCTTTCCGGACGCGCGCCGACCTCATGGCGGTGCCGCGGCTCGGGCCCAAGGCATACGAGCAGGCGGCGGGCTTTCTGCGCATCCGCGATGGCGACAACCCGCTCGATGCGTCCGCCGTCCATCCCGAGGCCTATCCGGTGGTGCAACGGATCCTCGGCGATCTCGGCCGCGGCATCGGCGACGTACTGCGGGCGCCGGAGTTGCTGCGGGCGGTGAAGGCCGAGCAGTACATCGACGAGCGCATCGGCCTGCCGACGGTTCGCGATATCCTCGCCGAGCTGGAAAAGCCCGGCCGCGATCCGCGTCCGGCATTCCGTACCGCGGCGTTCAAGGAAGGCATCAACGATCTCAAAGACCTTGCCCCCGGCATGGTGCTGGAGGGTTCGGTGAGCAACGTCACCAACTTCGGCGCTTTCGTCGACGTGGGCGTGCATCAGGACGGCCTGGTGCACATCTCCATGTTGGCGAACCGTTTCGTCAAGGATCCCCACGAAGTGGTGAAGGCGGGCGACATCGTTCGGGTGAAAGTGCTGGAGGTGGACGTGGCGCGCAAGCGCATCAGCTTGTCCATGCGGCTCGATGACGCCCCTTCTCCAGAAGCTTCCGCGGCTGGCGGCGCGCCCGGCGGTCAGGCGCGCGGGCACCAGCGCAGTGGCGGTCGCTACGACAACAGCGGTCGCTACGACAACAGCGGCCGTGACGACAATCGGGGCCGCAACGACAGCCGCGGCCGGCAGGACAATCGCAGCCCGAAGCCACAGCGACAAGCCGCGCCTCAGGGGGCCATGGCCAGTGCGCTGGCCCGGGCCATGCAGAAGCGCGACGGCGGCGATGAAGGCTGACCCGATGGCCCGATCGGGATCGCCCGATCGGGGTCGCGATCGCGATCGGCCCAGGTTAAATCCCACCGCGTCGATTGCCGCTAATCTAGCGGGCTAGGTGATCAGGCGAGGAGGGCAAATGCTATCCGATTCGGACCAATACGATCTCCCTCCCGAAGCGGTGCTCGCCATTCAGTCAGGGCGTAAATCGGACGCGGTGGAGATCGTCCGCGAGCAGATGGGGGTGAGCCACGGCGAGGCTCAGATACGGGTGCAGCGGGCTGCCCAGCAGATTCCTTCCCAAGTGCCGCGCTCGGCGGGCGGGCAGGAGGACAGTGGCGTGGTGCGGCTGATCGTCATTCTGGCCGCGCTCGCGGCGGTGGTCGCTGCGATTTTCCTGCTGTAGTCGCGGCCGACTCGGAAGATGCCGGCAGCGCCGCCGCAAGGCGGCGCTGCCGGCAGCCTCGTCTACTCGAAGTCTACTCGAACTCGACGATAGGCTGATCCACGGACAGGCTTTCGCCCTGCAGCGCCAGCACCTTCGCGACCACGCCGTCGTCGATGGCGCGGAGGCTGTTTTCCATCTTCATGGCCTCTACCACGGCAACCTCCTCGCCAGCCTTCACCTCGTCGCCTTCGGCGACCAGCAGGCGCACCAGCAATCCCGGCATGGGCGACAGCAGGAATTTGGACAGGTCGGGGGGCTGCTTCTCGATCATGTGCCGGGTCAGCTCGGCTTCCGCCGGGGCAAGCACCAGCAACTCCATTTCGGCGCCGCGATGGAACATGCGATAGCCGGCGCGGTGCTGATCGAGCTGCACCGTCACCTGCCGACCGTTGACCTCGGCATGCACCAGCGGCTGGCCGAACTTCCAGTTGGTGCTGACCCGGTAGACGGTGTCCTGGTGCAGCACTTCGTAGTCGTGGCCGAGGCTGCGCACGGTTACCGGGTAGTGGGCCTTGTTGGCGATCACTACCCAGTCGTCGCGCAGCTGCCGTTCGAAGCGGCGGATCTGGCCGGTGAGGTCGGCGGTGCGCTCCACATGGCGCTTGTGAACCACGGCGGCGATGGCCACCGGCACGATGGGATCGGTCTGCGGCACGTCGGCGGCATGGAAGCCTTCCGGGTATTCCTCGGCGATGAAATTGGTGGTCAGCCGGCCTTCCCGGAACCGCGGGTGGAGGATCAGCGCGTTGAGGAAGCTGATGTTGTGCGACACCCCGCGAATGTAATAGCCGTCGAGGGCATCGGCCATGTGGGCGATGGCGGCATCCCGGGTTTCCCCGAACGTCACCAGTTTGGCGATCATGGGATCGTAGAACATCGACACCTCGCTGCCTTCCTGGATGCCGGTGTCCACCCGTACGGTGGCGGACTCCGCCGGCGGCTGATAGTGCACCAGCCGGCCGATGGAGGGCAGGAAATTGCGGAACGGATCCTCCGCATAGACCCGGGTTTCCAGCGCCCAGCCCTTGAGCACCACGTCTTCCTGGCTGATGGGCAGCTTCTCGCCGGCGGCGACGCGGATCATCAGTTCAACCAGATCGAGACGGGTGACAAGTTCGGTCACCGGGTGCTCCACCTGCAGGCGGGTGTTCATCTCCAGGAAGTAGAAGTTCTTGTTGGCGTCGACGATGAACTCCACCGTGCCCGCCGAGCAGTAATCCACGGCTCGGGCCATGGCCACCGCCTGCTCGCCCATGGCACGGCGGGTGGCTTCGTCCAGGAACGGCGATGGCGCCTCCTCGATCACTTTCTGATGGCGCCGCTGAATCGAGCACTCGCGCTCGCCCAGGTAGACGATGTTGCCGTGGGTGTCGGCCATCACCTGAATCTCGATATGGCGCGGCTCCTCGATGTACTTCTCGGCGAACACCCGGTCGTCGCCGAAGCTCGAGCGGGCCTCGTTGGAGGCGCGCTCGAACCCGTCGCGGCACTCGGCGTCGTTCCAGACGACGCGCATGCCCTTGCCACCACCGCCGGCGCTGGCTTTGAGCATGACCGGATAGCCGATGTCGCGAGAGATCTCCACCGCCTGCTCCGGCCCGCTGATCTTCTCGGTGAAACCGGGGATAGTGTTGACCCCGGCTTTGTCCGCCAGCAGTTTGGAGGTGATCTTGTCGCCCATGCTGGTGATGGCATGGACGCGGGGGCCGATGAAGGCGATGCCGGCGGCGTCCAGGGCCTCGCAGAACTTGGGGTTCTCCGAGAGGAACCCGTATCCAGGGTGAACGGCTTCGGCGCCGGTGGCTCGACAGGCCTCGACGATGCGATCGATCCTCAGGTAACTCTCGGAGGATGGCGGCGCGCCGATGTGCACGGCCTCGTCGGCCATGCGCACGTGCAGCGCTCGAGCGTCGGCATCCGAGTAGACGGCAACGGTCTTGATGCCCATCGCGCGGGCAGTCTTGATGACGCGGCAGGCAATTTCGCCGCGATTAGCTATGAGAATTTTCTTGAACATGTGATCGGACCTTAAAGCGGTATGTTGCCGTGTTTGCGCCAGGGATTTTCCAGCTTTTTGTCGCGCAGCATCGCGAATGAACGGCATACCCGCTCCCGCGTCTCGTTCGGCATGATCACATCGTCGTTGTAGCCGCGGCTGGCCGCGATGAACGGGTTGGCGAATTTTTCCTGGTATTCTTCGGTGCGCCGGGCGATGCCTTCGGCGTCGCCCAGATCTTTGCGGAAGATGATCTCCACCGCGCCCTTGGCGCCCATCACCGCGATCTCCGCGCTGGGCCAGGCCAGATTGACGTCGCCGCGCAGGTGCTTGGATGCCATCACGTCGTACGCGCCGCCGTAGGCTTTCCGGGTGATCAGCGTGACCTTGGGCACGGTGCACTCGGCGTAGGCGTACAGCAGTTTCGCGCCGTTCTTGATGATGCCGCCGTACTCCTGGGCGGTGCCCGGCATGAATCCGGGCACGTCCACCAGGGTCAGGATGGGTACGTTGAAAGCATCACAGAAGCGCACGAAGCGCGCCGCCTTCTTCGACGAATCGATGTCCAGGCAACCGGCCAGCACCATGGGCTGGTTGGCGACCACTCCCACTGTGGAGCCCTGCAGGCGAATGAAGCCGATGACCATGTTCTGGGCGTAGTCGGGCTGCAGTTCGAAGAAGTTGCCTTCGTCGGCGACCTTGGTGATGACCTCCTTGATGTCGTAGGGCTTCGATGGATCCGCCGGCACCAGGGTGTCCAGGGAGGCGTCGCGCCGGGTGTGGGGGTCGTCCGTGGGCCAGCGCGGCGGCTTCTCGCGGTTGTTGGCCGGCAGGAAGTCGAAGAACTTGCGAGTCAGCAACAGCGCCTCGACGTCGTTGTGCAGCGCCAGATCGGCAACCCCGGATTTGCGGGTGTGGATGGTGGCGCCGCCGAGCTGTTCCGGCGTCACCACCTCGTGGGTCACGGTTTTGACCACATCAGGGCCGGTGACGAACATGTACGAACTGTCTTCGACCATGAAGATGAAATCGGTCATGGCAGGCGAGTACACGGCGCCGCCGGCACACGGCCCCATGATCACCGAGATCTGCGGCACCACGCCCGATGCCAGCACGTTGCGCTGGAAGATCTCGGCGTAGCCGCCGAGTGACGCCACACCCTCCTGAATCCGCGCGCCCCCGGAATCGTTCAAGCCGATCACCGGCGCGCCGACCTTCATCGCCTGGTCCATGACCTTGCAGATCTTTTCGGCGTGGGCCTCCGACAGCGCTCCGCCGAAGACGGTGAAATCCTGGCTGAAGACGAACACCAGCCGACCGTTGATGGTGCCGTAGCCGGTCACCACCCCGTCACCGGGATACTTCTGCTCTGCCATGCCGAAGTCGCTGTTGCGGTGCTCGACGAATTTGTCCCACTCCTCGAAGGTGCCCTCGTCGAGCAGCAGGGCGACACGCTCCCGGGCGGTGAGCTTGCCCTTCAGGTGCTGCTGCTGTATTCGCTGTTCGCCGCCGCCCAACAGCGCCGCTGCTTCCTTCTCGCGCAGCGTGGCAATGTTGTTCTGCATGTGGAGTCCTCTGCCGATGATCCTGATGTGATTGAGTTTTAGCAAAGCGCCGGATGATAGCGTTTCGGTCCGCGAGGGGCCATATCAGTGACGGCGCCCAGGTTGTGCGGCGGCTGCTGCAGGGCTACGATTCGCGTCACGCCGGTTGGAGCCGAGTGGGGGAGAGAAGCTGTGGGATCCATGTCGAGGGCGCTCGGCGCCATGCTTGCGGTTGGGTTGCTGGCCGTCGCGCCGCAGGTCGCTGCGGCGCAAGATCCACTGTTCGAATCCAACGAGACGCTGAAGATCCGCATCACCGCGCCGCTGCGCGAGATGGCCCGCGACCGTGACCCGGAACCCAAGTACCGCCCGGCCACGCTCGAGTACATCGAGGCTGACGGCTCTGCGGCGGAACTTGCCGTACGGCTGCGCCCACGCGGCAAGTCGCGGCGCACGGCGGATTATTGCCAGTTTCCGCCCCTGCGCCTGAACCTGCCGCGAGACGCCGTCAAAGACACCATGTTCGACGGGCAGAGGAACCTCAAGCTCGTCACCCACTGCCGCACCGCCAAGCGACACGACAGCTTCATTCAGAGGGAATACCTTGCCTACCGGATGCTCAACCAGGTCACCGACGCCAGCTTCCGCGTGCGCCCTCTGGAAGTCGAATGGGTGGATGCGGATCGCCCCGGGGCCAGCGAGCGACGATTCGGATTCGTCATCGAGCACAAGCGCCGCATGGCGCGGCGGGTGGGTCTGAAGGAGGCCACGGTGGAGCGGCTGCAGCCCGAGCAACTCGAGAGCGCTCATGCCAGCTTGATGGACGTATTCCAATACATGATTGGCAACACCGACTGGTCGTTCATCTCGCCCTGGGGCGACGAGGCCTGTTGTCACAACACCACGTTGCTGAGCAATGCCGACGGCAGTTACCGCCCCATGCCGTTCGACTTCGACGTCACCGGCTTCGTCAACCCCCCGTATGCGGTGGTCGACGGCTCGTTGTCCATCAACAGCGTCCGGCAGCGTTTGTTCCGCGGTTTCTGCCGCACCGACGATAGCCACGCTCAGGCGGTGGTGCAGATGCAGGCGGCACGGGCGGCCATCTTCGAGGTGTTGCAGAACGAAACCGAGCTGGACGACCGCAATCGCAACAGTGCGCTCAAGTACATCGAGGATTTCTACAAGATCCTCGACGACCCAAGGCAACTCGAGCGCCGGGTATTGGGGGCCTGCCGCCGGGTTTAGCGGTCAGGTCTGCTGCGTCGGATGGGTCAGCCAGCCGTGCACCAGCTGGGTCATACGCGGATGCACCAGATACCCCAGCGAGTTGTGCGGGTTGGAGCGCCCGTAGCGCATGGCCAGGTTGTAGATGCGGAAATCGCGGATCTGGCTGATCTGCTGGCGCCGCAGCAGCTCGGCGAAATCATCGCAGACGGTCTTGTCATGACAGTGGAAGTCGTCTTCGGCTGAGACGTTGAACCAGTTGATCACCTTGTTCGGGTAGCGCTGCTCCGGGTCGTTCCCGGCGCCGCGCAGCTGCCGCTTGACGTAGCCGTTGGGCAGCGGCGAGCCGAAGGTGATCCAGGTGTGCACTCGGTGGGCATTGCCGGGATTGCGGTCCGGGTCGTGCGTGAGGCGCCAGAGCACGTCGTAACTGATCACGCTGCCCATGGCATGGCTCAGCAGCAGCACGTCGTCACCGCGCGCCAGCGCCGGCTCCAGCACACGCAGCAGGCGCTCCTCGCAGGCTTCCCGGTAGTCTGCGTTCACCAGATAGTTCGCCAGCACCGGTGTGGTGCGGGCCAGCGCTCGCCCCGCGAGACCAATCAGATTCAGCAGCGGCGCTGCCATGTCGGCTATGAACTCGCGCAGGGCGGTCTTGCCCGGAACCATTTCGTATTGCATGCGCCGGAATTTCTTCTTGCTCGGCAGCGCCGCGAGTCTGCGCAGATCACGGCGCCGATCCTCGAGATCCAGGGCCGGGTCTACGCACTTGCCCAGTTGCTGCAGATGGGCGTTGACCAGGTCTCCGTAGTACGCCATTTCCAGGCGCACGTCGTCGAGCAGGGTAGCGCCACCGGCTTTGCGGCAGTCCCGGCTCAGTCCCGTGGCAAGCGCCTCCTGCCACAGCCGGGTGAGATCGTCTGGATCGGGCTTGAAGCTACCGCCATGCACCAGGATAACGGTGCGTTGAGGTTGGTCATTCGTCTGCTGGATACACACTCAGCCGTCCTCGTCCTTTGCCGCCTTCATCGGCGATGATCAGCGTTCCATCCGCGGTGAGTGCTATGCCTTCCATCTGCGGGTGGAGATGCGTATTGGGAATCTGAAATGCCCGCACCAGAGTGCCGTCCGGGGCAAACTCCACCAGCGCGCGCTGGCGGTGGGCCACGGCGATCCAGTTGCCGGCCCGCGGTGACCAGGTGATGCCGGACAGATGCAGCCGCCGTCGCGGCCCGCTTCCGTCGCCGAGGAGCCCCTCGGCGCCGGCCGCGGCGGCTTCCGCAGGCTCGGGCCAGAGCAGCTCCAGGTCGTGTTCCGGTGCCGGGCTGGCGGTGTCCAGCGACCAGGCGAGCACCAGGGTCCGTTTCTTACTGCCGGGCTCCCGTATGGTCTTGCAGGCCAGTCGCAGCAATCGCTGTGGGGCATCGTAGTGCAGGCCCTCCACCTCGCAACGCTGGCCAAGGCGGGTCACGTGGCGCTGATAGGGCAGGTACTCGCCATGCTCGCCCTCATCGCTGACCAACAGGTCGCCGTCGCTGGTCACCAGATACAGCTGCCCTTCGGCCCAGGCGATTCCCTCGAAATCGCCCTTGACCGGCGGATCGCCGAGGGCGAATGCTTTCACCACTTCGTGATTCTGGTAGTCGAGCTGGTAGATCACGGCCAGTTCGTCGTCGTGGGCGAACAGCCGCCCTTCGGGGTCGAGGGTGAGCCCGGAAACTTCCCGCAGACCCTTGCCCGGCAGCGCCCACTGGGTGGCTCGCGCGGGGAAGTAGCGGTAGCCGCCGAGCTCGAAGCTCTGTTGCGTCGCGGCGCTTCCGTGCGGCGTCGCGCTCGGCGTTTCGCTGGCCTCAATGCAACCTGAGATCGCGAGCAGCAACGTCAGCACTGCGCCGATGGCTGACCAGCGGCCTGGAGCGGTCGGCGGTGTCATGGTGGCGTCAAAAATCGTCGTCCTCCTGGTGGTCGCGGCTGGTCAGAAAGGCGAAGAACGGGCCGTTGAGGCGCGCGCCGTAGTCGAGGATCCACAAACCCAGAGTGCTGTAGACGAAGCCGATGGAGATCACCAGGGCGATGCCGATCGCCGAAATCCCGGCTGCCAGGCCGACGGCGATCGAGCAGAACACGTACAGCGTGTGTGCCGGCTCGCTGAGGCTGAAGCGGAACCGCACCGCGGCCACGATGCCGGCCAGGCTGAACGCCAGCGCCAGACTGTTCTGCACGATCATGGCGATGCCGGCGACGATGATCGGCAGGATGATCATGGTCTGCGCGAACGAGCGATCGACGCGCTTGCGGGGGGTAGTGATGAAATACACCCAGGACACCGGGGCCATGAGCCCGGCGGTGGCGAAGATGGCGATGGCCAGCTGGCTGGCGTACACCTGCTCCCGGTTCTGCACCGGCGCAAGCAACACTTCGAAAGTGTCCGCGCCTTGGCCGACGAGATCTTCCAGCCCACCCACCGGCATGTAGGGCGCCAGCGCGGGAAACGTTCGCAGAATGAAGAAGAACGCTGCGACGCCGACCACGTAGTAGCTGGTGATGACGAACAGCGGGGCCGATACCCGGACGGACTTCCGCATCAATCAATCTCCAATGGTCCAGGTTCTGAACATCACGTCGCGGCGCGACAGCAGGGCGCGCCGCTGCGCGCGGTTGAGATCGTCGCCAAGGGCCGCTTCGAGCAGATCCTCATCGAGTCGGCGCAGAGCTTGCGCCACAGCGGCGGGCAGCTGCTGCGGTGAGGCCGCCAGGTAAGCGGGCAACTGCCGCCCCCGTCCGAAGCTGGCCTGGTGCCCGGTGCTGGCCAGCCGCCAGGTTCTGCGGTCGTAATGCATGTTGGTGGTGGTACGTGCCTGATTCTGGATCAGCGCATCGAAGGCGTACAGCAGCAGGAAGGCGCTGTCGCTGCCGCTGCAGGTGTTCAGCGGCATCAAACCACGCTCCGCGCGCTCTGCCTCGGTGATGGAGCCGGCCCACAGCGCGGTGACGGTGCCGTCGACGCCATCGAGCGTGCGCCTGACCACCGGAGCTGCGAGATTGAGCTCCAGCAGGCGGTCGAGGCGGAAAGCCGCGAGCTCAGCCTCGATCTGCCGCCGGCCCAGGGGCCGGAACCATGCCTGAACTGGCGCGCCGGCGAAGGCGCCGTGCAGCTCCACCGCCTGCCCGTGCGGGCTGTCAAGATCCGGGCGCGTGGTGATGTCCGACGACTCCAGCGCCGTCAGCAGTTCGGGCTCAGACAGCGGATGCAGCGGGGTACCCGGATCTTCGTCCGGCGGCGTCGTCCCCGGCCGGCCGGCGTAAATCACCCTCGGTCCCTGATCGTCGATGATCACCGCGGCAGGCTGGCCACCGTAGTAGTCGGTATTCATGCCGGTGTCGGCCAGCAGCACCCGGCCGCCCAGCCTGGAGCGCACCCGGTAGTCGGGGGTGGGGGTGTGGCCGACGACGACCCGCCGTACTTGCCAGTGTTCCAGCACCCGAGTGAGCAGGGGCGTCTCCAGCAGCGCGTGGCAGGTGGCGTTGCCGCGATACCACAGCGGCCCCTCGGTCGCCATCAGCGGGTCCTCGGCAAGCTCGATGAATCGAGCCACCGCGGCGCGCCAGGGTTCGGCGATGGCAGCGTCGGCGAGTGACTGGCGCAGCTCCAGTGCCGCTTCGGTCACTTCCCGGTGCGGGGCGAGGATGGCGCCGGCTTCCAACTCGGCGCGCAGCGTCAGCAACTCCTCGAGTCGTGCCCGTACGGTGGCGTTGAGTTCCTCAGGCGAGTATTGCCCGGCGAGGGGCGACAGCCCGCCGTGCACGAAGACGCTGTCGTTGACGATCACCACCGTGGGTTGCGCCATCAGCCACGCGCCGTAGGTACCGTCCGGCGTGAATGCGGCGGCGAGTTCGACGAAGCCCGCGGGGCGCCCGGCATCGCCGCTGCTACCGGGTTCGGCGAAGGCGGCGAACTCGCCCGGGGCGACGTAGCGCAGGTCCCCGGTCATGTTCATGAGTTCATGGTTGCCGAGCACCACGTGAACGCGGCCGCCGGCTGCACGGGCCTCGCCCTGCAGCCGCCGCAGCAGGTCCATGACCAGGCGGGAGTCGGGGCCGCGGTCGAGCAGGTCGCCGAGGCTGACCAGGTGGGTAGCGCCGCCTTGCCATTCGAGGTCATCGCTGATGACCTCGGCCTGAGTCAGCAGCTCAACCAGGCCAGAGTAGGCGCCGTGGACGTCGCCGAAAGCGACCACGCGGGGTGCCTCGAAGCGCGTTCCGGGAGGCTCGGCGGCATGGGCCAGCAAGGCCCACAGGCAGGCGCACAGCCCCAGCAGGCAACGTGTGGCTGATGCGCTTCGAGCTGTGCTCATATCCGTCTTCCCCCTGGCGTCGGATGCTGCGCTCCGGCCGCGCGGATTGCAGCACGGTTGCCGCGACTTGGCAATCGGCCTGTCGGGCCGGGCAGCGGCGCGGGCGCATGATGCGGAGCATGATAATGCGCACATACCTGCGCATGTCATTTTCTCCGGTTGCCCTTATCCGGTAATCTCCGCGTCAGTCTGCAACTCCCGTTGGCGACCGATGACAGTTTGGAGGTGAGTCTCATATCGGGATTCACCCCCAGCCCTTTGCTATTGATAAGATTCGCCACTTTTTTGGGAAGGAGGAATGCTGGGTGCGAGTGGAACTGAACATTGCCGAGGTGCAGGAATCCCTCGCTGCGGCCCTGGGCGAGCGCGAGGCCGTGGTATTTCGCGATCGGCGCTTTACCTATGCGCAATGGAACGAGCGCACCAGGAGGCTCGGCAACTATCTGTGTTCGCTCGGGCTTGGCTGCCAACGGCCGCGTTCCGAGCTCGAAGGCTGGGAGTCGGGTCAGGATCACCTGGCTTTGTACCTCTACAATGGCAATGAATATCTGGAGGGCATGCTCGGCAGCTATAAGGCGCGGGTGGCCCCATTCAACGTCAACTACCGCTACGTCGACGAAGAGCTCGTCTACCTGCTGAACAATGCCCGGGCGCGGGCCATCGTGTTTCACGCGGAGTTCGCCCCACGGGTGCTGGCGGTTCGGGACCAGGTGCCCACCCTCGAGCATTTCATTCAGGTCGAGGATGACAGCGGCCACGGGCTCATCCCGGGGGCGGTGGAGTACGAGGCGGCCCTGGCGGCCAGCTCGGCTGCGCGGCCGGACGTGGAGTGGTCGCCGGACGACCTCTACATTCTCTACACCGGTGGCACCACGGGCATGCCCAAGGGCGTGCTCTGGCGGCAGTCGGACATCCTCTTTGCCGCCCTCGGTGGCAGCGCTCACGAATCCCTGGAAGCGCTGGTGGAGGCGGCGAAAATGGGCGGCATGCGCATGCTGCCGGCAGCGCCCTTCATGCACGGCGCCGGCCATTGGATCGCTTTTACCGCCCTCAACGGCGGCCACACCTGCATCATTCAGGATCAGGTGAAGCGGCTCGACCCCGAGGATGTCTGGGGGCTGTGCGAGCGCGAGCGGGTCAACTTCCTGCAGATCGTCGGCGACGCCTTCGCCCGGCCATTGCTCGATGGGCTGGAGCAGCGGCGCTATGATCTGGCGACGCTGCAGATTCTGCTGTCCGGGGGCGCCCCGCTGAACGCGACTCTGAAAACGCAGTTTCTCGAGCACCTGCCCAACCTGACGGTGGTGGATGGGCTCGGCTCGTCGGAAACCGGCGGCCAGGGTTCCCACCTGTCGAACAAGGCATCCGGCGCCACCACCGGCCGCTTCAGTCCCGGCCCCGACAACGTCATCGTCGACGAGGGTCTGTCGAGAGTGCTGGAGCCCGGCCACGACGGTATGGGCTGGTGGGCCAAGCGGGGCCGGGTGCCTCTGGGATACCTGGATGACGCGGATAAAAGCCGCAGGACCTTCGTGACCATAGCGGGCGAACGCTACGCGGTGCCCGGCGATCGCGCCCGCCACCTGGCCGATGGTACCGTGGAACTGTACGGCCGTGATTCCGCCACCATCAACTCCGGTGGCGAGAAGATCTTCGCCGAGGAGGTCGAGCACGCGCTGAAACAGCATCCCGCGGTTTACGATGCGGTGGTGGCTGGGCGTCCAAGCGAGCGCTGGGGCAGCGAGGTGGTCGCGGTGGTGCGGGTGCGCGACGGCATGAGCGTTACCGAGGAGGCGTTGATCGATTTTTGCGGCGCCCATCTGGCGCGTTACAAGCTGCCGAAGTCGGTGTTGTTCCGCGACGAGATCGTGCGCTCCCCGTCGGGCAAGGCCGACTATCGATGGGCCAAGCAGCAGGCTGCGGGCGCCCAGGCGCAGCCGTAGGCAGAGCAGATGATGGGAGCAGCCAGGTTATGAACGAGAGCGGCGAGATTCGTGAGATCCGTACGGCGGTGCGCGCCCTGTGCGACCGCTATGGCGAGGATTACTGGCTGCAGCTCGACCGCGACCGCGGCTACCCGACGGAATTCGTGCGCGAGCTGACCGAATCCGGGTTTCTTACGGTATTGATTCCGGAGGAGTACGGCGGCGCCGGCCTCGGCGTTCGCGAAGCAGCCGTGGTGATGGAAGAGGTGTGCCGGTCCGGAGCGCATGCGGGGGCCTGTCACGCGCAGATGTATGTGATGGGCTCGGTGCTGCGCCATGGCAGCGACGAGCAGAAAAAAGCCTACCTGCCGGCCATCGCCGCGGGTGAGCTGCGGCTGCAGAGCTTCGGCGTCACCGAGCCCACCACGGGCACCGACACCACCAACCTCAAGACCACGGCGCGACTGGACGGCGACGTCTATCGCATCAACGGCCAGAAGGTCTGGATCAGCCGGATCGAGCACTCCGACCTGATGGTGCTGCTGGCCCGCACCACGCCGCGGGACCAGGTGGCGCGCAAGACCCAGGGGCTGTCGGCGTTCATCGTCGACGTCAAGGCGTCGGAGGGTCACGGTCTCACCATTCGCCCCATCGAGTCGATGATCAATCATCATTCCTGCGAGCTGTTCTTCGACGACCTGGCGGTGCCGCGTGAGAACCTGCTCGGCGCCGAGGGAGATGGCTTCAAAGTGATCCTCGACGGTATGAACGCCGAGCGCATCCTGATCGCCGCCGAGTGTGACGGCGACGGCCGCTACTTCGTCGACAAGGCCTCCGCCTACGCCAGAGAGCGGGTGGTGTTCGGCCGGCCCATCGGTCAGAACCAGGGGGTGCAGTTCCCCATCGCCCGCTGCTATGCCGACATCGAAGCGGCTGCGCTGATGGTGGAAAAAGCGGCGCTGATGTTCGACGCCGGCGAGCCCTGCGGCGCCGAGGCCAACATGGCCAAGATGCTGGCTTCCGAAGCGTCGTGGCGCGCGGGCGACGTGTGCATGCAGACGTTTGGCGGGTTCGCCTTCGCCAAGGAGTATCACATCGAGCGCAAGTTCCGCGAGACCCGGCTTTATCAGATCGCACCGATCTCCACCAACCTGATTTTGAGCTACCTCGGCGAGCACGTGCTTGGCATGCCGCGGTCGTTTTGAAGGAACCATCCGTATGATCACGCACCGACCCGCGACCCTGGACGGGGTCGCGACCCTGGGCGATCTCACCCGCTTTCACGCGCGCGCCCGTGGCGATCAGCAGGCCATGCTGTTCGAGGGCCGCTCCACCAGCTACGGGCAACTCGACCTTCAGGCCAATCGGGTGGCCAACGGCCTGCTGGCGGACGGCCTGAAGGCCGGAGCCCGGGTCGGCTTCATGGACAAGAACTCCGACGACTTCTATCGGCTGGTGTTCGGTTGCGCCAAGGCGGCCACGGTATCCGTGGGCATCAACTGGCGGCTGGCGCCTCCCGAAGTGGCGTACATCCTCAACGACAGCCGGGCGCAGATTCTCTTCGTCGGCCCGGATTTCTACCCGCTGGCTGAGCAGGTGGCGGACCAGGTGCCGAGCCTGCAGCGGATAATCGCCATGGCGCCGGGCCATGCGCGCTGGCAGTTCTTCGACGACTGGCTGGACGAGCAGAGCGACGCCGATCCGCAGATTCCGGTGGCCACCGACGACGTTGCCATCCAGATGTACACCAGCGGCACCACCGGTCATCCCAAAGGCGTGCAGTTGATGCACCGTTGCTTCTTCGACCTGTGGCGGCAGCCGCCCGCGGACGACATGGCGTTCAACGACTGGAGCGAGAGCGATGTCAACCTGGTGGCCATGCCGAGCTTCCACATTGGCGGGGTTGGCTGGGGGCTTATGGGGCTGCGTCCCGGCGCGAGAAACATCGTGGTGCGTGAATTCGATCCCGGCGTCACCCTGGACATGATCGCTCAGCACGGCATCAGCAAACTGTTTCTGGTGCCGGCTGCCATCCGCATGGTGCTGCAGCATCCCCAGGCACGGCACACTGACTATTCGTCCGTGCGCTTCATCTGTTACGGCGCATCGCCGATTCCGCTGGACCTGCTGCGTGAGGCCATCGAGGTATTCCAGTGCGGGTTCGTGCAGCTTTACGGCATGACCGAGACCACAGGCTCGGCGACCTACCTGCCGCCCGAGGATCACGCCGTAGCCGGCAACGACCGCATGCGTTCGGCCGGCAAGCCATTTCCCGGGGTGCGGATCAAGGTGGTTGACGAGCAGGGCGAGCCGGTTCCGGCGCGGCAGGTGGGGGAGATCTGCATCGCCTCGCCGGTGAACATGCTCGGCTACTGGAATCTGCCGGAAGCCACTCACAGCACCCTGGTGGATGGTTACGTGCACACCGGAGACGCCGGTTATCTGGACGAGGACGGTTACGTTTACGTCCACGATCGAGTCAAGGACATGATCGTCTCCGGTGCCGAGAACATCTATCCCGCCGAGGTCGAGAGCGCTCTCTTCGGTCATCCCGCCGTCGCCGACGTGGCGGTGATCGGCGTGCCGGACGAGCGCTGGGGGGAAGCGGTGAAAGCCATGGTGGTGTGCAAGCCCGGGGCCGAGGTGACCGTGGAAGAACTCCTCGGCTTCGCCCGACAGCGCATTGCCGGTTTCAAGCTACCCAAGAGCATCGACTTCATCGACGACCTGCCGCGCAATCCGTCCGGCAAGATCCTCAAGCGCGAACTGCGCAAGCCCTACTGGGAGGGCCGGGAACGCAACGTCAACTGAGACCTCGTCAGCAACGGCAATCGGCCGTAACCAACAGGGAGATCGTCCATGGACGACGCGACAGGAAAGGTGGTTTTGATCACCGGAGCGGGCACCGGCATGGGCCGGGCAGCGTTGCTGCGGTTCGCCGCGGCGGGGGCCCTGGTGGTGGCTGCCGGCCGCACCGAGAGCACGCTGGAACAGGCCGTGGCCCAGGCGCGGGAGGCGGGCGGGCAGGCGGAGTACGTCATAGCCGACGTCGGCACCGAAGACGGCGCGCGCCGCGCGGTTGCGTTCGCGGTGGAGAAGTTCGGCCGCCTCGACATCCTCATCAACAACGCCAGCGTCGGCTGGGCCTACGAGCAGGTAGTGCCCGGCAGCATGGCGGCGACCGCCGATGCCCCGGCGGCCGCATGGCGCGATGTGATCCGCATCAATCTGGAGTCGGTACACCTGATGTGTCACGCGGCGCTACCGGAAATGCGCAGCGGCGGCGGTGGCTCGATCGTCAACGTCTCTTCGGTGGGCGGCACCCGCGGCATGGCCGACGCTCATGCCTACGCGGCGGCGAAGGCAGGGGTCATCAACCTCAGCCGCTCGATCGCGCGAACCTACGGGCCCGAGCAGATCCGCTGCAACTGCTTCGCGCCAGGGGTGGTGGATACCGGCATGATCGACCCCTACCGCGATACTTTCGAAGCTGTGTTCGCCGATCCCGCGGCGGCGGCCCAGCTCTGTCCGCTCGGCCGTATGGGCACTCCTGACGAGGCGGCGGACGCTATGTTTTTCTTGGCACTTGCCAGTTACTGCAATGGTGCGGTACTGGTCATGGATGGAGGTTCTTCTGCATGAGTTTGAAACACGTGGGCCCCGGCTGCAACGCGCCGGACGAGATCAACGTGGTGGTGGAGATTCCGGCCCAGACGGGCCCGGTGAAGTACGAAGTGGACAAGGAGACCGGGACGGTATTCGTCGACCGATTCATGTCGACGTCGATGTTCTACCCGTGTAACTACGGCTATGTGCCCGACTCTCTGGCCGACGATGGCGATCCCATCGACGTGATGGTGGTGACGCCTTACCCGTTGATTGCCGGTACCGTCATCACCTGCCGACCCATCGGCGTGCTGGAGATGGACGACGAGGCCGGCGATGACGCCAAGATCGTCGCGGTGCCGATTTCCCGGGTGGCGCGGATCTACGACCACGTGAACGCCGCTGCCGACCTGCCCGCGGGTCTGGTGCACACCATCGAGCACTTCTTCACGCACTACAAGGATCTCGAGCCCGGCAAGTGGGTGAAGGTTCGCGGCTGGGGCGATGGCAATCATGCCAAGAGCTACATCAAGGAAGCGCTGCAGCGATATCAGCGTTGACCCGAGGGCCTTCGAGTTTTGCAGCTTTGGCTTATGATGTGGCATCGATCAGCGGGGAGAGACCAACATGAGCGAACAATTGGCTCAGGAACTGGAGACCGTGCGCTACGAACAGCCCGAGCCGCGGATCGCACGGATCGTGCTGAACCGTCCGCAGCGGGCCAACGCCCAGAACATGCAGATGCTGTACGAACTCAACGCGGCGCTCGACCGGGCAGCCCAGGACGATGCGATTCGCGTGATCATCATCGCGGCCGAGGGCAAGCACTTCTCCTCCGGCCACGACCTGTCCGGTGGCGACGACTGGAAGCTTGACGAGGTTGGCGTCGGTACCTGGGGCGGCTTCGGCGCGCCGGGAATCGAGGCCAACTGGGGCCGCGAAGAAGAGGCGTACTTCGGCCTGTGCTGGCGCTGGCGCAACATACCGAAGCCCACCATCGCGGCGGTGCAAGGCAAGGTCATCGCCGGCGGTTTGATGCTGGTGTGGCCTTTCGACATCGTGATTGCCAGCGACGATGCCACGTTCCAGGATCCGGTGGTGGCGTTCGGCGTCAACGGCGTCGAGTACTTCGGCCACCCCTGGGAGTTCGGGGTGCGCAAAGCTAAGGAGTTGCTGTTCACCGGTCGGGCCATCACCGCCGCGGTCGCCCACGAACTGGGCATGGTCAACCGGGTGGTGGCACCGGATCGGCTGGCGGAGGAAGTTCTGGAGGTTGCCCGGGAGATCGCCGTGCAACCGCTCATGGGGCTGAAGCTGGCAAAGGAGTCGGTGAATCAGATGCAGAACGCGCAGGGGCTGTACACGTCGCTGCGCGCGGCCATGGGCCTGCAGCAGATGGGTCACGCGAACAACCACATGGTGCACGGTATGGGCGTCGATCCGGCGGGCATGCAGATCGTGCGTGACCTGGCGAAAAAACCCCCATTGGAGTCTTGAGCAGTGACAGATCAGTCCATGAACGAATTGGCGTTTTACACCCTGGCGGGAGCGCCGCGCTCGCCACGCGACCTCATCGACGAGGTGCAGGCAGCGGAGGGGCTGGGTATCGGCAGCTGCTTCATTTCCGAGCGCTTGAACATCAAGGAGGCGGCGACTTTGTCCGGCGCGGTGGGTGCGGTTTCCCGGAACATCGGCATCGCTACCGCAGCCACCAATCACAACACCCGGCATCCGCTGGTTACCGCCGCTTACGCCAGCACCATGCATTTTCTCACCGGCGGGCGATTCTCCCTCGGGCTGGGGCGTGGCGTGGACATCATGTTCGATGCCATTGGTCTGCCCCGGATCAAGACCGCGCAGATCGAAGATTTCGTGGGGTTGATGCGGCGTCTTTGGCGCGGCGAGACAGTGGTCGATCACGACGGGCCGTGCGGGCGTTATCCCTTCCTGCGCCTTGATCCGGATTTCGACCTGCACATTCCCATGACCTTCACCGCCTTTGGGCCGAACTCACTGGCGCTGGGAGGGCGCGCCTTCGACGCGGTGGTGCTGCATACGTTCTTCACCGACGAGACCACCCAGCGCTGCGTGCGCGCGGTGAAGCAAGCCGCGGAACGCGCCGGGCGCGATCCCGGGCAGGTGCGTGTGTGGTCGTGTTTTGCCACCATCGGTGATCACCTGCCCTACGAAGTCCGGCTGAAGAAAACCGTCGGTCGAATGGCCACCTATCTGCAGGCTTACGGCGATCTGATGGTGCGCACCAACGACTGGGATCCCAAGGTGCTCGAACGGTTCCGCGCAGATCCGCTGGTTGCCAACTTTCGCGGCGCGCTCGATCAGAAGGCGAGCACCAGCGAGTTGGAGCATGTGGCGGAGCTGATTCCCGACGCCTGGCTGGCGCCCGCGGCCACCGGCACGCCTGAGCAGTGCGTAGCCGCGGTCAACGATCAGTTCGCTCTCGGTTGCGATGGCGTCATTCTGCACGGCGCATCGCCAACGGATCTCGCGCCCATCGTCAACGCCTACCGGCGGCAGCGACACGCCACCGCGTTCGCCCGGCTGCCGGCGAACCCGGCGCTGGCCCCCACTGGCCCGCTTTGAAACCATCCCGCTTTGAAACCGTCCCGCTTCGAAACAAGGTAGATCCATGAGCAAGCACGAAACCCTCAGCAAATATTTCGATCTGACCGGCAAGGTGGTGGTCATCACCGGCGGCAGTCGCGGCCTCGGCTTGGAGATGTCTGCGGCCTTCGCCGCCGTGGGCGCGCGGGTGGTGATCGCCAGTCGTA
>JBLRXD010000053.1:0-19059 GCA_047920935.1 Pseudomonadales bacterium | reverse complement strand
AGAGCAGGGGCAGCTCGCCAAACGCTTCGAGGCGTTGCGAGCCGCGTCGGGCGACGCCTGGACCCGGGTGCGGGAGGGATTCACCGAGGCGTATGCCGACCTGCGCGCTGCCTGGCAGGATACCGACGAGGGATTGCGCGAGTAGCGCCGCGGGCCGGCGTGTCCACCGTCCCGCTGAACGATGAGATTACGCCGGCGGCAGCCGATAGACCCGTGCCGCCGTGCCGCCGAATACCGCGGCTTTCTCGGTGGCGCTCAATCCCAGGCGGGCGGCGATGCGCTTGAACAGATTCCACAGGGTGCGGTACGAGACACACTCCCTGTCCACCGGGAAGTTGCTCTCGAACATGCAGCGCTCCGGCCCGAATGCGTCGATGACGTACTGATAATAGGGAAACAGCAGCTCGCACAGCGCCTCCGAACTCATCGGCTCGTCGCATTGGTGCAGGTGAAAGGGCGGCTCCCAGGCGCCGATGCGCATCTGGCCGCCGCCGCACTTGATCACGGCGTTGGGACACCGCGCCACGGCGTCGATGCCGGCACGCCAGCGCGCCACCACGTCCGGCGACGCGCCGGGGTCGACCTTACCGCCGAGATGATTGACGATCACCGGCACGTCGGTATTGGCGTCCGCCAGCCGGGCGAGACCTGGCAGGCGGTCGAAGTCGGGAGACCAGTTGTCGAAGCTCAGGCCGTACTTGCCGAGCAAGCCGTAGCCGCGCAGGAAGGTGTCGTCGAGGTCGCTCGGAAAGGCCGTCCGCACGCCGCGGAAGTTGGCTGACGCCGCCAGGTGGGCTTGCAGTACGGGCTCGACGGCTGCGCCCAGGCGCAGATCGGCGCTGCCGAAGATGCCGGCACACAGGCGCGCGCTCCCGTAGATTCCGGAGTTGCTCATGGCGTAGATGCCGTGCGCGAACTCCGTCTCGCCGACGCACTTCAGCTCGTCCGGGCCGTCGGCCCGGTAGAAGGCGCCGCACTGGGCAAACACCGTCTGTACCACATTGTGCCCCGACGAGCGGATATCGTCGGCGATCTCCTGGCAAAGATAGACTTTCTGCTGGAAGCTCGCGTACGGCTCGGTGGTGAACGTGCGGATGTCCCACAGATGGTGGTGCGGGTCGACGATCGGAAGCTCAGGCTCGAGCACCGCTTCCGGCGCTTCCCTGGAGAGCCATTGCTCGAGGGGCTGGTTGGCTGCGTGGCTTATTGTCGACATTGATCCTCCCCGAAAACCTGTCGTCCACCGAGAAGACTACACCATCCGGTGGCGGATCAACTTCCACCGGCCGGATACGGCGTGAACTCGTTGCCGTCCTGCGACATCAGTCGCAGCAGCTTGGTATGCACGAACAATTTCTCCTTGCCCGCAGACTCTTCCCGCAGCACGCCGATATCCACCAGCTTTTTCAGGTAAACGGACGCCGTTTGCCGCTTGGCGATGCCCCGCCCCACCAGCGAGTGCGCCCGGTGCGGCCATTGCCGTCGTGGAAGGGGTGAATGGCCTCGAACTGGTAGTGGCTGATGGCCATCTTGATCAGCGGGTCCAGATCATCTTCGGCATGAACAAAGCGCTCCCAGTTGCTGAGCAGATCCCGGATGACGTGTTCGCCTTCAGGCGGCGTGTAGATCACCGCGCCTGTGGTCTGATTGCCAATGACGGTTCCCGGCAACCTGCGAAAGTCCATGGTCTGGTTCTTGAGAGTGCTGCATACCTCGATGGCTGTGGAGGTCGACAGCGGCCGACGGTGGTGGTCAGGATGTTCTCGATTGCCGAACTGTCCCTGGCTTCCAGCAGCGGCAGCAGATTGATCAGCAGGTCCTGGTTCGGCAGCAGTTCTCCCGCCTGCTTGAGTTCTGCAAGGGCGGCCCGAGCCGGGATGCAGGCCTTGAGAGTGCTGATGGCGTGTACATGTCAAGCGTTCGTGTCGACAAAAATTGATTTCGTCGACACAACCTGAACGGACGCCGGGTTCCCCGACTACGCCTGATCCAACCCCCGCAGCACCGCAATCGCCGCATCCGAACCGCGATAACGATGCTGCGCCAGGGCCTGGTAATCGGCCGATCGATACCACCCATCGAGCGCCGCTTGATCGGGAAACTCGAGCAGCACCGTGCGTGTCGACGGCCACTCGCCTTCCAGGACGGTTGGCGCCTCATCGACCGCCAGCAGCCGCCCCGCGTGCTTCGCGAAAATCTCCATGAAGCCCTGCTCGTACCTGGCGTACGCGTCCCGGTCGTGGATCGTGATCAAAGCCACCGCATAAACGCTCATTGCTTGCCTCGCTTGTTCAGGAAACCGTCGATCCACTTGCCGGAAAGCTCACCTCGCAATAGTCATCCAGCTCGACCCGCCTGGTCACGAAGCGGTTCGCGTGGGGCCCGGCGCACCACGTGGGCATCACCATCGAGTAGAGCCCGGTGCCGCCGGCGACCAGCACGAGGATGTCTTCGTGGGAGCGGAATGCGGGCAGCAGCCGGGCCTCGGTGCCCTTGGGGGCGAAACCGCCGGCCACGGCCTGCAACTGCTCGGAGTCGTGCTGGCAGTGCCCGTGCAGCAGCTGCTGCACGGCCTGCCGCGAGAGATTCGCCTTCTGGAACACGGCGGCGTGCTCGGGGTTCAGTATCACCACGGCGGCGCCGTTGCGCAGCTGCGCGTTGTTGGTCGCGAGATTCGCAAGCCCGATGGCCAGCAGGTGCCCGAGCCGCTGCGCATCCTCGGCCACCTCCCCGGCGGGGCTGTACAGCACCGAGTGCGGCGCTTCCGCGCCGATCACCGTGACCGCACTGTCGTCGGGCGCGTAGCCGAGAGACGTGTGCAGGGGCGGAAACGGGCTGCTCTCTTCGTCCTCGGCGAGGCAATAGGTGAATTTGCCCGGGTGACCCAGGAGCGCCATGTCGGATTCCCCGGGTCGTGCGCCGCCGATGTTGATCATCGCCAGCCGCAACGCTCGGCCGATGCTCGCGTTCGCCCGATGGCCGGGGCCGAGCGCGCCGAAGCCGCCGCTGATGCCGCCGCAGGCGGCGCGGGCGGGGCCGTTGACGATGATCAGCGGCGCGGTGCAGTGGGTGGTCGACTGCATCTCCATCAGATCGAACGCCGGATCCAGCACGGCGCGAACGGCCGCCACCACCACCGGCATGTGATCGGGCAGGCAGCCGGCCATGACCGCCGCAACCGCCACTTTCTCTACGGTTGCGACACCGCCGGCGGGGCCCATGATTCCCAGCACCAGGTCGCCGTCGAGGCCAGTCGCCAGCCGCAGCCGTTCCACCCGCGCAGGTGTCGGTATCACCACCGGCAGGCCGTCGGTGCAGCGCAGTTCGTGCAGCCGTTCGAGCGCGGCCGCTTCGTCGACGGCGCTGAGCCAGCCGCTCACGGCGTTCCTCGCAAGGCGTTGAGAATGGCCGGGGCAATGGCGTCGGCGATGCGCTGCAGGTTGGCTGCGCCGGTGCCCGCCACCGGATGGGGCAGCTGCACGCGCGGGATGTCCGGCATGCCGAGGGAACTGGCGACGAAGTCGCCCTGAGGCCAGAACTTCTCGGTTACCAGGGCAACGGCGGGGATGCCGAGGTTTGCGACCATGATGCCGTCACGCACGGTGCCGGTGGTGCAACTGCCTCAGTGCCCGTAGGCGGCGACGACGGCCTTGCAGCTCGTGCTGATCTCCTCGAGGATCTCGGGGCTTGCCGGCACCGAGGCATTGCCCTTGTTCCAATGCCGGATCTCCACCCCGACCTGCTCGCGCAGGGCGTGGGCCACCGCCTCGAGGAAAGCGGCCGAGTCGGGGAAACCGTTGGCGAGAAAGCCCACGGTCGCGCCCCGATGGTGTTCGAGGTCGATGCCGAGGGTGTAAGGGCGCATCGCCACTTCGGTGGTTGCGCGAGGGTCGTGGAACTCGATCATGGGCTGCGCCTGTTGCTATGGCTGCCCTATTACAGTGCCGTTGTGGGTGGGGCGTCAATGATGCGTAACACCGGCGGGATTCGTCAGGCACCAGCGTCCGGCAGCATTCGCGACACCTCCCGTGCGAACTGCCTGAAGTCCTCCAGGTGCCGCTGGCTGATGACATGAACGATCGCCCAGTTGATGACGCCGTAGTTGTGCACCGCGATGTTGCGAAAGCCGATAGCCTTTTTCATGGCGGTCGCGGTGGCATCGGAAATCGTCCCCATGCGCGCCAGCTCAACGAATACCTCTCCCATCGATGCCGGCGAGGGTGATTCGGTGCTGCTCAGCAGGTGGGTGCCGATGTCGACGCAGACCTGAACCGCACGGGTGAGATTGAGGACGATGATGTCCTGCAGATCGGGGTCGGATCCGAGCTCGGCCATCGACGCGGGACGCTTCGATTCGACCCTGGTCAGGCAGCGCCGCAACGACTCCAGCTTCTCTCGTACGATCACCGGATCCATGCCGACCTGCGCTCATCCAGTAGCCGTTGGCGCAGCGGTAGGAAGTCCGCCACGTTCAGCAGGTGCCGGGTCAGCAGCCGGGCATGCGCCTCATCCGTGCCGACCAGGCGCACGCCCTGCATCGCCTCGCCGGTGATGGGTTCCGGCAAGTCGTAGAGGTCGACGATGTCAACCGCGCAGCCGAGTTCGTTTGCGATGCGCTCGATCAGGCCGAGTTTCTGCTCCACCGTCATGGGCTGCTGAAAGCGCACGGCGACATCGACATCGCTGTCCGGACGCGCGGTACCGCGGGAGTGCGAGCCGAACAGATAGGCGAGCTCGAGCCCCGGCTCATTGGCGAGCAACCGCGCCAGTGTCTCTTTCACCCGTTCGCCTCAGGCCCTGATCGTCACCGGCAGCTCGCGGATCCCGTGGATGAAGTTCGATGCGAGCCCCAGCGGCTCGCCGGTCACCTCGACGGTCTTGAACCGCTTCATGATCTCTTCCCAGATGCCGCACAGCTGCATCTCCGCCAGGCGGTTGCCGACACAGCGGTGGATGCCGAAGCCGAACGCGGTGTGCTGGCGCGGATTGTCGCGGTCGATGATGAACTGATCGGGGTTGTCGATGGCGCCGGCGTCGCGGTTGCCGGAGATGTACCACATCGCCAACCGATCCCCTTCGCGGATGCGTTTGCCGCCGAGGTCGCAGTCCTGGGTCGCGGTGCGCGCCATGTGGGCGACCGGGGATTGCCAGCGAATGATCTCGGGCACCATCTTCGGAATCAGGCCCGGGTTCTGCCGCAGCTTCTCGTATTGATCGGGGTTGCGGTTCAAGGCCAGCACGCCGCTGGAGATGGAGTTGCGCGTGGTGTCGTTGCCGCCGACGATCAGCAGCATGACGTTGCCGAGCAGCTCCTGGGGCCCCATGTTCCGGGTCGCGTCGTTGTGGGCGAGCATGGAGATCAGGTCGAACTTCGGCGGCTCCTGCTTGCGCTGCTCGAAGTAGTGCTGAAAGTACGCGAGGCACTCGAACAGCTTCTTGAAGCCTTCGTCGGGCGTTGCGAACACCTCCGGGTCGTTCAGGCTTTGAATCGTATCCGACCAGTCGATCAGCTTCAGCCGGTCTTCCTGGGGAACGTCGAACAGGGTCGCCAGCATCTGCGCGGTCAGCTCCACCGAGACGTGGCGCACCCAGTTGAACTCCTCGTTGATGGGCAGATCGTCGAGGATGGCGGCGGCGCGCTGGCGGATCAGCGGTTCGAGATCGGCCAGGCGCCGCGGCGCGAACAATGGCGCGACCACCATGCGCTGCGCGTCGTGCTTCGGCGGGTCTTCCTGAATGAACATGGGCAGGGAGTACTCGTCATCGCGCTCGGCCACGCCGCCCAGGGCGATGCCGCCGCGGGTGCGCTGCGACGAGAACAACTCGTGATGAGAGTCGACGTGACGGATGTCGTCGTACTTGGTGACCGACCAGAACGGGCCGAACATGCTGTCGGCGTGATAGTGCACCGGGTCTTCATTGCGCAGGCGCTCGAAGTGCGCCCAGTGGGTGCCATGAAGAAACAGGCTCGGGTGCGATGGGTCGACCTCGTCCAGCGGAATGGAGTAGGGATCGTAATGGGGGTCGATGGCGAAGACTTCGCGCATCTCCCGGTTGGAGACGGTCATGTCGCCGCTGCGTACGCGGGCGACCAGAGCGCGACGTTCCTCGTCGCTGCTGTTGAGATAGCGGTTCATGTCGGCGGCCTCCCTCTGGCTCGGCATTCTCTTGCCATCGATCGTAGCACGCCGACCTGCTTGCAGGGTGATGCGGCGCGCTCAGCACCCGCGTCGGGTTATTGGACGGCCGCCGCGACCTCCCCGACCAGTTCCCATATGACCCGCGGCCCGCTCTCCGTCAGGCCCATCCGCACCACGATCAAGCGCTTCGACGGCACCACCACCACGTTCTGCCCCTCGAACCCCGATAGGTGGTACAGGTCGGTCGGCAGCTGTGGGTACGGACGATTCTCGGCGTCGTCTGCCGCGCCACGGTTCAGCCAGATCTGCGCGCCGTACTCGCCCTGGGGCGCTGCGGCCGCGGGGGCCAGCGAATATTCGACCCAGCCCTCGGGCAGCAGACGCTCGCCGTCCCAAACGCCGTCCTGAAGGTACAGCAGGCCCATGCGCGCCCAGTCTCTGGGGGTGGCGTACATGTACGACGAGCCCACGAACACGCCCGACTCATCGGGCTCGAGCACGGCGCTGGCCATCTTCAGCTTGTTGAACAGCCGTTCCCGAGGAAAGGCGAAGTAGGCGTTCTGGGTTGCGAACGTCTGGCGGTGAATGGCCGAGATCAGGTTGGTGGTGCCGCTGGCGTACGACCAGTGGCTGCCGGGCGCGTGAGCGAGCGGCTTGGCGGCCGCGTAGGCACCCATGGCGTGGGCGCCTTCGCCGTAGAGCATGTCGATCACGTCGGAGCCGGCATCGGCGGTGTAGATCTCCGAGAATTCCAGCCCGCTGGACATCTGCAACAGGTGATCGAGGGTGATCTCGCGGCGCGCATCCCCCTCGCTCTGCCAGGCCGCGACGGGCGCCGGCGCGGCGACGCCGAGCGCGCCGTCGGCGACCAGCAGGCCGGTGAGCGCGTTGGTAACGGTCTTGGTCATCGACCAGCCCAGTTGCGGTGTGTTGGCGTCGAATGGCGCCGCGTAACGTTCGGCGACGATGCGCCCGTCGTGCACCACCACCACCGCGCGGGTACGGGCCTGATGGTCGGGGTCGTTCTCTGCAAAGGCCCGCTCGATGGCGGCATCCACTGCGTCCATGTCGATGCCGGGGGCGGCGTCGGCGGCACGGGTGCCTTCGGGCCACATCGCGTCGGCGTTCGGGGTTGCCGCGGCGGGGTAGGCGGCTCCATCGAACTGGGCGCCAAGCGCTTCCGCCGTGGCGTTGCGCAGCAGCGTGCAGCCCAGACCCGGGCGATGCACCGCAGTGGCGGATAACCCTGCAACTCGGGCTGTCGCGGTTTGTGAGTCTTCGCTGACGGTAAAGCTGACGCCTTGTGCTGCGGCCCCCCGCAACTCTTCTTCGAGGACGTGCGCCGCGGTGCGGCCGGAGACGAACACCGACGAGCACAGGCGCTTGGCGGTGCTGCCGAGGGTGATGCTCATGAGTGCCGGGTCGATGGCGGGCGAGGCCGCCACCGTGTCGATGTCGCCTTGTGCGGCCTCGGCCGCGGTGGATGTGGCCGGCTCGCTGCCGCAAGCGGAAAGCAGCAGCAAGGCGGCGGCGCCTGGCCAGTATCGATGCATCACCTTGATCCCCTGCCTGGTTGGTATGTGGGCGGACCTTGGCGGCAGCGGGAAGAAAAGGCAAGCGGGGCAGGTGATGGTAGGACGGTCATGACGACGGGGGTGCGGCGGAGGTTCCGGTAGGCCCAGGGTCGGCGACCAGGATCCCGAACTGCTGGCGCAGTTGCCCCAGCGGAGTCTGCTCGCAGGCCGCATAGTCCGACCAGGGCCAGCTCTGGTGCTGGCGTCTGCAGCGCAGGATGGTGCGCTGCACGAGCAACACCGCGCGCAGCCCGGTGGTGACGATCTCGCCGACTTTCAGCCGCCGGTAGATCTGGCCGGACTCGTGCAGCCGATAGCCCTGCAGCACCCCGAAGCCGCCGGTGGTTCCGAAGATGCTCTCCTGTGCCGCCGCCGACTTTCCCTCGCGCTCAACCGGCGCGCGGTCTGCGGGAATGGTAATTTGGTATTCGAACGGATACCATTTGCCGGTGGTGAACCCCTCCCACAGCGATGTCCCCCTTGCTCTGCGGAACGCCCGCGAGGCCTCCGGGCTGTCGCTGCGCGCCCTCGCCCGCCGGGCCGGCACCTCGCATGCGACGCTGATTGCCTACGAGAAGGGCAGAAAGACGCCGGGCGTCGACACCTTCGTGCGCATCCTCGAAGCTGCAGGCTTCGCCGTCGATTTCAACATCACCAGGCGCATTCGCGAGCACGACGGGTTGGCTCGGGGTGAGGAGCTTGAGCAGGTGCTGCGGCTTGCAGAGCAGTTTCCCGCCCGGGTCAGTCGCGCCATGGAATACCCGCGCCTGCTGCTATGATCAGCCTTCCGGACAAGATTGTAGTGCTGCACGAGGCGTTGGCGGCGGCGCAGCTGCCCCACGCGTTCGGCGGCGCGCTGGCCCTGGCGTGGTGCACCGGCCGTGCCAGAGGCACCATCGATATCGACGTCAACATCTTCGTTCAGCCGACGCAATGTGGCGCCGTGTTCGCGGCGTTGCCGAGTGGCGTGCGCCACACGAAGAACGACATCGTCACCGCGCAGCGCGACGGCCAGCTCAGACTCTGGTGGGAGAGAACGCCGATCGACATTTTTTTCAGCACCACCGCCTTCCACATCGAGGCCGCCGGCCGGGCGCGTCGCGAGACCTTCATGGGCAGGCGCGTGCCGTTTCTCGCCTGCGACGATCTGGCGGTGTTCAAGGCTTTCTTCAATCGCGGCAAAGACTGGGTGGACATCGAGGAGATGCGCGCTGCCGGCACGGTCGATCTGGCCCGGGTGATCGGGGTGCTCGCCGGGTTCCTCGCGGCTGATGATGAGCGGGTGGTGCGTCTCGCCGAGTTGAGCTGCTAGCCGAGGTCGAAGCCCGCGTAGCCGCTTGCGGCGCTGGCGTTGCACAGCGACATGTACTCCTGCACCCCGGGGTGGAACAGCATCTGCCGGCGCTTGCCGGGGATGTTGGCGCCCATGTACCAGGAATCGGCCAGCGGCAGCAGCGAGCGCGCGGCGACGTCGTCCATGTGCCGGTTCCAGGCATCCGCGGCCGCGGGCGTGGCCGTGATGCGCGTTCTTCCGGCGGCGCGCAGATGAGTGAGGCAATCCACCACCCAGTCGCCCTGCAACTCGGCGCAGGTCGGGCCGTTGCAGAAGGCGCAGGGGCTCTGCGGGCCGTAGAGCATCAGCAGGTTCGGGAAACCCGGCACCGCCATGCCCAGGTGGGTGGTGACCCCGCCGGCCCAGGTTTCCGCCAGCGTGCTGCCGGTGGTGCCGCGGATGTCGATAGCGGTCAGCCCGCCGGTGCCGGCGTCGAAACCCGTCGCCACCACCAGGATGTCGAGCTCGTGGCCCTCACCGCCGCTGCGCACGCCGCTGGTGGTGACGGCCTCGATCGGCCGTTCGCGGACGTCCACCAAGGTGACGTTGTGCTGATTGAACGCCTCGTAGTAGCCCTGCTCCAGCGACGGCCGCTTGGCGCCGAACGGGTGCGGCGGCTGCATCGGCGCAAGCTTGTCGGCGGTTGCGCGGTCGCGGATGCGATCGCGGGTCTTGTCGCGCCAGAACTCGTAGGCGAGCAGGTTGGCGTCGTGGTCGCTGAGCACGTCGCTGAAGGTGCCCGCCCAGAAGTGGAAGCCGCCCTCTCGCCAGGCCGCCTCGAACACGGCGTTGCGTTCCTCGGCGGATACCGCAAGCGCCGAGCGCGGGTCGGCGACGATGTCGCTGTAGCTCGATTGGGATGCGGCTCGCTGCCGGAACACCTCGGGGTAGTCGCGCTTCATCAGCCGCTGGGTGGGCTCGTCGAGCTGGCGCTGCTGCATCGGCAGGGCGAGCATCGGCGTGCGTTGGAACACGGTGACCTGGGCTGCGACCTTGGCGGCTTCCTGAATCACCTGCACGCCGCTGGCCCCGGTGCCGATGACGCCAACGCGCTTGCCGGTCATGTCGAGCCCCTGCTGGGGCCAGTGGGCGGTGTGGTGGCAGGGCCCGCCGAAGCGCGAGAGGCCGGGGAAGTCCGGCACGTAGGCTTTCGCGGCGAAGCCGGTGCAGGCGATGACGAAGCGTGCGCGGGTTAGCCTGCCGTCGGCGCTTTCCACCAGCCACTGGTCGCGGTCGGCATCGAACCTGGCGGCGGTCACTCGAGTGTTGAAGCGCACGTCGCGGCTCAGCTGCAGCTTCTGGTCGACGTGTTGGAAGTAGCGCCGCAGCTCCTGCCAGGACGGAAATCGCTCGCTCCAGTTCCAGTCGCGCCAGAGGGTTTCCAGGGAGAACTCGTAGTTCGGTACGTGGGAATCCACCCGGGCTCCGGGATAGCAGTTCCAGTACCAGATGCCGCCGAGCTCGGCCCCGGCCTCGAAGATGCGCACCGCGAACCCGAGCTCGCGCAGCCGGTGAAGCTGATAGAGCCCATGGAAGCCCGCGCCGATGATCAGCGCATCGAGGACTTCGACTTCCGCGTCAACATGCGCTTCGGGATTCGCTGCAGCCATGATTCCCCCCCGGGTCTGTGCGCGATACCGGTCAGTATAGAGAGGATGGTGCGGTGGGTCATTGCGACCGACGCCGTTGTGGGGGCGACTGATATGTCGTGCAGCCGTTTAATCTGCCCCTGCGGGGGTACGGCATGCGCCACCTTCCGGAGCCCGGCCCCTGTAGGGCCGGGCGTTTTGGAAGTGGGGGAAAGGATCAGGCGGTGGATCCGGATCAGAACGAGACCGTGATGCGCCCGTATGCAATTCTGCCGCGAGGATCGTGAATTTTCGAATCGAAGCCAGGACCGTCGTCGATGGTCGGTGGATCTTCATCAAAGGCGTTGATGAGGCCAAGGGAAAGTACCGGCCCGGGCAGCCCGAGTATCTCCGGCGCCTGATAGCTGTATTGGGCATCGACCGTAAAATGCTCATCGATGCGATCTGTCGGCGTCCGATTATTGATCGCCGCAATTGCTACGGACGGAGCTTGCCCAAGGCGATAGCGGTGCGTGTACCGCAGCGTCAGGTTGGCGCTATGGTTCCCGTGCAGCCAATCCGCCCCTAGGTTGGCACGCCAGCGCGGAGCTGGCGCGCCAATGGTTTGAAAGTTGCGTTTGTTCAGGCCGGTGATCTTCGGGCCAGTAGGGGTTTCTTGAAACTCATACTTCAGAATGTGGGTGGAATTCCAGGACAACCCGAGCAGCCCGAACTGGCCGAGCTCGACCGGGTAGCGAAGGGAAAGATCGATTCCGTTCGTGTCGACCGAGGCCGCATTCACGAATTCGGAGCGTATCACGGCTATGGTGCCGTCGGAGTTGAGCGTCAGCTTCTGCGCAGCAGGGCCGTTGACGATGCCTGCGTTCGCCTCAGCCACGAAGGCGGCTACCACTGCTGCGTTGGATTCTTTGCGAATCGCGTTGCTGAAGTCGAACGACCAGAAGTCGAGATCGACCTGCAGGCCGTCGAGCAGGTCGTTGCTCGGTTGCCATGTCAAGCCGATGTTGAACACGTCCGCTTCCTCCGGGGACAGATTCGGATTGCCGATGGCAATACCTGGCACGAACGAGCGGCTGGCATCCGGGTCGAAAGGGTCTGTGGAAATGTTGTTCAGCGACGTGCTAGAGCCACCGAGCTGAGCCAGACCCGGCGCCTTGAACGAGGTCTGGAACGTGCCACGCACCGCCAGCTCGTTGCTGGGGCGCCACAGGAAGGCGAACTTCGGATCGGTGGTGCTGCCGGTGCCGCCGCCGTAATCCTCGTGGCGCACCGCCAAGCTGAGCTCCAGGTCTCCGATCGCAGAGTCTGCATTGGTAATCGGCACCAGAAACTCCGTGAAGATGGCCCAGACGTCGCGCTTCACCTCAAATGGTTCCTGGCCGACGACGAAGGAAAAGTTGAAGTTTGCGCCGGTTCCCGAAGGCTGAGAGGAAAATTCCTGCCGGCGCTTCTGGGCTCCGAAGGCCATGCCCAGGTTGCCTGCAGGCAGCGCGAGCAAGTCACCGGTGAACACAGCATCCAGCACAAACAGTTCCTGCCGGTCGGAGTTCAGAATGGGATCGAAGATATGATCGAACAGCGCATCGGTGTTGTATAACCCGTTTGGCCCGGTGTCGTCGGCATCGGTCAGAAACGCGCTGCCGAATGGGTTGAAGAACAAGCAGTTGCCGGTGCCGCGAGCCTCGACGCTGGGGTTACAGTCACGCCCGCCGAAACCATCCAGAGCAAGCTTCATGTTGCTGTCGTTGGTGTCGAAGGAGACAAAGCCATCGAACTTGTGCTCGCTCCAGGTCGAGGCGACATCGAAGGTCCAGTTGTCTCGTATGAAAGGAAAATCGCCTTTCACGCCAGCGACGAAGTGAGTCTTGTCGCGATTGGCCTCTCCCGTGGGATCGAAGCGGCCGCGTTTGCGGGCCACCACTTCCGGAACGCCGCTGAGTGGACGGCCGTTGAATACGGTGGTGCCGAGGAGTGCATTATTCATAGCGGCATCTATGGCGTTGGCGAAGCCCAGGGCTTGCGCCGCCCCGTCATCGATCAGCTCTTCGCCACCGAGCCCCCGGCGGAATGCGTCATTGCGCAGCCCCGGGTTGGTGACCGGCACTGGGGCGCCACTCACGAAGCCAAACGACGGCGAATTCGCTCGTTCGATCTTGTTGCTGGCAACCTGAAACTCTCCGTACGCTTCGATGTTGTGCTCGATGTTCAGCAGGTACTCGAAGTGGGCCCATAGTTGAACCCGACTTTCCGCATCGATCAGTGATTGCGTCGGTAGAAAATCCACCACGCAGGTTTCTGCGCCGGCGGGGAAGCTCGTGCCCGGAACGTTGGCGCCGAAGAGGAAGTTGATTGGAGTGCGGCCGCTGGCTTGAGGCACGTTGATGCAGTCGAGATCGGCACCGCGCGGCGTGGTGCCGTCGAAAGTGCTGAGCGTGAATGCCTGCTGCCTTGCAGCGAATGCGGCGTCACTCTCGCCTGAATCCTGAAGAACGAAGAAAGTGCCTGGTGATCCGAACCCGGACAATCCCGTCCCCGTCGCGAAGTTGCGCTCGTGAAACGGCATACGGTTGCGATCAAGCCAACTGGCCGCCATGACGACATGCCCGCGATCATCACCGAAACCTACGATCCCCTGAACTACCTTGTCTTCTGGGCGATCGAGATCAAAATTGGTGATGGTCTGGTAATCGTAGCTGACCTCTACCCCTTCGAACCGATTGCGCGTGATGAAGTTTGCTACTCCGGAAATAGCATCGGAGCCATAGAGTGCCGATGCGCCATCCTTCAGAACCTCCATGCGTTCGATCGCGATTGGCGGAACGATAGAGGCCGTGTCGACGAAGGCTATGCCGTCATTGTTGAGGTTCGGGGCTTCGGCTTGGCGGCGACCGTTCACCAGCACCAACGTCGAGTTTAGGCCCAGGCCCCGCAGATTGATGCTCTCGGTGCCGGTCGTTGCGCCGGACCGCAAGGTGTCGGGAATACTTTCAGAGCCGATGTTGTAGGTGAGGTTCTGGACGATGTCTTTGACGGTGATTGCGCCGGCTTTTGCGAAGTCTTCCTGGCCGATGAAGTCGATTGGCGAGGATGAATCGAACGTCGAGCGACGGATGTAAGAGCCCGTGACGATGATTTCTTCTATGGCGCCTTCCCTGGATTGGGAGTGTGCAGGGACGCTGACGAGCGCTCCCGCGGAAGCCGCCGCTGCAAGTAGCAGCAGTGTGCTGGGTTTCATGGATTCGCCTCATACTGAATTAATTGAGTTCAGCTGCGGGCGAATCCCTAATCCCGGTGCTCTCTCAACACCGGAATCGCTCACAACGGGGCCGAGTGTACGGAGGCTGCAACATTAGTGTCAATTCGTATCTGTTCGCCTCGTTCTAAAGAAGATGCTCGAAGAGGTTTCGGCTAACATGGCGCTATGAAGAATGAACGCGCGGTAGGGCTGATTCTTGCTGCCTTGCGGGAGGTAGAAGCCATCTACTTGTTCGGGTCGCGCGCGCGCGGTGAGGCGCGGTCAGACAGCGACGTCGATATCGCCGTGCTCGCAGCAGAGCCGCTGCCTCCGCTGTTTCGTTACGACCTGCAGGAATCCCTGGCCGCGGAGCTGCATGCATCGGTCGACCTGGTGGATTTACGCTCCGCATCTACGGTGATGCGCGTGAAGGTGATCGACCAAAGCCAATTGCTCTACGAGCGCGATCCGGTTGCCCGTCAGTTGTTCGAGGCGACTGCTTTTTCGGCCTATGCCCGGTTGAACGAGGAGCGTCGCGGCATCGTCGACGATATCCGCGCCCGGGGCAGCGTTTATGGATGACGTCGTGCTCAACAAAGCGGCGACCATTGAGCGCTGCATCCAGCGCGTGGGGGAGGTTTACGCGGGCGATCCTGCCAACCTCACGTCCGACATCATCCGCCAGGATTCCATCGTCCTGAATCTCCAGCGGGCATGCGAGGCCGCGATAGGCTTGGCGATGCATCTCGTGCGCAAACATCGCCTCGGCATTCCGCAGGACAGCCGCGATGCTTTCGAGCTGCTCCTCACCAGTGGCCGCCTCGAAGAGCGAATGGCAGAGAATCTGAAGGGGATGGTGGGGTTCCGCAACGTTGCCGTGCACGACTACACGCGCCTCAATCTCGACATCGTGCGTGCCATCGTCGAGGAGCGAGCGCAGGATCTGCTGGTCTTTTCCGCCACCATGCTGCGCGAAGAGGGTTAGCGCGGTCTCCACGGGCCGCTGCTTCCATATCGCGTAGCCAGCACTCACGCGCAGCCGGGCAGGTCGTCGAGCCGCGCGCAGACGGCGGTGGTCGCCAGGCTGACGTCGGTGACGTAGTACAGCGACGCGAAGCCGAGGCGGTTGCGGCCGAGGTTGTGGTAAACCATGCCGAGGGCGATGTCGCCGGCGGTGAAGCGCTGGTGGTGGCTGGCGAAGTAGCGTGCCGCGCCGTTGAGCGCGTCGTCGGTCATCAGCGCGCGCACCCGCCCGACGCCCCCGTGATAGGCCTGCACCAGCAGCAGCCGGTACAGATTGTCGGATTTGTTCTCGGGAAGATGCCCGAAGTGCTCGGCGAACACGGGCGCGAGGTTGCGGTGATTCTGCTCCAGCAGATACAGCGCGCAGTCGATCTGGGCGAGACGGTGCAGGTGAAACCCTGGCTCGATCTCGCAGTCGTTCAGCGCGGCGGTGGAGAGTTGCATGATCCCGCGGGCGCCGGCCGGCGACAGCGCGTCGCGCTGGCCGCCGCTTTCGATGATCACCTTGCCCGCCAGCACGCTCAGCACGTGATCGGGCAGGTTGATGCGGCCCATCTCCCGGCGGAACTCGAACACCTGGCGGATCGCCTCGTGAAGCGCCACCGGCGCCTCCGGGCTGCCGATGCGCATGCCGTCCCAGGTGCCCCACAGCCGGGCCGTTTCGTCGTCGCCGGTGTAACGCGCCAGCAACTCGCCCAGTCGCGCATCCGGCTGATAACAACTCAGCACGAACGGATAGCCGATGCGGCCGACTTCCCCCGGCATCCAGGCGTCTACCCGGCCGGCTTCGGCCAGTTGCTGGCGCTGCGCGTCGATGCGCGCCTGGTTGGCTTCGCGCTCGCCCACATCGCTCAGGTAGCCGACGAAGCGCATGCGCCGATCGAACAGAATGTGCCGCTGCTGCTGGGTGCAGTAAGCCTCGCCGCCGAGCACCCAGCGGCGGATGGTGGCGAGGTTCGCATGCGCGCCCTGGCTCTCCCAGTAGGGGCTCTGGCGAACCACCTCCTGCCACGAAGCGAGCGGCGCGATGGCGCCTGCGAGGCTCGACAGGGCCGTGAGCAGGGCGATGCAGGTCAGGCGGAGCGCAGCGGTTTTCATGGTGACGAGTGTTTCATCGATCGGCGGTTTCTCGATGGGCCGGCGGAACAATCGCGATCGGGGGATTCTCCCATACGAAAGGGTGGGGGGTGGAGGTTGAAAGAGGGAAGATCGCGGTCTGGAGACCGCTCCTACCGGGGCGTGGCGCTGCTCGGCTGCGTCACGCCCAGAGCGGCGCACTTCTCCGACGGACACGGCAGCGCCCGCACGCGGGCGCGACCGCCGTCGGTCGGGAGTAATGCATAAGTTCCCATAGCTCCTCGCACCACGGCCACCCGCTGTCCGGTTTTTAATCGAACGGCCTCGCGCTCCAATTGCTCCCAAGCCTGGCCATCATCCAGCAGCACAAGGAAGTTGCCCAAGGGCTGCTCGACGAGGCGCACGATGCGGCCTTCATGCCGCTCGCCCTTGGTGCGGTTTGAGCCGAACAGTTGCCTCAGGCGCCCTTCTTCCCGGACATCTGGCACCTGGGCTTCCGCAGGGGAATTCAGCGGAGCAGCAGGGTCGGGTTCGCTGGGAGCAGCGAGCAAGTCCTGGATGATCTGGATGTGGCAAGCCAGTTGGTCATCTGTGGTCTCCGCACTGCCGCAGTACCTGTGCAGGTAGCAAGAGTATCGCCGGTCGGAATCAAGGGAAGTATCACAAGACCTGTCGGCAATTGCCCAGAGCGGCAGTATCAATAGCAACCATGCAACCCTGTTCAACGCTGCTGAGCTCCCCTGGTTTCGCCGACAGGCGCCCTCGTTGAGGAGGAATCGTCTGTCGGCCAATCGTCAGCCACCCCTTCAGAAGCTCTGCGACAAGCGCACGTACCACATGCTGCCTCGGGGATCATGAAGAAAGGTTTCGAGCCCGCCGAGGGTCAGCATCGGGTCCGTTCGGGTATCGAAGCAGTTGATACAGCCGACGGTGACGCCGGTACTGCTTGCATCTCCGCCTATCAAACCGGCGATGTTGTAGCTGTACTGCGCGTCATAGGTGACGCGGGAATTGATCAGCGGCGGGTTCGCGGCTGCGAATACCGAGTCTTCCTTGACATGATGGATGTAGCGCGCGAATACCGTTGCGCCGTGGTTGCCCATCAGCCAGTTCAGCTGACCATTTGCACGAATGCGCGGCGCCGGTGGCACGACGCTGGTCCGATCATTGCGGCTACCCGCGGCCTCGCATGGGGGGCGACGCCCCAATGCCGGATTGCCGCAGGTCTCGTTGGGCAGGCCGGTGAGCGTGAACTCGTAGGACTGCACGTAGGTCCCGTCGATCCGGAAATTGAAGCTGCCGATCTCTCGATCGACGAAGGGGAGATCGGTACCGTCCCAGCGATAGGAAACGCCCAGATCCCAGCCTTTCCACTTCATCGTCTGGGCGTTGACCCACTGGGTCAGTACCTCGACGATCTCTCCTCCGGGTGCGCGGATGATGGCCTGGGTTTCAAAGTTGCCCGTCGCCTTATTGACCGGATCTATCCACTCTTCGCGAGTGCCGCCGCCGGCAAGAAACGGACGGAAACGCTGCGCGTCGCCGTCGAGTACATCCTGGCCGCGCAAACGCGAAATGCGGTCTTGAAAGTCGAAGTACAGATAGTCGAAGGATATGGACAGCCGATCATCGAGCAGATTGAGGCTCAGGCCAGCGCTCCAGACATCCGCCGCCTCCGGCTGCAGTTCTTCATTGCCGCCGAACGTCTGCGTCCTGAAGGAACCGCTATCGACGCAGGCGCCGGACAACGAACAGGTTGGATCAACCATGTTCTCGAGGAAGGAAACCGGCGAGTCGAACATTTGTGTGAGGCTTGGGGCGATGAATGAACTACCAAAGGATGCTCGAAGAGCCACGAACGGCCGAGGTGACCAACGAATGCCGACCTTGGGATCCGTCGAATCGAGATCGCCGCCGGAATCTTCCCAGCGCACCGCCGCGGAGAGATCCAACTCGCCGAACTGGTCGTGGTTCATGAGCGGCACCGCGACCTCCGCAAACACCGCTTGCGTCGTCCGCCCTTTCTTGAAATCAAAGCCGCAGGCATTGACCCAGCGATCGCACGCATTGGCGAACGGGCCTTCGTCCCGCTCCAGATCGACTCTGCGCCACTGGCCACCGAGCGCCATGCCGACGGTGCCGGCGGGAAGGTCGAAAACGTCACCGGTGAATACGATGTCCGCGACGTTGAAGCGGTTGCGCCAATCGGTTTCATCCTGGAAAGAAACCTCATCCATGACGAACAAGGTATTGAACGCAGGGTCGCCCGGCTGGGTGAATGCGGTAGGATCGCAGACGCGGTTCGTGCAGGGATGCTCCCGGGTCGAAAACGGGTTGAAGTACTGATCATTGTTCGGGCCGAGGCGCCCCGCTATGCCGTCGGCGACGGCGCTGAACGACTCGGCCTGGTTTTCCGGGAACTGCATGATGTTGCGCTGGTGCGCATAGAACGCTTCGCCTGACCAGGATGTGTCGGGAAAGTCGAAGCGTAAGCCACCGGCCCAACGGATGTTCATGTCGGTACTGCTGGTGGAGCCTTCGCCCGAGCCGTCACTGTTGTGCCCCGATGGTAGCGTCCCCTGTTTGCCCACCAGGCGCAGCGCGGCGGGCACCACATCCTCATTGAAACCGATGCCTTGCGACGGATCGAACGGATCGGCGGCGAGTAGAATGGCGCCATCTGCACCTCTGTCGGGGATGCCATCGCCATCGAGATCCAGGGCGTGTAGAGGTTCGAGCCCGTTGCCGCGATCCGCCATGGCCGTGAAGGGGTTTCCCGGATGGCTGCCGGGTATGATGCCCAATTCCCCAATTCGACCGCCGGGATTGGAGGGTGACCCCCTTCCAAACGACTGGTGACGGGAAAAGCTGAATTGCCCCTCGAATACCAGGTGATCGTTGAAGGCGTGCTCGACGAACGCCCAGCCCGTGAATCCTTCGAGCGCGGGCAGATGATCCCAGAATTGCGAGAACTCGAAACTGCAGGTGGTCCCGGCTGCGTTGCGGATGCCACTGCGGAAACTGTCTGGTTGGTTTTTGTCAGTTCCGCCCGCGCCGTTGTTGATCCCACAGCCCGGATCCGCCAGCC
>JBLRXD010000052.1:0-19157 GCA_047920935.1 Pseudomonadales bacterium | reverse complement strand
CCGCGAACTGGGTTGTGAGCACGAGCTGTGCTCCGTCTATATCGGTCGCAGCGACGACCGGCCGGTCATCAACGCCACCGAGATCCAGGCCTGGCGCTGGATTCCCCCGACCGAGCTGACCCGGGAGCTGGCCGAGCACGGCGAGCTGTTCACGCCCTGGCTGAAGCTGGAGTGGGAATATCTGCGGCAACGGTTCGGCGACGACATGGCCGGCATCAGCGGCATCGGAGCAGGGCAGTAGCTCATGGCGCCAGCGGCCATAGGCATCAGCGGATTCGCCTGCTACCTGCCTCGCTACCGGGTCAGGCTCGACGACTGGTGCCGCTGGACGGGCGACAGCTGGGACAAGGTGCGCAACGTGGTGGGCAGCGGCTTCCGCATGCGCGGCCCCGACGAGAACGCCTACACCATGGCCGCCACGGCGGTATTGCGGTTGATTCGCCAATACCACATCGACCCCAGCCGCATCGGCTTTCTCGGCCTCGGCACCGAATCCAGCACCGACAACTCGGCCGGCGCGGTGATCGTCAAGGGCATGGTGAATCGCGGGCTGGCCGAACTCGGGCTACCGGGGTTGTCGAGAGCCTGTGAGGTACCCGAGTTCAAGCACGCCTGCCTCGGCGGCGTCTACGCGCTCAAGGCAGCCGCCCGCTACCTGGCCCTGGATGGCCACGGCCGTCAGGCCATCGTGGTGTGTGCGGACATCGCCGAATACGCCCGGGCCACCTCCGGCGAGGCCACCCAGGGCGCTGGGGCCGTGGCCATGCTGGTGGAAGAGTCGCCGTCGCTGCTGTCTCTGGAACTGCACCTGGCCGGCAGCTCGTCCGACTACCGCGGCCCCGACTTCCGCAAGCCGTTCCTGCGCTTCATGCAGCAGCAGCCTTCCGGTTACGCGCAGCCCCGGGACTTCCCCGTATTCAACGGCAAGTACTCCACCACCTGCTACATCGACGAGGTGCTGGCCGCCATGCGGGACATGTTCGTGCGCGTGTCCGGTGCCGAGAGCGCGGCGAGCTTGCGCCCGGTTGCCTCCCAGCCCGGTCGGTTCATGCGCGAGCTGTCGGGGACGTTCCTGCATCGGCCATATCAGCGAATGGCGGAAACCGGGCTCATCATGAGCTACCTGCTGGCGTTGGCGCTGGGCGACGGCGAAGACCTGGCAGAGCTCGATGGCTACGCGACTACCGCCCAGATAGACACCGCGATGTTGACCGCAGAGCTGATCTGCGAGCACGACCTCTACGCCCTGGTGGCCCAGCAACGCCTGAGCGACGAGATCTACCCGCTGGCGACTCAGGTGGCGCGCGCATTCCGCAACAGTCCCCGCTTCGCGGAGCTGATGACCCGGCTCGGCACCGGCGGCATGCAGGAAGTCGGCAATCTCTACACCGCGTCGCTGCCGGCGTGGATGGCTGCCGGCCTGGAGGAGGCAGCCGAAAGCGGTCTGGCACTGACCGACACGCGCATTCTCACCGTCGGCTACGGCAGCGGCGATGCGGCGGAGGCCATTCCCATGGTGGTCATGCCCGGTTGGGCGACCGCGGCGCGGCAGATCCGCTTCGCAGACGCGCTGGCGAATCCGGTCGACCTGGACGAGGCCGGCTACGCCGCCATGCACGACGGTGTTGGTTTCGACCATCTGCTGCCGCATCTTCCGGGCGTCTTCTACATCGAAAGTATCGGCGCCAGGGAGGCGCCCTTCGACGACTCCGGCATCGAGTACTACCGCTTCCAGGTGTGAGCATCGTGTGAGCATCGGAGCCAGACCGCACGGCCTCACGGCAGCAGGCGGTCACAGCAGCAGGTAGATGCCGAACACCAGCGCGCCTACGCCGACCAACTCCCGCGCGCTGATGCGCTCACGGAACACCCAACCCGAGACGAGCAGCGCGAACAGCAGCTCCACCTGACCGAGCGCACGCACCAGTGCCGCCGTCTGCAGGGTCATGGCCGTGAACCAGCCCACCGACGCAGCCGCACCGCACAGCCCCACCAGCGCGCCGCCGCGCCAGGCGCCAGCGACGCGTGACAGTTGCCCGGGCTCCCTGAGCGCCAGAAAGGCGCCCATCACCAAGGTCTGCAGCGTCAGCGCCACCGCCAGCACCAACCCGGCGCGCATCAACGCGCTGCCTTCGGGAAGCGCCAGCGCGGCGCCACGGAAACCCACCACGGATACGGCAAGCCCGGCGCCGGCCAACAGGCCCAGGGTCAACCCGCGGGTGCGACCGTAACCTGGCCGCAACAGATCACGAAGCGTGAGCCCCGAGCCCAGCAGCAACACGCCGATGAAACTGACGCCGATGCCGATGACGGCCTGGGGCGCGAGCTGGTCGTGCAGCACCACCAGACCCAACAGCGCAGTCTGCACCACCTCGGTCTTCGACAGTGCGGTGCTGACGGCGAAGCTCCGCAGGGTGAACGCCGACAGCAGGCAGGCGGAGGCGAAGATCTGGCCCAAGCTGCCTACCGCACAGAAGATCCAGAAGCTGACGTTGGTGGTCGGCGGCGACTCCCAGCCCGCCAGCAGGTAGAGGTAGATCCAGGCGAACGGCAAGGCATAGCAGAACCGGGCGTAGGCGGCGCCGTTCACCGACAGCACGCCAGTGAGACGCTTCTGCAGCATCGAGCGCAGGTTCTGCAGGAACGCGGCGGCGATGGTGAGCGGAATCCACAAGCCGGCGGTGATCATGACGCCCCGCCCGCCTGCGCCATGGGGCGCGCCGACCGCAGCAACGGGAACCGACTCATCGGTGCGCCAGACGCCGGATGTGCCCGGCCCGGGTCGACAGCCAGCTGAAGCGCCCGATCAGCACCACCGACGCTACAGCCAGGCCAGCAGTGAGCCCGACCCAGAAGCCGCGCACGCCCTCGAACCCGGGCACCACCACCCAACCGAAGCCGAGCGCCACGCCCACCGGCAGACCCACCGTCCAGTAAGCCATCAGCGCGATCATCATCGGCGTGCGGGTATCCTTGAAGCCGCGCAGCGCCCCCAAGGCCGTCACCTGGGAATCATCGACCAACTGATACACGGCGACGAACACCAGCAGTTCCATGGCCAGGGTGATCACCACCAACTCGTTGCTGTACAACCCGGCGATGAAGCCGCGCGCCGCGAACAACGCCGTTCCCGCCACCACGGCGAACGCCAGCGACACCCCGATGGCGACCCAGCCGCTGCGCCTTGCGGCGGCCAGATCTCCGGTGCCGACGTTGAAGCCGACCCGGATGGCTACCGCGATACCCAGCGCCATGGGGATCATGAACGCCAACCCGCCGACGCTGGTCGCGATCTGGTGGGCGGCAACGACTTCGACGCCCAGCCGCCCGATCAGCAGCGTGACGATGGAGAACATCGAGAATTCGAGGAACCCGGTGAGACCGATGGGCAGCCCCAGCTTGAGCAGCCGCCAGATGCGCCGCCCATCCGGCCAGGAAAAGCGCGCGAACAAACCGGTGACGCGCATGCGGGAACGCATCACCACCAGCGCCAGAATCAGGAACTCGAGCCAGATGACCACCACGCTGGCCCAGCCGCAGCCGACGCCGCCCATGGCGGGAATGCCGGCGCCGCCGTAGATGAACAGGTAGTTGAGGGGAATCTTCACCAGCAGCCCGACGAACGCCACCAGCATGGCGGGCAGCGCCCACGACATGCCCTCGCAGAGGTAGCGCAGGGCGAAGTAGCCGAGCAGCGGCAGGGTGGCCCACGACAGCGCATCCAGGTAGCCTACGGCGATTGGCACGGCCAGCGGATCGACGCCGATCAGCTGGTAGACGACAACCGCGTTCTGGTAAACCAGGATCAGCAGGACGCCCGCCGCCAGGGCGATCCAAGCCGCCTGCCGCACCACCTCCCCGCCTTCCGCCTGCTTGCCACCGCCATGAAGCTGCGACACGGTGGGCACGATCGCCATGATCACCCCGGCCATCAACATCACCGTTGGCCAGAAGACGTTTCCACCCAGCGCCACCCCGGCCAGATCGACGGCACCATACCGCCCGGCCATGATGGTGTCCGCCACGCCCATGCCCATCTGCGACAGCTGCGTCAGAATGATCGGCGCGGCAAGGCGCAGCAGATGGCCGAGCTCGGCACGAATCAATGCGGTGTCCCCAGGGTCGGCGAATTGGCCACGAGCGCGCGGATTTTACACGCCTGATTGGGAATGATTATCATTTGAAAAAATCTGCAATTACCTCGCAGCGATAGCTTCAACCTATGACGGCGATAGCATCTATCGACTGGTCAAGACCTGCCCAGAGCTTATACTGGTGCAACGCATCGGAACGCGTCCCTTATCGGGACGCGCGCTCTCACACAACAAAGACGAGGACATGAAGCCATGGAACTGAAGGAAAGCACCACTCTGCAAAACCTCAAGGACGCGTTTGCCGGTGAGTCACAGGCCAATCGCCGTTATCTGTACTTCGCTGCCAAGGCAGACGTCGAGGGTGAGAACGACGTAGCCGCCGTATTCCGCTCGACGGCAGAAGGCGAGACGGGCCACGCCCACGGCCACCTCGAATACCTCGAAGCTGTCGGCGACCCGGCCACCGGCCTGCCCATCGGCAGCACCGCCAACAACCTCAAGGCGGCCATCGCCGGCGAGACCCACGAGTACACCGACATGTATCCGGGCATGGCGAAAACCGCGCGTGACGAAGGCTTCGACGAAATTGCCGACTGGTTCGAAACCCTCGCGAAAGCAGAGCGCTCTCACGCCAACCGCTTCCAGAAGGCCCTGGACGCCATGGCCTGAGGCCGCCCCGCTACGGCGTTTGAACAGGGGTCCCGCGGGGCCCCTTTTCATCTGCCACGGTGACCCTGCCATCAGCCCACCAATCAGGACGACGAACATGACGAGGGAAGGTAGTCTCGAAGCACCCAAGCGCGAGCCACTCGACTGGAAGAGCGAAGACTTCTACGACCAGGACAAGCTCTACAGCGAGCTGGAGCGCATCTTCGACGTCTGCCACGGTTGCCGCCGCTGCGTCAGCTTATGCGACTCGTTTCCGACGCTGTTCGACCTGGTGGACGAGTCGCCCACCATGGAAGTGGATGGGGTCGACAAGGGCGACTACATGAAGGTGGTCGATCAATGCTACCTGTGCGACCTGTGCGCCGAAACCAAGTGCCCTTACCTGCCGCCCCACCCATGGGCCGTCGACTTCCCCCATCTGATGCTGCGGGCGAAGGCGTACAAGTTTCGCAACAAAGAAGACATCAAGTGGCGTGATCGCATCATCACCAGCACCGACTGGGTGTTCGACACCCTGAGCACGCCCGGCATCGCGCAGACCGCCAACGCCGCCGGCGGCAGCAAAACGTTACGCAAGATGGGCGACAAGCTGCTCGGCATCCACGCCGACGCGCCGCTGCCGAACATCGAAGCCAAGGCCCTCGTCAAGCGCCTGGATCGCGACATCGGCGCCGGGCTGCCGGTGAGCCCCAGCGACCGCACCACGGGCAAGGTGGCGATCTACGTGACCTGCTACGGCGATCACAACGAGCCCAAGGTGGTTGAAGATCTGATCGCCGTGCTCAATCACAACAACGTGCCGGTGCGGATCCTCAAAGACGCCCGCTGCTGCGGCATGCCCAAGCTCGAGCTGGGCGATCTGAAAAAGGTCGAGAGCCTGAAGGACGCCAACATTCCGATCTTCCTCGAGGCCATCGAAGCCGGCTACGACATCATCGCGCCGATTCCTTCCTGCGTGCTGATGTACAAGCAGGAGCTGCCGCTGATGTTCCCCGGCGATGACGACGTGGCGCGGGTGAAAAGCGCCTTTTTCGACCCGTTCGAGTATCTGATGCTGCGGCACAAAGCCGGTCTCGCGAACACCGAATTCCCCCACAGCCTTGGCAAGGTGGCCTACCACGTGGCCTGCCACCAGCGGGTGCAGAACATCGGCATGAAGACCCGCGACTTCCTGCAGCTGGTGCCCGGCACGGAAATTGCGGCTATCGAGCGCTGCTCGGGCCACGACGGCACCTACGCGATCAAAAGCGAGACCTACGCCAAGGCCATGAAGATCGCGCGGCCGGTGGTGAACCGGGTGAAGCAGGCGGAAGCCGACACCTTCGGATCCGACTGCCCCATGGCCGGCCGCATGATCGCCCACGGCATGGAAGGGGAAGGTACCGCGGAGCACCCCATCACCATGGTTCGAAAAGCCTACGGAGTCTAGCCATGCAGAAACTGGATCGTTCTAACCTGTGGAGCCTGGAGGAGTACGCGCAGCGACGCGCGGCCTTCCGCGCCCAGGTCATCGAGCACAAGAAGCCGCGCCGCGTGGCGCTCAATCCCAACGCCACCATGTACTTCGAGGATTTTCTCACCGTCAAATACCAGGTGCAGGAAATGCTGCGGGTGGAGCGCATCTTCGAAAGCGCCGAGATCGAAGAGGAACTTGCCGCCTACAATCCGTTGATTCCCGACGGCACCAACTGGAAAGGCACCTTCATGTTCGAGTACCCGGACGTGGAGCAGCGTCGCCGCGCGCTCGGCCGCATGGCCGGCATCGAGCATCGCATCTGGCTGCAGGTGGTCGGCGGCGACAAAATCTTCGCCATCGCCAACGAGGATCTCGACCGCTCCACGGACGAAAAAACCTCGGCCGTGCACTTCCTGCGCTTCGAGCTCGACCCGGACAGCATCGCTGCGGTGAAAGACGGCGCCGACATCAAGATGGGCATCGACCACCAGGCCATGAGCTGCGACGTCACGCTTCCCGACGCCACCCGCCGCAGCCTGCTCGCCGATCTCGAGTCGTAGGAGCGATCTCCAGATCGCGATTCCTCTCGGTGGGAGCGATCTCCAGATCGCGATTCCTCTCGGTGGGAGCGATCTCCAGATCGCGATCTGGAGATCGCTCCTACAGCCCGCAATCACCGCCCCACCACGCCCTCCATGGCCGTCTTCAGCACCTCGGCGAACTGCTGCAGCAGCTCGCCACGGGGCGAGCTCGCGCGCCAGCACAGACCGATGTCGCGGTGGGCGTCGTCGTCCTTGAACGGCAGGTAGCGTACCGCCCCCGACCGATTGGTGATGGCGAGCTCGGGCATCAGGGTGATGCCCACGTTGGCGGCCACCATCTGCCGCAGCGTCTCGATGCTGGTGGCGCGGAAGTTGGTGTTTTCCACCGCGTTGTGCGAGCTGCAGATGGCCAGCGCCTGATCGCGCAGGCAGTGGCCGTCTTCGAGCAGCAGCACCTCCTCGTGGTCCAGGTCGTCGAGCCGCACCGACTTCTGGTTCGCCTTGGGATGGTGCTTCGAGGCGGCGAAGAAGAACGGCTCGGTGTACAGGTGCACCTGCCGCAGATGCTCCTCTTCCAGCGGCAACGCCAGGATGACCGCATCCAGGTCGCCGTCGCGAAGCATTCGCGAGATCACCGCCGTCTGCCCTTCGGTGAGCTGAATCTTCAGCTTCGGAAACGCCTTCTTGATGGGGCCGAGAATTTTCGGCAGCAGATAGGGCGCCACCGTAGGGATCAATCCCAGACGGAAGTCGCCTCCATAGGGATCCTTGTGCTGTTCGGCGATGTGCACCATCTGGTTGACCTCGCGCAGCACCCGCTGAGCCTGGGCAACGATGCGTTCGCCCACCGGCGTCAGCATCACCTGGCGATTGGTGCGCTCGATCAGCACCACCCCGAGCTCGTCTTCCAGCTTCTTGACCTGGGTAGAGAGGGTCGGCTGACTGACGAAGCAGGATTCGGCCGCGCGGCCGAAATGCTTGTGCTCGGCCACCGCCACCAGATAGCGCAGATCCCGCAGGTTCATGGGCGCCAGGGCTCCACCAGAATCTTCGCATGCCGCTCGGGGCTGCCGAGGGCGGTGAACGCCTCCGCCACCTCGGAGATGCCGACCCGGCCGGTGATGAGCGGATCCACCGGAAGCTCGCCTTCGGCAATGTGCCGCAGGGTGATGGCGAACTCGTCCGCGGTGTAGCCGAGCACGAACTGCAGGTTCAACTCCTTGGTGACCGCCAGCAGCGGCCGGATGTGATCCTGCTCCATGCACACACCCACCACCACGAAACGACAGCCCCGCTTGGCTCCCACCATCATCTGATCGATGACGCCGGGCACGCCCACGCACTCGAAGAACACCCCAGGGGGCAGCAGTTTCTCGCCGGAAAGCGGGTTTACCGGCGCTACTCGGCCTTGGAGGCTGGCTCGGGCCGCGTCTTCCCAGCAGGCATACGGAGAGCTCTGCGCCGGGTCGATGACCTCATCGGCGCCCAGCGCTTCGGCCAGCTTGCGGCGTGCGGGGGAGAAGTCGGCGGCCAGCACCGGACCAACGCCACGCAACTTCAGCGCGGCGATCACCGCCAGCCCAACCGGGCCGCAGCCGATCACCAGCGGCACGTCATCGCGGGTCAAGCGCGCCATCTGCACCGCGTGCCAGCCTACCGCCATGGGCTCGGTCAGCGCCGCCCGCTCCGTCGAAAGCCCATTCGGCACCGGCAGCAGCAGCGCCTCGCTGAGCACCATGCGCTCGGCGTAGCCGCCCGGAACCTCGTGAGAAAAGCCGATGCCCAGCCCTCCGCCGGGCCGCATGAGCATGGGCATGGGCATGGAGCAGACTCGGGTTCCCACGGGCAGGCTGCGTGCAGCCCCGGGGCCATGATCGAGAATCTCGACGCAGAACTCGTGGCCCATGACCAGATCGCGCGCAGGGTCGATACCGACGCCGCCGGTCTCCCGAGCCGCCGCGGAAAACTGCTCGGTATGCCGCAGCACGTGCAGGTCCGACCCGCAGATGCCGCACGCCAGCGTCTTCACCAGAACCTCACCCGCCTCGGGCACCGGCTCCGGCAGCTCGCCGGCCACCAGATTGCCCCCACGCATTACCGCTGCCCGCACCGACGACTCCCCAAGCACTTTGCCGCTATGGTACTTTGGGCGCGCCCTCAGGAACCACCACCAGCAGCGACCCCATGATCAGTCATCTCCTTGCCACCAGCGCCCTCGCCAGCGCTCCGGGCCACATCCGTGTTTGACTTCATCTACCGGGACAGCCGCGTGGCGGTCATGAACAAACCGGCCGGCGTGTCGCTGCTGGCAGACCGGTCGGGCGCACCCTGCCTGTGGGACGCCCTCCCCGACGCGCTGGGCGCCCGGCCGCTGCTGGTGCACCGGCTCGACAAAGGCACCAGCGGCCTGCTGCTCATCGCCCTGGATGCAGACGTGCAGCGACAACTGACCCGCGCCTTCCAGCAACGCCGGGTGCGCAAGTACTACCTGGCCTGGGTGCAGGGGCGCCTGCAGGCAGCGGGCTCGCTCATCATCGACCTGCCATTGCGCAAGGGGCGCAAGAGCCGCTACCGGGTCGCCGGGCCGCGCGAGCAGATTCACGCCAACGCCAGCGGCTGGCGCCTGGCCGGCTACCAGGGCGACGGCTTCGACAGCATCACCCGGGTGCGCAGCCTGATGGCGGCGCCAGAGCGAACGCTGCTGCTGGCGGCGCCGAAAACCGGTCGCACCCACCAGCTGCGCGTGCATCTGTCCTGGATCGGCCATCCAATCCTCGGCGACACGCTCTACGGGCGGCCCGGCGCGCCAGAGCAGCAGGCGCCACGCCTGCAGCTGCACTGCCATCGGCTGGTGATCCCCGAATTCGGAACTTTCAGCGTGATGCCGCCGGAGGATTGGTTACGCCCCGGCGCTTGACGGTGGCTCCCTACGCTTGTCTGCCGAGCCTTCCCATCAGCATGCGAGCCAGCGAGAACGCGCTAGCGCTGGCCCCGCGATGGCGGCTGAGCGCCAACGTGCACGCCGCCACCGAAACGCCGGCGATCCAGCCACGCAGCTGCGGACTACGCGGGCTGCCGTGGGTGAACCGGGTCACCGTATGCTCGCAGTTGTTGGTGAACAGGCAATAGGGGCGCGGCGGGTTCTGGACGGCGGAGAGCGCGCTGCCGTCGAATCGATCGGAGCGGCAACCGGTGACGTAGACCCGCTTACCGTTACTGAACTCTTCCAGGGAGCAGATCTGCTCGCCATGGATCGGGATGTTGTGGAGGATTTGCCCGTCGGGCATGACGATGCCCTTGTGCATGACCAGGCCTTTGCGGCGTGCTACTACGTCACCGGGCCGATACTGGTTCATTGGTTATTCTCGACTCCAGAGCTGTTGGCGGTGGGCCTGCCAGCCGCGCCAATCGACATGGCGCGGGCAGCCGGCTCGAAGGGGTGCGGACTGTAGCCGCACCCGCAGCAGATGGGCAAGCGGAAACTGCGCGTGTCCGGCAAGCGCACGCCGTGGCTTGGCGCGGGCCCGGGATTGCGCTAGGCGTCAGAGGCTCCGCTCGATCATGAAGTCCACCGCCAACTCCAGCTCTTCGTCGCTGCAGCGCGCGCACAGGCCGCGGGGCGGCATGCCAGGGGGTATGCCTTCGATGGTAGCGGTGACCAGCGCTTCACGACCTCGGGCGATGCGGGGCGCCCAGGCCTGCGGGTCGCCCACCCGCGGCGCGCCGGCAATGCCCGCCGCATGGCAGGAAAAGCAGAATCGGGTATAGATCTGCTCGCCGGGATGAGCCGCTGCCTGCTCTCCAGACGCGGGCCCTTCAGCGTTCCCGCAACCCGCCAACATTCCCGTCAGGCTCATCAGCCCCACCAGCACCAACCACCTCATCGACTGCTCCTCGTCCTTGATTCCGAAACTACGTGCGCATTTGGATCTGGCGGCGGTCGCTCCGCCAAACTCGCTCATTATGGCCGCAGATCGAGGTCGTCTGCACCCCGAGCGGCCATCGGCTGGCGCTCACAAGCCGCAGAGAATTTCAGCGCCGCGCCGCAACGTGGCGTCATCCTTGGCGAAGCAGAACCGCAGCATCTTGTGCCCCGGGTCGCGCTGATAAAACACCGACACCGGAATCGACGCCAGCTTGGCATCACAAGTCAGCCGACGCGCCAGCGCCACATCGCCCTCGTCAGACACTGCCGAGTAATCGAGCAGCTGGAAATAGCTGCCGGCGCTGGGCACGACCTGAAATCGGGAGTCGCGGATCAGCTCGCAGAACAGATCGCGCTTGCGCTGGTAAAAGCCGCTCAGCTGCTGGTGGTGCTCGGGATGGGCGACCAGAAAATCCGCAAGCCCAAGCTGCACCGGGGTGTTGCTGCAGAACGTCACGTACTGATGAATGCGGCGGAACTCCGCCGACAGCGGCTGCGGCGCGACGCAGTAGCCGATCTTCCAACCGGTGGTGTGGTAGGTCTTGCCGAACGACGACACCACGAAGCTGCGCGCGAACAGATCCGCATAGCGGCACAGACTCTGATGGCTGCGGCCGTCGAAGATGATGTGCTCGTAGACTTCGTCCGCCAGCAGGTAGATCTCGACGCCCCGAGCGGAGGCATCGGCCAGCACCGCGCGCAGCGCCGCGATGTCGGTTTCGTCCCACACCGCGCCGGTGGGGTTGTGAGGGGTGTTGGTGATGATCAGGCGCGTGCGCGCGCTCACCAGATCGGCCACCCGCTGCCAGTCGGGCCGGTACTCGGGCGGATGCATGGGCACGTGATGCACGATCCCACCCTGCAGGGTGACCGCGGGTTCGTAGCTGTCGTAGGCCGGGTCGAAAACGATCACCTCGTCGCCGGGATGCACCACCGCGGCGATGGCGCAGAACAGCGCCTCGGTGGCGCCAGAGGTGACGGTGACCTCGGTATCGGCATTCACCGCGCAGCCGTACAGGTCGTGCACCTTGGCGGCCACCGCCTGGCGCAGCGCCGGCACCCCCATCATCGGCGCGTATTGGTTGTGGCCGTGGGTCAGATAGTGCTGAACCCGCTCCAGCAGATACCGTGGGCCGTCGAAATCCGGGAACCCTTGAGACATGTTGAGCGCGCCCTGCTCCCGGGCGAGTTCGGACATCACCGTGAAGATCGTGGTCTCCACGCCGGGCAGCTTGCTGGGGGGCGTCATCGCCGGGGGTTGCATGGCTGCATTCTGCCACAGCACCTGGCCTTCCCCAATATCAACTTTCATTGATATTCGATGAAACGATGCTAGCATCCCTCCCTCAGCAGCCGTTTCAGCCGGTGCCCATGGCCAACCCGCTCCGTTCCAGCCCCGCCGCCGGGGAAGACGCCGACGCCCAGCGCTTCGACGCGCTGGTGGTGGCCGCCAAGGCGGTGGCCGACGGCCAGCGGGCCTGCGTGCTGCGGCTGCTCAAGGAGGAATCCTACGGCGTGCTGGAACTCTGCCGGCTGCTCGATACGCCGCAGCCGGCGCTCAGCCATCACCTCAAGGTGCTGCACCAGGCGGGCCTGGTGGCGAAGCGGCGCGAAGGCAACACCATCTTCTATCGGCGCGCGCCGGCGCCCACCGCGCTGCACCGGGCCCTGCTCGAAGCCATCGACGAGATCGACCTGGCGGAGCAGCATCGGGCGCGCATCGAGACCGTTCACCAGCAGCGCAGCCAACGCAGCGAGGCGTTCTTCGCCGAGCACGCCGAGCACTTCAAGAGCAACCAGGCGCGCATCTCGGAAGCCGCCGTATACGTGGGCAGCGTGCTGGAGATCGTCGATCGCACCGGCCTGGGGGCCGGCACCGCACTGGAGATCGGCCCGGGCGAGGGCGAGTTGCTGCGCCCGCTGGCGCAGCGTTTCCACCAGGTGGTGGCCATCGACAGCGCCCGCAGCATGCTCGACCAGAGTGCGCGGCAGGTGGCCGACCTCGACAACGTGCGGCTGCTGCACCGCGACGTGGCCACCCTGCACGAGCCGTCCGGCTATCAGCTATTGGTGGCCGCCATGGTGGTGCACCATCTGCCCTCGCCGCAGCGGTTCTTCCGCCAGGCGCGGCGGCTGCTCGAGCGCAACGGGGTGCTCATCGTGGTGGAGTTGTGCCGCCACGAGCACCAGTGGGCGCACGCCGCCTGCGGCGATCTGTGGCTCGGCTTCGAGGCCGCGGAGCTTGCCCACTGGGCGGCCAATGCCGGCTTCGCGGCCGGCGAGTCGCAGTTCCTGGCGCAGAAGAACGGCTTCCGCATCCAGATTCACACCTATCTCAATCACTCATCCTGAGGAGCTCTCATGCCCGACTACAAAGTCGCCGACATCAACCTGGCCGACTTCGGCCGCAAGGAAATTTCCCTCGCCGAGGCGGAAATGCCGGCGCTGATGGCGCTGCGCGAGAAATATCAGGCCGAGCAGCCGCTGCGCGGCGCGAAGATCATTGGTTGCATCCACATGACCGTGCAGACGGCGGTGCTGATCGAGACCCTCACCCACCTGGGCGCCGAGGTGCGCTGGTCGTCGTGCAACATCTTCTCGACCCAGGACCACGCCGCCGCCGCCATGGCCGCGGCCAGCATCCCGGTGTTCGCCTGGAAGGGTGAAACCGAGGAGGAGTACTGGTGGTGCATCGAGCAGACCATCCTCGAAAACGGCAAGCCGTGGGACGCCAACCTGCTGCTCGACGACGGCGGCGACCTCACCGAGATCCTTCACGACAAGTACCCCCAGGTGCTCGACGGCGTGCACGGCATCAGCGAGGAAACCACCACCGGGGTGCACCGGCTGTACGACATGATGAAGAAGGGCACCCTCAAGGTGCCGGCGGTGAACGTCAACGATTCGGTCACCAAGTCGAAGAACGACAACAAGTACGGCTGCCGGCACAGCTTGAACGACGCCATCAAGCGCGGCACCGACATGCTGATGGCCGGCAAGCGGGCGCTGGTGATCGGCTATGGCGACGTCGGCAAGGGCTCGGCCCAGAGCCTGCGTCAGGAAGGCATGATCGTGCGGGTCACCGAGATCGACCCCATCTGCGCCATGCAGGCCTGCATGGACGGCTACGAGGTGGTGTCGCCCTACCTGAACGGCAACAACACCGGCCGGCTCGAAGACATCGACGCCCGCCTGCTGGGCGAGACCGATCTGATCGTCACCTGCACCGGCAACACCAACGTCTGCGACAGCAACATGCTGCGCACCCTGAAAAACGGCGCCGTGGTGTGCAACATCGGCCACTTCGACAACGAGATCGACACCGCCTTCATGCGCGACCACTGGCGCTGGGACAAGATCAAGGATCAGGTGCACCAGATCTTCCGCAGCGATGACCTGCGCGACTACCTGATCCTGCTGTCCGAGGGCCGGCTGGTGAATCTGGGCAACGCCATGGGTCACCCATCACGCATCATGGACGGCTCCTTCGCCAACCAGGTGCTGGCGCAGATCCACCTGTACGAGAACCGCTGGGCCGACCAACCCGCCAACCAGCGCTCGCCCATCACCGTCGAGGTGCTGCCGAAAAAGCTCGACGAGGAAGTAGCCGCGCTGATGGTGCTGGGTTTCGGCGGGGTGATCACCAAGCTCAGGAAGGATCAGGCCGAGTACATCGGCGTCGAGCAGGAGGGTCCGTTCAAGTCGGAGTCGTATAAGTACTGATCGACCCGCTTTTCCTCAAGCGACCGCGGCGGCCGCAGGCCGCTTGGTCGCTCCTACAGGTGTTTCAGTAAGCGCCGCCTAGCTTGCCGTGATCCCAAGACACGTAACGCTCCGGAACGAACTTCAGCACGACGCGCTTCTCCGCCGTCTTGCTGACCGCACCGATCAGCTTCTGAACGTCGCCGTCGGATACCGTCAGCCCCTTGGTGTTGATTTTCACAAGGGTATCGACGACTGCATCCACGTCGTCGATGATCTCGGTGCGGGCGTAGACGAGTACGCTCTTCAGCTGCGCGTACTCCTCACCGCTCTCCACCAGCAACGATGCCCGGGGATCGCGCCGAAAGTTCAGCACCTTCTGGCTCTTGCGGAACGTGGTGCAGTAAACGGCACCGGCTGCGTCGGCGTAGAACCACATCGGCATGGGGTGCGGATAGCCGTCTTTACCGTTGGCGACGATGATGACAGTCTTTTGCTCCACCATGAAATCGGCAATCTCTTGCTGGGTAAGTTGAATCAGTTCGCGGCGTGACGGCATGAGCAGGTTCCTTTTCCATGAAGAGGCGGGATTCTCCCTGCCCCACCGCGTGACTACAATAGCGCCCCCATCCGCAGCCGCGGCGCTGGCTGCGGCATCAGGCAGAGCCAGATCATGAGCGAGAACCCCACCAACGAGTTGCTTGAACTGCTCGACCTCGAGGAGATCGAGAAGAATCATTATCGGGCCACCAGCCCGAACGAAGGCTGGCAGCGGGTGTACGGTGGGCAGGTGATCGGCCAGGCACTGGTGGCGGCATCAAGGACGGTGCCGGAGGATCGCCAGGCACACTCGCTGCACGGTTACTTCCTGCGCCCGGGCGACACCACCATTCCCATCCTCTACAAGGTGGACCGCATCCGCGACGGCCGCAGCTTCACGACCCGCAGAGTCGTGGCGATTCAGCACGGTCGGCCGATCTTCAATATGTCGATTTCGTTCCAGACCGACGAGGAAGGCTTCTCCCACCAGTTCGACATGCCCGAAGCGCCGCAGCCGGAAACGCTGGCCGACGAGCGGCAACTGCGCGCCGAGTGGGCGGCGAAGCTGCCGGCGGAGTACACCGACTCGTTCAACCGGGAACGCCCCATCGACGTTCGACCCATCGACCCTCAGGACATCTTCCATCCCGACAAGCGCGCGCCGCAACAGATGTGCTGGATGAAATCCCGCGACCCACTGCCCGACGACTATCGGCTGCACCAGTGCGTGCTGGCCTATCTGTCCGACTGGTCGCTGCTCGACACCGCCACCCTGCCCCACGGCGTCAGCTTTCTGCAGGACAACATGCAGATGGCGAGCCTCGACCACGCCATGTGGTTCCACCGGCCGTTTCGTGCCGACGAATGGCTGCTGTTCGTGCAGGACAGCCCCAGCGCCAGCGGCGCCCGGGGGCTCAACCGGGGGCTGATTTACCGCCGGGATGGGGTGTTGATTGCGTCGGCGGCTCAGGAAGGGCTCATGCGGCGTATAGATTGAGGCCGATGCGTTTTCAATCAACCCGTCGCACGCGAATCGAACGGTTGCTGCCGGGTTTCTTCAACAGAAAGGATCCCAGCCGCGCCCTGCGAATGATCACCTCATCCTCTGGATTTACCGCCAGTCGAGCGGCGTCCGTCTGCACCCAGACCTGGCCGTTGTGCAACTCTAAAACCAGCTTCCCCTCAGCCGTCGACTGAACCACGCGCACCCTGGCGCGAATGTTCTGCGGATTTTGCAAACCGAGCACGCGACCGGCAGCTTCGGCTGCCGCGGCGCCCTCGAGGCCAAACATCGCCTCTGGCGGCATCTGCGTTGGCAGATGCGCTGACGGCGTTGGCGTCAGCGCATCCACCGCCACGTCGTAGCAGACAACGCGCTCGCTGGCATCAGCCAGCGCCCGACACTCCGCCAGGCGGGGATGTACCTCGCCATGAGCGGCCCCGGCCAGCAGAACGAAGCACACAAAACCTGGGAGCGAATGAACGGGCATTTATCTTTTCCTGCCAGCCATAACGTGAAAAGGCGGGCCGAAGCCCGCCTTCTATAGCATCGTCTTGACCGAGAATTACAGAGTCATTCGCAAGCCGAGCGTGTAGTAACGGCCAATCACGTCGTAGGTTTGCGGAAAAGTATTGCCGCTGTTCGTGGTGGTCGCACCAATGGTGTTGCCCACGTTGGGCGCGCTCTTATCGAAGGCGTTGAACACCGAAAGGGTGGTACGGATCTGGTCGGTCACCTGCCAGGTCGCTGCCAGATCGACATAGTTGAAGGCGTCGATCTTCGAGAAAGCCGGCAGGAACGCCGACGTCAAGCCTTCCTCCTTAACTTTGCCAATGTGACGCCATTGGTAAGATACGTCGAAGTCGCCAAACGTCCACGTTGTCCGCTGGGTGAACTTGTACTCCGGTACCGGATTTCCCGTCTCCGCGCTGCACGCCACGCTGAAAAAGCCCACGCACTCGCGATTCAGGGAGTTCGGCGTCGCCTGGAACTTGGCGCTTCGAACGTGGTTGCCATCGAAGTTGATGGCGATGCTGCCCCAATTCGAATCCATGCCCAGGTCCTCGAGCAGGAAGCGATAGTTGACGCTGAGGTCGAAGCCATCGGTCTTCAACTTACCGAGGTTCGACAGCGGGGTCAGCACGCCGAGAGCATCGTTCGCGTTCAGGTCGCCGCTGATGGCGCTACGGTTGATGCCGGCACAAGCCTCGTTAAGTGTGAGTCCCGGGTTGCGGCTCGCATCGTAGCAATCGTTCAGGATGTCGGTGGTGCTGGCCGAAGAAATCGCACCTTCGACTTCGATTCGGTAGTAGTCGAAAGTAACCATCAGGTTGCTAATGAATCCCGGCTGCCAGACGAAGCCAATGGTCGTCGTGTCCGCTTCCTCCGGCCCCAACTCCGGGTTGCCACCACTGGTGTTGTTGATCTGGCCGGCGGCCGGTTCAGGAATCTGACCAACCTGGGAGATCGGCACACCAGTCTGCACACACAGATTCGACAGCGTGCCGGGCGTGTTAGCCTCCGCCTGGTTGATGAGGGCGCCTTGGCAAGGATCGACGGCGATGTTGGACAGCCCCGTAATCAAAGGCTGGAACAGTTCGTTGATATTCGGCGCGCGGGTAGCCCTCTGCTGCATCGCCCGGAAACGCAGGTCAGGAATCGGCGCCCACTCACCACCGTACTTCCAGCTGCCGTACGTATCCGACCCATCGAGTTCGAACCGGGTATACCGATAGCCGCCTTCCAGACTCAAGGAGTGGATCATCGGCTGATCGTTGACCACCGGCACGATCATCTCGACGTAGCCTTCGGTGAATTCGATCTCACCCGCGCGATCCGGAGTCGCTGCACCAGTACCCAGAACTTCGCTGTCGATCTGCGATGCGCTGTCGGACCGGGTGGAGGCCTTCACCTTGCGGTACTCGGCGCCCACTGCCACACCTACCGGATACTGCGACCAGGGGCTGCGAATGTCACCAAGATCGCCGGTGACGAAGCCCGAGGCGACGTCCTGCTCAACCTGCCGCCGGGCGATGGAGTCCAGGTTGATAAAGGCGAGCATTTCCGGGGTTATAGACCCCGCGGCTCCGAACAGATTCAGCGGTACGCAACCGTTGGAGGGGTCGGCGCAGCCTGCGCTCAGGTCGGTGACACGCAGCGCTTGCTGAACCTTGGAAAAGGAACCCCAGTCAGCCTGCGTGCGAGCCTGGTCCGACTCACCATGGGACCAGTACGCGTCGTAGCTCCACGAATCGGTGATGTCACCGCGCACGCCGAACGTGTACTGGAACATGTCGTTTTCGTGCTGGTTGATGCGCGGCCCGAGCTCCACGAAGCGGCGCCGCAGTTGCACGGTGATCTCTTCGGGGTTGCCAGCCACGCAATCGGCCGCCGCGATGCCTTGGCCGGCGCAGAACTGCTGACGTGCCGGCTCGGGAATGAACGGGTTACCGATGGGAATGTTCCAGTTGTTGAAGAACGTTCCGCTGGGGGCCAGGTTCGGAGTGACGTCACTGCGAGTAAACAGCACCTGCCCGTAAAGCTCGACGTTGCTGGCAATCTCGTAGTGCCCCGCACCGGAAATCTGCGTCCGCTCGAGGGGCGTCTGATAGTAGTTCAGCGGGTTGAAGTTAAAGGAGTCGTAGAACGGAATGAACGCGCCCGTGGCCGGATCCAACTGAACCAGGCCTTCGCCTGTGCCAGTCGTTGCCATCGGAACACCCGCCGATGAGCCTGACGGAAGGCCGTCGGTAGAAGAAAGGGAAGCTGCACCCAGCTTACGATCGCCCTGCAGCACCGGATCCATCTTGCTGTAGCCGGCATGCAGGGTCACGTTGCCGCGCCCATCGCTGGTGTTGGCTCCCAGGGTGATGTCGACGCGGTAGCGATCACCATCGCCCTCTTCGGACGCGCCCCAGTTGCCGGAAATGTCGGCTCCTTCGAAATCGCGCTTGGTGATGAAGTTGACGACGCCAGTCACCGCATCCGCGCCATATACGGCCGATGCACCACCGGTAACCAGATCGATTCGCTCGAGCAGCGCGACGGGGACCATGTTGGTATCAACCCGGGCGTTGAGGTCCCCCGGCACGAGCCGGCGGCCGTCCAGCAGAACCAACGTACGCTGCGGGCCGAAGCCCCGCAGGTCGATGGTGGCGTTACCGCCGCTGCCGTTGTTGGTGCCCGGGCCGATGGCCGGCGCCGCCCAGGGCAGCGACCTGATCATCTC
>JBLRXD010000051.1:0-20116 GCA_047920935.1 Pseudomonadales bacterium | reverse complement strand
GCCGCGCGCGACGGTGGCACCTCGCACCGTGGCCCGCTTGGTGCTCGCCCCCGCTTTCGAGGGAATACGCTTTGCCGAAGCTTTCTTGGCCGGCGCCTTCTTCTTGGCTGGCGCCTTCTTAGCTGGCGCTTTCTTCTTAGCTGGCGCTTTCTTCTTAGCCGGCGCCTTCTTAGCCGGCGCTTTTTTCTTCGCCGGCGCTTTCTTAGCCGGCGCTTTCTTAGCCGGCGCTTTCTTAGCCGGCGCTTTCTTCTTAGCCGGCGCTTTCTTCTTAGCCGGCGCCTTTTTCTTCGCTGGCGCCTTTTTAGCCGGCGCTTTCTTGGCGGTGGTTTTCTTGGCAGCCGCTCGTTTTACCGGGGCTTTGCTTGCAACAGGCGTCTTGGCTGCAGCCTTTTTGGCTGCGGGCTTTTTGGCCGCGGGCTTTTTCGCCGGCGTTTTCGCCGCAGTCTTAGCTTTCGGCATAAAGAATCTCCTTGGATTTCCTTCTTGTTTGGCCGCTTCGACTACCTGATCACAGCCATCGACTTGTCGTTACTCGTTCGGCTCACTGTTCGCTTGAGCGTGCTTTGCGTAAAGGCTGCTTAAGCACTGCACGCACTTCAACGATAGCCCAATCAACCGAATTCGCAATTCCAAATCTTGCCGCATCATACTGACAAGCAAAGGAAATATCACTAACCCCGCTCAAGACCCGAACGGATCCTCGCTTGTATGCCCTGCACGTCGCCGGTGCCATCGACCGACACGAAGGTGAGCGCGCTTTGCCTGGATTTTCGTTGATAAAACTCCACCAAGGGGTGCGTCTGGCGACGATACACCTCGAGACGCTCGCGCACAGTTTCTTCGCGGTCATCGTCACGCTGTATCAAGGGCTCGCCGGTTTCGTCGTCTTTGCCCGGCTCGCGCGGCGGGTTGAACTCGACGTGATACACGCGGCCCGACGCCGGATGAACACGCCGCCCGCTCATTCGCTTGACGATTTCCTCGTCCGGAACGGTGATCTCCACAACGCTGTCGATGATCACGCCGGCCTCGTCGAGCGCTTCCGCCTGAGGAATCGTTCGCGGAAAGCCGTCGAACAGGAAGCCGTTCTCACAATCCGGCGCGGCAATACGCTCCCTCACCAACTCGATGATGATCTCGTCCGAGACCAGCGCACCCGAATCCATGACCGCTTTCACGCGCTTGCCAAGATCACTGCCGGCAGCTACCGCGGCGCGCAGCATGTCGCCCGTCGATATCTGCGGAATCTCGAACGTGTCGCAAATGAACTTGGCTTGAGTTCCCTTCCCGGCACCCGGCGGTCCCAGCAGTATGACTCTCATGGCAGTAGCTCCTCTTGATTGTGTTCAGGGATGGTGATGGGCATCGACGCGATGCATCGATCAGCGACGCTTGATCCGGACGTCGTGAACGCCATGCAATTGGCTGAGGCGCTCCACCACGATGGCGAGATCGCGGAGTTGGCCGGCGCGAATATCGAGTCTCACCTGCGCCTGGTCAGTCAGAGGATCCACCTGGCCGGCGTTCCCCAGCAGGGAGATCTCAAGCTCGCTCAAGATCTCGGCGATGTCCCGCAGCAAACCCTGGCGATCGGCCGCCAGCAGTTCGATGCGGCAGGTACCTCCCGGCGCAGCCGGCAACGCCAACCCCGGCAGCAGGCCCTGTTGCCCTGCAAGGGCCGACTCCGCGTGCAGCACGTCGAGCACGTCGAGGGTCTGGCAGTCGCCCGTCGCTACGGTTTGAAACAGGGCGCCGACGCTGTCGCAGCCCAGCCGCACGGCTGCCGCCTGCCAGGCAGCCTGGTCCGGAGCGGCAAAACTCAAACGATCCAGCAGGTTGACCAGCAGCGCCCGACCTTGCTGCTCATTGACAGCCGGATCGCGGCTTCGGAACCAGTCACGAATCTTTTCGCGGGCGCGGCCGCTGGTCGCATACCCGAGATGCGCGTCTAGCCAGCGTCGCTGGGGAGCTGGTTCCGCAGCGGTGAGGATCTCCACCCGTTGCCCGGTGGCAAGGCGCGCATTCAGCGGCGTCTGCCGGCCTCCCACCAAAGCACCCCGACAGCGATGACCGATCTCGGTATGCACCCGATAGGCGAAATCCAGCGGCGTAGAACCGGCGGCCAGATCGAGCACGTGCCCTCCGGGTGTGGAGACGAAAATGCGCTCGTCGCGAAACAGCTGCTGCAACTCGACGCCGATATCGCTGCCGCTGCCCGACTGCACCTCATCTCGCCACTCGACCACCTGCCGCAGCCAGTTCATCTTCTCCGCGTAAGGGCGATCCTCCGAGCCGTCGTCCTTGTAAGACCAATGGGCGCAGACGCCGAGCTCCGCTTGCTCGTGCATCTCGAGCGTTCTGATCTGCACTTCGAGGGTTCTTCCGTCCGGACCGATCACCGCGGTGTGGATGGAGCGATAGCCGTTGTCCTTGGGTGCGGCCACGTAGTCGTCGAACTCGCTCGGAACGTGTCGCCACTGGGTATGGATGACGCCGAGAGCTGCGTAGCATTGGGCTATGTTCGGCACCAGCACGCGCACCGCGCGAACGTCGTAGACCTCGCTGAAACCCACGCCTTTCGACTGCATCTTGCGCCAGATGCTGTAAATGTTCTTGGCTCGGCCGGTGACCGTCGCCTCGATGCCCTGGGCGCACAGCTCACCCTGAAGCTTGCTGGCGAGTGCGGCAATCTGCTGCTCGCGCTCTTCCCGGCGCCCGTCGAGCTGCTTGGCAATGTTCATGTAGATGTCGGTGGCCAGGTAGCGCAGCGCCAGATCCTCCAACTCCCATTTGACCTGCCAGATGCCCAGGCGATTGGCGAGCGGCGCGAACACCAGGTGAGCTTCCTGAGCTATGCGACGCTTGCGCTCGTCGCTGTAATGCTTAGCCGAGCGCAACGCCACCACGCGCTCGGCCAGCTTGATGACCGCGACCCGCGCATCGTCGATCATGGCGATGAGCATACGACGGACGTTGTCTGCCTGATCGCGCCGCTCGCTGGTCTGCAGGCGGGTGTTGCTCATCTCCAGCAGGCTGGAGCTGGCCATGCGCAGAATTTCGTCGAGAAGATGGCCGACGTCGGTGCCCAGAGTCTGCCGCAGGCTGTCGAGCGGCACCGCACCGGCTCGCACCGGCCGGTAGGTGAGTGCTGCAACCACGGAAGCGGTATCCAGACGCAGCTCACTCACCAGTTCGGCAAGCTCGATACCGCTCTCGAGAAACTCTTCACCGCGCGGGCGCAATTGCCTGACGAACGCTGCGGCACGATGCACCGCGGCTGCTTCCAGCTTACCGTGACGGGCAGCCAGGTCTCGCACCCAGCAATCCACGTCCACGCGCCCGTCGGATTGCCGCGCGACGTCGTCTCGGACCTTAACCACCCGTATCTGCTTCCTGACGGCGGGCAAAAACGCCCAGCGTCTCGACGTGCGCGGTGTGGGGAAACATGTCGAAGATGCCTACTTCCTCCAGTCTGAAGCCACAGCTCTGCAGCAGTGCCGCATCGGCAGCAAATGTGCGCGGGTTGCACGAGACGTAGGCAATACGCTGCAACGTTCGCCAGCTTGCCCATCGCTGCAGGTTCGCGCCAGCGCCGGATCTCGGTGGATCCAGCAGCAGGTATTCGGTCTCCGGAAGTTCCGCGCAGCGCGCATGATACAGATCTGCCACCGCAAACTCAGCTCGAGCGCTCAAGCCATTGCTGCGGGCGTTCATCTGCGCCCGCTCTACGGCGCCCGCCGCGCTTTCGTAGCCCCTCACCCGCAGGCCCGAGCGTGCCAGCGCCAGCGAGAAGTTGCCGATGCCGCAGAACATATCGGTGGCGGTCGCGCCCGGCGAGGCGGCCAGTCCGAGCAGAGCAGCACGTACCAGAGCGCGGTTGGCGAACGGATTCACCTGGGTGAAATCCGTCGGCAGAAACTGGTAACACAACCCGTAATCCGGGTTGGTGTAAGACAGATAGGGTGATTCAGCCTGGTCGTGCCGCCGTACGCTGTCGTACCCGGCAGGCTGCAGATAGACCCGCATGCCAGTGGTGCGGGCAAAGTCGTCGAGAACCCCATGATCCTGAGCGTCGAGATCGCCCAGATGACGCACCACGATGGCAAAATCGCGATCACCGCCCGCCAGCTCGATTTGTGGGACGCGGTCGGGTTCGCGCAGCCGGCCGAGCGCCTGCTTGAGCCACGGCAGCATGCGCACGAACGGCAGCGCCAGGGTCTTGCACTCGGTCATACGCACGATGCGGTTGCTGAAGCCCTCGCGGAACCCGACCAGCACTTCGTCGCCGACCACCCGCACGCCCAGTCGGGCCTTGTAGCGATAGTGCAGCTGGGTGGGCGACACCGGCCTACGGACCCGCCCGGGCACCACCCCATGTTCAGCCAACGCTGCCTGCAGCCGAGCCGCTTTGTGCGCCAACTGCAGCGGATACTGCAGATGCTGCAGGGCGCAGCCGCCGCATCGCGGAAAGACGCCGCATGGCGCAGCCTGTCGCTGCATGGCCGGCACCTGGGGCTGTTCGGCCTCGCCGTACCAGACACCGCCACGGCGCTTGCGAACCCAGACGGTAACCGCCTCGCCAGGTAGAGCGTTACGCGCCTTGACGGCGCGCGACTCGAAGCAGCCCTCCCCCAACCCGTCGTCGGAGAGAGTCGTCATGGTGACCGTGATTTCTCTCGGCCCGCGCCGGGACATCAGGCGCGCTGCCTGGTCAGCAGCCGCCGACTCGCCAGCGGCCGGGGCCCCAGCAGGGGCTTGAGCGCCTGGCGGAAGATCTTCTTGGCGGCGACCCGAGTAGCCCGACCGTCGTATTTGTCTGCGGCGATGTCGGCGAGGGCGGTTCCCGGATAGCCGCGGGACGTGGCAACGAAACCTGCGTCCGGGTAGAGCGCATATTGGCCGTCGGCACGGATGGGCTCACCGCTGTCAGCGTCCCGGCAGAAGTCGATGCCGTACCCCAACTCTTCCAGCAGCAGCTTTTCGAAGCGCCGCAGCACCACATCCAGCGCTACGTCATCAGCCTGCAGGTGCTCCAGACTGCCGCAAGTCGCGGCAAACAGAGCCGGCGCGGCCTCCTGCTCAGGCAGCACCCGGGTGAGCAACTCGAGCAGGTAGAAGCCCGCTGCCAGAGCATTCCCCGACAGCCAGGCGTGTCGCATCAGCTCCCAGCCGGTGAGGGTGTACAGCGGGCCGCGGCCGATCCAATTGACCCGCAAAAGGTTGAACGCCTGCACGGCGTTGCCGCGCTTGCCGCTGCGCACGCCGCGCGCGACGACGGCAACCCGACCGTGGCTGGCCGTCAGCAGACTGACGATGGCGCTGGTCTCCCGATAAGGTCGAGCATGCAGCACCAGGGCGGGCTCACCGACGACCCGGGTCATACCCCACCCTGCGCAGACCGGCCGGACTGTTGCTCCAGCCCGGGCGGACCTTCACCCACAACCGCAACATCACCCGCTTGCCGATGAGCGCCTCGACGTCTCCGCGCGCTTCCCGGCCGATCTGCTTGAGCTTTTCCCCGGCTTTACCGATGACAATGCGCTTCTGGCCGGGGCGCTCGACGAAAATCTCCGCGGCGATATCCACCAGGTTGGCGGTCTCCTCGTAAGCCTCGATCACCACCGCCAGATGATGCGGCACCTCGTCGCCCAGGCGCCGCATCAGCTTCTCGCGAATGATCTCGGACACCAGAAACCGCTCGGACTGATCGGTTACCTGGTCCGCCGGAAACAGATGCGGCTGCAGCGGCAGCCGGGCACACACCGCCCGGCGCAGATCATCCAGCCCGACCCCCCGCAGCGCCGACACCGGCACCACTTCCTCGAAGCGTTGCCGTTCGGCGAGGGCGGCGTTCGCCGGCAGCAATGCGTCCTTACGCTGCATGAGATCGATCTTGTTCAGCACCACGAAGCTCGGCACCTGGTGAGCGATCAGATGGCCCAGGACGCGCTCATCGTCCTCGGTCCAGAGATCGCGTTCGACCACCATGATGGCGAGGTCGACATCCGCGAGCACGGCGGTTGCCGCCCGCACCATCTGCCGGTTCATTTCCCGATGGGCGTGATCGTGGATCCCCGGCGTGTCGACGTAGATGGCCTGGCAGTCGCCGTCGGTATCCACGCCGAGCAGCACGTGCCGGGTGGTTTGCGGCTTGCGCGAGGTGATCGACAACTTCTGCCGCAGCAGATGGTTCAACAACGTCGATTTGCCCACGTTGGGCCGGCCCACCAGAGCCACGTAGCCGCAGCGTTGGCTGGATTTGGGATCATCGTGTGCTTCAGATGCCATGACTTGAGATTGCTCGTTCGCCGGGTCGTGACCGGGTGGTGGGTGATCAGACAAGTGGGTCGCCCTGCAGTTGCGCGGCAACCTGCTCGAGCATCAATTCGGCCGCACGCTTTTCGGCCGCCCTGCGGCTACGGCCCTCTGCCGTGACCTGCAGGTCGAGCGCGTCGACGCGGCAGCTGACCCGAAACACCTTGGCATGAGCAGAGCCCGAGGTCCCCTCGATGAGGTATTCGGGAAGCTCATGGTTGGCCCCCTGCAGCAGTTCCTGCAACCGGGTTTTGGCATCCTTGAGTGCGTCGACATCGAGCCGCTGCATGCGCGGCTCGAGCAGCCGCAGCACCAGCACCCGAGCGGGCTCGATACCACCGTCCAGGTGCACCGCGCCGATCACCGCCTCCAGGGCATCTGCCAGGATGGAAGCGCGATTGTGCCCGCCGCTACGACGCTCGCCGACGCCGAGCCGTAGATAGCTGCCCAACTGCAACTCGGCCGCCACCTCCGCCAGCGTCTCCTTGCGCACCAGGCTGGCGCGCAGCAGCGACAGGGTGTCTTCGTGCGCATCGGGTTGATGCTCGAACAGGCGGTTGGCGATCACGTAGCCAAGCACGGCATCGCCGAGAAATTCCAGGCGCTCGTTGTGATGCCGGGCAAAGCTCTTGTGGGTCAACGCCCGAATGAGCAGCGCGGGGTCGGAAAATCGATAGCCGAGCGCGTTCTGCAGGCGCGCATCCGCGGCCGCGCTAGGTGTATTCGTATCGTTTGTGGAAGGTGATGACGACATCGATATTGAGGAACAGATTCTCGCGGCGCTCGTACTGGATCGATAGGACGGTGTTGTCCCGGGTGCGTTCGACCGTGATGATATCGCGGATCGTGAAGTCGCGCAGATTGTTGATCTTGAACCGCTTATCGAGCGCCTCATTGAGGGCGGCGCGACTCATGCCACGCACCTCGTCCTCCGGCAGTCCGTCCACGACCTTCTGAATGGTATAGAAGTCGATGTAGTGCGGCGCCACCTTCAACGTCAGTACGATGGCGGAAACCACCACGATCAGGACGGCCAGGCCACCGATCGCCGTCAACCCGCGCTGATGGCGCGCAGGCGACGAGGGGCTGAAGAGCTGCATCGCGTATTCCTCCGATAACTGCGACGATACTGTCTCAGTCTAGCCAGCGGTTACGTGACAAAGTTGGCAGCGCGAAGCCAGGCTCCTTATGAAGCCAGATGGCAACCGCCTTGCCGACGATCAATTCCTCCCTGGCGGGCCCCCAGACCCGGCTGTCCTCACTGCGACCCCGGTTATCGCCCATCATGAAGTAGGCGCCCTCCGGGATGACCCACTCCTGCACCGGCTCGGTGAAGGGGTATCGATAGATCCGGTGGGTGTTGTGGTTGAGGGTCTCCAGGTACTCGCGGATGGGAACCGTGGTGTTGGCCATCGCCAGATGCACCTCGAACTCCTCCACCAGGTCGTAGCCGGCGCGGTCGCCGTTGATGAACAGCGCCTGATTCTGGTAACGCAGATGGTCGCCTGGCAGGCCGATGACCCGCTTGATGAAGTATCGCGGGTCGTGGGGCGGTATGAACACCATGACGTCGCCGCGTTGCGGCTCGCCCACCTCCATGATCTTGGTACCGAGCACCGGCAGCCGCAGCCCGTAGGCGTACTTGTTGACCAGAATGAAGTCGCCCACCTCCAGGGTGGGCAGCATCGACTCCGACGGTATCTGATACGGCTCGGCGACAAAGCTGCGCAGCAGCAGAACCACCAGCAACACCGGGAAGAACGATCGCGCGTACTCCACCAGCTTCGGCTCCGCCAGCACCCGATTGACGTCGTCGTCATGGGTGCCGCTGCTGGCCAACGCCTCCGCCGCTCGCCGCCGCCGGGGCCGAAGCACCAGCACGTCGAACAGCCAGATGGCGCCGCTGATCAGCACCGCCCAGCTGAGCACCAGGGGGAAATCGATATCCATCAGCGGTCGACCTTGAGTACAGCAAGAAACGCGTCCTGAGGGATCTCCACCCTGCCCACCTGTTTCATCCGCTTCTTGCCTGCCTTCTGCTTTTCGAGCAGCTTCTTCTTACGGGTCACGTCACCGCCGTAACACTTGGCGGTGACGTTCTTGCGCAGCGCCTTCACGGTGGAGCGTGCGATTACCTGGCCGCCGATGGCCGCCTGGATCGCAACGTCGAACATCTGCCGCGGGATGAGTTCCTTCATCTTCTCCGCCAACTGCCGCCCGCGGGACTGAGCATGATCGCGGTGAATGATGTTCGCCAGCGCATCCACCCGCTCACCGTTGATGAGGATGTCGAGCTTCACGAGATTGGCTTTGTCGAAGCGCACGAAACTGTAATCGAGCGAGGCGAAACCACGGCTTACGGACTTCAGCCGGTCGAAGAAGTCCATGACGACCTCTGACATGGGCATCTCCCAAAGCATGGACACCTGCCCGCCCGTGTACAGCATGTTCTTCTGCACGCCGCGCCGCTCCACCGACAAGGTCATGACGTTGCCCACGTACTCCTGGGGCACCAGAATGCTCACTTCGACGATCGGTTCGCGGATCTCCAGATAGTTGGCCGGCAGCCGCGACGGGTTGTCGATCTGCGCCACGGTACCGTCCACATTGACCACTTCGTACACCACCGTCGGCGCGGACGTGATGAGATCCAGGTCGTATTCCCGCTCGAGCCGCTCCTGCACGATTTCCATGTGCAGCATGCCGAGGAACCCGCAGCGGAAACCGAACCCCAACGCCTCGGAACTCTCTGGCTCGTAGAACAGCGAGGCATCGTTGAGGGTGAGCTTCTCCAAGGCTTCGCGGAAGTTCTCGAAATCGTCCGAACTCACCGGGAACAGCCCCGCGTACACTTGCGGTTTCACGCGGGTGAAACCAGGCAGCGCGGCGACCTCCTGATGGGCGGCCAGCACCATGGTATCGCCCACCGGCGCGCCGCGAATTTCTTTGATGCCGGCCACCACATAGCCGACCTCACCTGCGGTCAGGGCCTTGCGCGAGGTCGGTTTCGGCGCAAACGAGCCCACGTCGTCGACCACGTGGGCACGCCCCAGCGACTTGATGACGATCTTGTCGCCCTTCTTGATCTGCCCGTGCATCACCCGCACCAGAGACACGATGCCGAGGTAGTTGTCGAACCAGGAGTCGATGATCAACGCCTGCAGCGGCGCGCTGCGATCGCCTTCCGGCGGCGGAATCTGCGCCACCAGGCGCTCCAGCAGATCGGGTACGCCCAGCCCGGTCTTGGCGCTCACGCAGATGGCATCCGCGGCGGGCAGGCCGATGATCTCCTCGATCTCCTGGCATACCCGCTCGGGCTCGGCCTGGGGCAGGTCGATCTTGTTGAGCACCGGCAGCACCTCGAGCCCTTGCTCGATGGCCGTGTAGCAGTTGGCGACCGACTGCGCCTCCACCCCTTGTGCGGCGTCCACCACCAGCAACGCGCCCTCGCAGGCGGCCAGAGAGCGCGAGACTTCGTAGCTGAAGTCCACATGTCCGGGGGTATCGATGAAGTTCAGCTGATAGGTCTTACCGTCTGCCGCCAGATAATCGAGGGTTACACTGTGGGCTTTGATGGTGATGCCGCGCTCCCGCTCCAGATCCATGGAGTCGAGCACCTGCTCGGCCATCTCCCGTTCGGACAAGCCTCCACAGAGCTGAATCAGCCGATCGGCCAGGGTCGATTTGCCATGGTCGATGTGGGCGATGATGGAGAAGTTGCGTATCTGATCTATTGCTGGCACGAGCTCCCACGGGCCTGGCCAGCAGGCCCCGTCCTAGGCTGTTCGAAAGCGCGCGAGTGTAGCCTATCGGCGATCGGCGAGCGAGGCGCTCACTCCGGAACCCGCAGCGCCAGGAAGGTCGGCACCTGACCGCGGATGATCAGCACCGGCACGGATCTGCCGGCCGGCAAACCGTTGGCGATCTGCTGAAACCCGTCGGCGCCGGTGACCTCCTGATTATTGAGGCGGGTGATGACGTCGCCAGGGCGGATGCCGGCTTCCGCTGCCGGCCCGTCGACGGCCGCCACGCGCACACCGCCGGAAATGCCCAGCCGTTCGGCCATGGCGGACGGCAACGGCTCGACGCTGAGACCGATCCTGGAAGGAACCGGGCTGTCCGAAGATCTGGCGCTGGCGGTCTCCGCTTCGCGCTCCGCGAGCTCGCCGACGGTCACGTCGAGAGTCACCTCTTTGCCATCTCGAACGACCCGCAGCTTGGAGGTGCTGCCGACCGCGACCCGACCCACCACGTGGGGCAGCTCCGAGGAGAAGTCGATGGGGGTGTCGTTGAAGCGAATGATGACATCGCCTTCCCTGAGACCGGCGCGCTCCGCCGGGCTGTCCTCGAGCACTCTCGTCACCAGGGCGCCGTGGGGCCGGCCCAGGCCGAAGCTCTCGGCGAGATCGCGGTTGACCTCCTGGATCACCACGCCCAGCCAGCCGCGGGACACCCGGCCGCTGGTCTTGAGCTGGTTGACCACTTCCATGGCGACGTCGATGGGGATGGCAAAGGAAACCCCCATGAACCCACCCGAGTTGCTGTAAATCTGCGAGTTGATCCCCACCACCTCGCCGTCGAGATTGAACAACGGGCCGCCGGAGTTGCCAGGGTTGATGGCCACGTCGGTTTGAATGAACGGCACGTAGTTTTCGTTCTGCTCCGTCGGCAGGCTTCTACCCTTGGCGCTGACGATGCCGGCGGTGACCGAGTAGTCGAACCCAAAGGGCGAGCCGATCGCCAGCACCCATTCGCCCACCTGCAACGCTTCGGATCTGCCCAGCTTGACCACCGGCAGATCGGTGGCATCCACCCGCAACAGCGCCAGATCCGAGCGCGGGTCGGCGCCGACCAGCTCCGCCGTCAGCTCGCGCCGATCGTTGAAGCGCACGATGATCTCGTCGGCACGATCCACCACGTGGTTGTTGGTGAGAATGTAGCCATCGCCACCGATGACGAACCCGGACCCGAGCGATCGCGGCCGCAACGGCGAGCCACGCCCCTCCTCGGGTGGGAAAAAACGGCGGAAGAACTCGTCGAGCTCGTCGCTGCGAGCGCGCGGCCGGGATCGCGGCTGAAAGTGCTGTACCGTGCTGATATTGACCACCGCTGCGGCGTTGTCCTGCACCAGCTTGGTGAAGTCCGGCAGTTCGCGCGCCGAAAGCCCGAACGACAACACCAGGCCTGAGAGCAACAGCAGCAGCTTCGAATAAACCGCGGTTTGGGTCATGAATTCATCCTTTCCAGACGCGCATCCAGCTTCAGCATCCGCAGCAGCGCGCCACCGCTGCGAGAAATCACCCCGAGAGCCAAGGCCAGGCTGCACAGCCCGACCACGCCACTGACTACCTCTGCATCGAACCCGGTGCCTGCGGACAACCAACCACCAATACCCGCACCGACAAGCAGCGCCGCCAGCGGCAAAGCGAAACAGGCCGCGGCAATGCGGTTGAGCGACCCGGAGCCCACTTCCACGCAGACGCGATCACCCACTCGCGCAGCCCCGTTCAACCGCAGCAGCGCCAGCGACAGGCGGCGCTCACCGCGCCCGGCGCAGGCCCCGCAACCGCCTCCGCCACAAGCGGCATCGAATTGGACAGCAATCTGACCATCGCGTTCGACCACCCATCCGCGTCGCCGGACCAAGCGCTCCACTACCTGGGGCTCTTCGGCACCACCGACTGGGCGATTCGCTGGGCCGTCGGCGTCGGGATCTCGCCGACCAGGGTCACCAGATAGGCCTCACCGTTGTCACCTTCGATGGTATGCGTCACGGCCACCGTTGCCCCGGTACGCGACACCATCGCCGCCGCACCGCTGTCGGGCAGGTCTTCGATGAATACCGAAAACGCCGCCAGCCCATCGGAAAACATCATGGTGTTGATGGCTTTCATCGAGTTCGGCGCCCGCCGTATGTCGGCCGCCGCCATGCGGAAGCCGTCGGGCAGCCAGCGGATCTCCCATGCCACGTCCTGCTGGGACACCGGCTGCTGCTGCTTGGTCGCCAGGGTGAGATGGCTGACCAGCGAACCATGCTGGTCTTCGGGCTCGAGCACCGCAGGATCTACATCGGCACCGAACTTGATCTGGTTGAACTGGAAAATTTCCAGCCGCTCGCCGTCGCCATCGATCAGCTCGGAGCGCAACAGCAGCCGCGATTCCTTGTCGAGCCACAGACGATATCCGTAGCGGTTGTCGTCGCGGGGGCTGACGGCAAGCCGCACGGCAGCGCGATCGGCTACCCGATCCTCGCCGAAAAACGACAGCCCGTAATACTCGGAAATCCCATCGTAGCTGCGGACGAAGGCCCGCGCGAAAGGCCCGGACGGAATGCTCTGCTCGAGTTCGAGCAATGCGTCCCCCGGCATGACGATGCAGGCGACTTCGTCGCCGTGACGCACGATCTGCCGTGGCGCGCCATTGAGGTGGACCAGACGCTCGCGCTGCACGCCCTCGATGACCATGTGGACGACACGCAGGCTCGCCATGTCCTGGCCGCTGAAGTAGCTGAAGTAGCCGTCGTATGACAGCTCGCTGAACGCCCGGTTCATGTCGTCGAGCCATTGACGGGCGTCGTCTTCGGCCATGCCGTTGTGGGTGAACAGCAGCGACGCCGCTGCTGCCGCGATGACGAAGAATCGGCGCATGCCAGTCACGGCGACGGTGCCGAACCGGCTAGCTCTGGCGAACCGGCTAGCTCTGGAATGTGCGCTGGCCGCGATCATGGCGCCTCGTAGGTGGCCAGCTTCACGATCGACATTACGCCCGTCTGGTTCAGCGCTTGCTGTTGGGTATGGTGAAGCATGTAAGCGTGAGCCCGCTGCATGTCGGATGCTGACACCTCGGCACCCAGCTGATTGCGGGAAACGATAGTGCCCGGAGCGCCCGGAGTGCGCACGCTGCTGAACGCGGGCGTCGACAGAGGAGCCACCCGTTCATCCAACTCCGCACCCAACTCGGCGCCGGCCAGTGCGGGCGTTGGGGAATCCGAGTCGAAGCTCAACAGGCTGGAGCCGAGCACCACCGCAAACGCCACCGACGCTGCAACCGCAAGCCCGGTGTAGCGCCCGAGACGCAGACGCCGCCCGCCGGCTACTGGCGCTGCCGCCGCGGCGACGCTCGCAGAGGCGGCGGGGAACGGCTCGGCGGCGAGGCCATCATCATCGGCAGCGACGCCGTCGAGCGCCTCCCAGACGCTCTCGCGCAGCGAGCCGGCAGCCAACGCCTTTCGAAGCGATACCTGCTCGCCGCGCAGGGCGCTGCCGATGACGTGGTAGCGATCCCAAAGTGCGCGCAGTTCCGGGTCGTCGTCGAGCTCGTCGAGCACCCGACGCAACTCGAATTCGTCTGCCTCATCATCGATCGCGGCTGACAGCGACTGCCTCAGCTTCTCGGTCATGATCCGTTACCTCTCCACCTCTTGAATTCCCCGTGCACCAGGCGAGTGTTATGTCCTTATAGGTCTCGAATCCGCGCAGGAAGTTCCCGACCCGGCCAAGCCGTGATGACTACTGATGATCCCGGCCCTATTGCCCTACAACGCCCCTCAACGTCGATGATCCAATAGCGGCGCGATTCGCTTGTCGATGGCCTCGCGCGCTCGAAATATCCGTGATCGCACCGTCCCCACGGGGCACTCCATGATCTCCGCTATCTGCTCGTACGTTAGACCGTCGAATTCTCGCAGAGTTACCGCGCTGCGCAAATCGTCGGGCAAGTCGGCGATGGCGGCGTTGATCTCGGCGGACAGCTCGTCGCGGGCCAACGCCGACTCAGGATTCTCGAGATCCCGCAGCGCATCGGCGCCATCGAGATGCTCGGCATCCTCCACCTCCACATCCACTCCCGGTGGCCGGCGGCTGCGTGCGACGATGTGGTTCTTGGCGGTGTTGATGGCGATCCGGTAGAGCCAGGTGTAGAACGCACTCTCGCCGCGGAACCTGGGCAGAGCGCGGAACGCCTTGATGAAGGCCTCCTGCACCACGTCCTGGACGTCCTCGCCGTCGCGCAGGTAACGCCCCACCAGGTTGACGATCTTGTGCTGGTAACGGCTGAACAAGAGATCGAAGGCGCGGCGATCGCCAGCCTGAACCCTGCGCACCAACTCTTTGTCGGTTTCCTTCGCCACCCGCTCCGTCGCTGCCGAAAATTGACCTGATATTCTGCCGATAACCAGAGGCTTATACTAGAAAGCGTTTTTAGACGCCCGCGGCGCCTGCGGTCAATGACGGAGTTCGACTCGATGACACAACGGTTTTCCACGGATGTCCTCATCATCGGCGGCGGCGCGGCGGGCCTCGCCGCGGCGCTGCATCTGGCGCCGCACGCGCACGTGACGGTGCTGTGCAAGGGCGGAATCGACTCCGCCTCCTCCACCTGGGCGCAAGGAGGGATCGCCGCCGTCACCGACCCCGACGACAGCCTGGAGTCCCACGTGCAGGACACCCTGATCGCCGGCGCCGGCCTGTGCGACGAAGAGGTGGTGCGGTTTCTGGTGGCCGAAGCCGCTCCGGCGATCCAGCAGCTGGTGCGCTGGGGGGTAAATTTCGACCAGGAGAACAACCACTTTCACCTGACACGAGAAGGCGGCCACTCGTTTCGCCGCATACTGCACGTTGCGGACGCCACCGGCCGCGCCATCATCGAGACCTTGACCCAGCGCGTGCTCGACCACCCGCGCATCCAGCTGCTGCGGGACCGGGTCGCCATTGATCTGATCAACCTGAGCAAGTTCGGGCGCCACCCGAACCGCTGCGCGGGCGCCTACGTGCTCAACCGCACCAGCGGCCACGTGGAGGTATTTCAGTCGCGGTTCGTGATCATCGCCAGCGGCGGCGCCAGCAAGGTTTATCTCTACACCAGCAACCCGGACAGCTCCACCGGCGATGGCATCGCCATGGCCTGGCGGGCCGGCTGCCGCATCGCCAACATGGAGTTCAATCAGTTTCACCCGACCTGCCTGTTCCACCCCCACGCCAAGTCGTTCCTGATTTCCGAAGCCGTTCGTGGCGAAGGCGGCATCCTGCTGCTCCCCGATGGAGAGCGCTTCATGCAACGGTTCGATGCCCGGCTGGAACTTGCTCCGCGCGACGTGGTGGCTCGCGCCATCGACCATGAAATGAAGCGCACCGGCGCAGATTGCGTTTACCTGGACATCAGTCACCGCCCAAAGAGTTTCATCGAAACCCACTTCCCGACCATTGCGCGCCGCTGCCTGGATTTCGGTATCGACATTACCCGCGAACCGATCCCGGTGGTACCCGCTGCCCATTACACCTGCGGCGGCGTGCTGGTGGACAAGGACGGCGTCAGCGATGTACCCGGCCTGTACGCCATCGGCGAAGCGAGCTGCAGCGGACTGCACGGCGCCAACCGGCTTGCCAGCAACTCACTGCTGGAGTGCCTGGTGTTCGCCCGCGCCGCCAGCGAGCACATTCGCGAGCGCCTGGCAGAGCCGTTCCCCTCGGTGACCATTCCCCATTGGGACGAAAGCCAGGTGACGGATTCCGACGAGGACGTCGTGATCGCCCACAACTGGGAAGAGATCCGGCGTTTCATGTGGGACTACGTCGGCATCGTCCGCACCGACAAGCGGCTGCAGCGCGCCCAGCGGCGGCTCGATCTGCTGCGGCAGGAAATTCACGAGTACTACAGCCACTATCGGGTGAGCAACGATCTCATCGAACTGCGCAACCTGGTGCACGTCGCCGAGCTCATCGTCAGATCGGCGCTGGCCCGGCAGGAAAGCCGTGGGCTGCACTACAACCTCGACCACCCGGAGACCCTGGCGCGCTGCGAAGATACGATCCTGTTCCCCGGATTCTCAGACCGTCTCGACGTGCTCAGGCCGGCTGCCGGCTGAAAGCAGCAGCTTCACCTCACGGCGCAGCCGCGCCAGATCGCCCGGGGCGAGTTCGTCGCTGAAGATCTCAACCCGAGGCTGACCGCGGTACAGCAGCAACGTACGCAACGGCCCCAGCCTGGCGGCCCGCAGCCCGTCGAGATCGACCTGCCAGGTCGCAAGGCAGCGGCGCGGGCGGATATACCACCACCAGACCAACAGGGGCACCAGGCCACTCAACCCGAACCAGACCCAGCCAGCGCCGATGAGCGGCGGGAGCAGCAGCCAGTGGCGCCAGTGACGCAGCCGCCCGGGCAGGCGCGGAAGGCGGATGGGCAGCGACGCCCGATCGCGCCTATCGGGCAGACCCGGCCTGATTGGCGGCTCTGATGTGCTCGATGATGCGGACGAGTTCGGCATCGGGCGGTGTGGCCTTGCCCATGATCCAGTCGTAGATGTCCCAGTCTTCGTGCTGCAGCAGGCGCCCGTACAGGGCTCGCTCCTGGCTGGAGAGGGCCTCGAGGCGGTGCTCGAGGAACGGCAGCAATGCCAGTTCCAGCTCCAGCATGCCGCGCCGACTGCGCCAGTACAGACGCTTGTCGCCGCTCGCCGCCGCGTCGGGTTGCTCATGGCCGCTCATGCTATCGACAGTCTCCCTATCCACGCGTGACAATTGTGCCGCAAAGTAACGGATGCAACCGACAGCAATGATCCACCAGCAGTGGCAGACATACATGGCGGCTGCGCCCGCCGAACGGGCGGCAGCGGGCATCGCCTACCTGCCCGATCTTGCGGTGGCGCGATTCGCGGGCGCGGATGCGCGAGCGTTTCTGCAAGGCTATCTGACCTGCGACACCGATGAACTGAGCGCAGGCTATCTGACCCCCACCGCATTGTGCAATCTCAAGGGCCGGGTGGTGATCAACGGTTGGTGCGTGCTTGCGGATCAGGACGTCCTGCTGCTGCTGCACCGCAGCCTGGTGGACGAGCTGAAAACATTTCTGCGCGCTTACCTGATGTTCTCGAAGACCAAGCTCGTGGATCAACAGGACGAGCTGCTGGTGCTCGGCGGCCTGGATCTGCCCCCGACGACTGCCGGCCTGACCCTGGACACCCGGCGGCGGCTGTTCCTTTGTGAGCGGCTCGATGATGCCCGGCAGCTGTGGGAGACGCTCCCGCACCTGCCAGATCAGGCGTGGCTGGCCGCGCTGACGGCCGATGGCATTCCGCTGGTGTCGCAACCGGTCAGCCAGGCGTTTCTACCGCAGATGCTCAATCTCGAGGCGCTGGGCGCCATCGACTTCACCAAGGGGTGCTACCTGGGCCAGGAGGTGGTCGCCCGGGCGCAACATCGCGGCCAGGTGAAGCGGCGCCTGACCCACCTGACCTGGTCCGGCACCCAACCACCCGAGCCTGGGGCCGAGATCACCGACGGTCGCCATCGTGCAGTGGGCACCGTGGTGCAGAGCGCCGCCGCGTCAGCGCAGAGCGGGCCGCTGCTCGCGGTGCTGCAGCAGGGGGCCGAACCGCCCTTGCGGCACGGCGACAGCGTGCTCGAACCCAGCATCTGAAGGCCGGCGCCGGCCGCCATCACGCCTTCAGATCCGGCTGAAACAGCCATTGAATGCTGGAGAAATCCAGGCGGCCCGCATCGTTGCCGCGCTGGTGCAGCCGATACAGGTTCTTTGCCAGGGCGCCCATCGGCACCGAACTGCTGGAAGCATCGGCCGTCTCCATGGCCAACCCCAGATCCTTACTCATCAGATCCACCAGGAAACCACCCTGGTACCCGCGTGCCGCGGGCACCCCATCCATCACTCCCGGATACGGATTGTAGACATTCAAGGCCCAGTTCCCGCCGGATGACTGCTTCATGATCTCCGACAGCACGGCCGGATCGAGGCCGTTGCTCACCCCCAGCGCCAGCGCCTCCGCGGTTCCGGTCATCAGCACCGCCAGCAGCATGTTGTTGCAGATCTTGGCGATCTGGCCGGCGCCGTTGTCGCCGGCATGGAACACGGTTCGGCCCATGATCTCGAGTAACGGCCGCGCGCGGTCGAGCGCTTCCGCGGGACCCCCGACGATGAACGTCAGCGTCCCTGCCTCAGCCCCGGCGGTACCGCCCGAGACCGGAGCGTCCAGCATGCCCAGGCCCCGCTGCGCGGCGGCATCGGCTACTTTGCGGGCGGTCCCGGGGTCGATGGTGCTGCAATCGATCAGCAGGGTACCCGGCGCCGCGTTGGCGATGATGCCGTCATCGCCGAGGTACAGGCTCTCGACGTGCCGCCCGGCGGGCAGCATGCTGACAAAAACGTCTACATCCTGCAGGCAGGCGACGGCGCTTTGCTGCGGCTCTGCTCCTGCAACCGCGGCAGCCAGCTCCGGCACCAGGTCGAACACCTTCACGACCTGGCCAGCCGTGGCCAGATTGCGCGCCATGGGGCCGCCCATGTTGCCGAGTCCTACGAAGCCGATACGGGTCATGCTGTGGTCTCCTCGATGTTGTCCAGCGGGTTGCTGCTCCACGGCGGCTCGAAATGCTCGGCCACGTAGCTCTCGGGCAATGCCTCGATGCTGGCAAACCGCCAGCGCGGCTGGTTGTCCTTGTCGATGATGAGCGCCCGCACGCCCTCGGCAAAATCGGGGTGGCGAGCGCAATGGGTGGCAACCACCATCTCCAGGCGGAAGCAGTCAGCGAGATCGAGGCTCGGGGCGCGCCGCAATTGCTCAACCACGATGCCCACCGAGGTGGGGCACCCTCGATCCATGGCGGCAATTGCGGCGTCGATCCACGGGCTGCGCCCGGCCAGGGCCCTGACCCGCTCAGCAACCTCCAGAATTGCCCCCCGGGGGTGCAACGACTCGGGAACCTGGTCCACCTGGCGTTCCGGCAAGGACGCCCGGGGCAGCTGCTCGAGGCAGTCGGCAATGGCCGCCCCGTCCCGCTCCGTCTGGCCCTGCCAGGCCAAGGCCAGCAACCCCGCGAGGACATCCGGCCGCTGGGCCGCGGCTATCTGGTGGGTCGCTACGCCGGTAGCGAGGGCGTCGGCGCCGTTCATGTGCGCGCCGGTCACGCCGAGAAACGTCGCCAGGTGGGTGGGCATGTTACGCAGCAGCCAGGTGGCGCCGGCGTCCGGAAACAGACCAATGGTCACCTCGGGCAGGGCGATCCGCGATTTTTCGGTGACGATGCGATAATCGGCGCCGGAGAATATGCCGAGCCCGCCGCCCATCACCACCCCGTGCCCCAGGCTGATCACGGGCTTGGCAAAGGTGTGAATCTGGTAGTCGAGGCGATACTCCTGCTCGAAGAAACGAAACGGATAATCGTCCGCCACGCGACCCGCCGCGTGGTTCTTGACGATGGCGCGATACAGCGCCTGAATGTCGCCGCCGGCGCTGAACGCCCGATCCCCCGCCCCCGTGAGCAGCACCGCCACCACGGCCGGATCGGCAGCCCAACGGCTCATTGCCGGCCCGAGAATCTCGATCATGGGCAGGCTCAGCGCGTTCAGGGTGGGCTCGGAGTTCAGTCGCGCTTCCGCCAGCACGTGGCCGGACCGGGTGGCGTGTTCGAACAGCAACAGCGGCGCCGCTGCATCGTTGCTGGGCTGGCTCATCCGTTCACCCACTCAGGCTGGCGCTTGTCGAGAAACGCCTGAACGCCCTCCTTCTGATCCCGGGTGTCGAACAAGCGCACGAATGACTCCCGCTCCGCCACATAGGCCGCGGTGACGTTGCCGCGGCGGGCTGCCTGCACCAGATCCTTGCAGGCAGCCACCGCCGGCGGGCTCTGCCTGCCGACCTTGCCCGCCAATTCCAGGGCCGCATCCAGGGCCCCGCCCTTGTCGACCACCTGCTCGACCAGGGAAATCCGCGCAGCTGTCTCTGCATCCACCCGTTCCCCGCAGAGGATCATGCGCTTGGCCCAACCCTCGCCCACCAGCCACGATAGGTTCT
>JBLRXD010000050.1:1325-20235 GCA_047920935.1 Pseudomonadales bacterium | reverse complement strand
CTGCAGCACGTAGAAGCGCTCACCCTCGAACGCCCACTCGACGTCCTGGGGTGCGCCGAACAGGCGCTCGGCTGCCAGGCTCAGGCCGAGCACGTTCCTGGCCTCGGATGTGCTGAGCACGGGCAGGGTCTGCTGGAACGTAGGAACCGGGTCGAGCCGGTCGCGTTCGGGGTGGCGCAAGGTCGCGGCTACCTGATGGCGCTTGCGGCCGATCTGCTGGCGCAGTACCCGCCCGGAGCGGTCCAGCAACAGCCGATCGGGCGTCACCCGGCCATCCACCAGTGCCGCCCCCAACCCCCAGATCGCTTCGATCCAGGCCCGCCCCGGTTGCTGCTGGGTAGGATCGCTGGTGAAGCAGACGCCGGAGCGATCCGCCTGCACCATGCGCTGAATGATGACGGCCATGGCGAAATCGGCATTCGCGTCGGGGCCGGATTCCCGATGACGGCGGTAGCTCACCGCACGGCGCGACCACAGCGATGCCCAACACGCCTGGATCGCCTCCACCAGGCCCGACGGCCGGACGTGGTAGTAGGTCTCATGCTGGCCGGCAAAGCTCGAGGCGGTGCCGTCTTCGCCCACCGCCGAACTGCGTACCGCCAGGTAGACGTCGTCGGCTCCGAACATGGCGAGCACCGCCTCCTGCACGGCCTGGGCCAATTCGGGGTGGAAGTATTGCGCTTGCACCGCTGCCGGCGGCTTGTTTCGCCCGGCGACGGCGGTACCGCCGCCGGCTGCCGTACCGCCGCCGGCGCGCGCCGTGGCGGTGATCGGCCGCATGCTTGGTTGCAGCGCGGTGGTGGCAGGGAAGTGGGCGTGAAACGCCGCGACGGTGACGACGCAGGCATCCGGTACCGGCATGCCCGCCGCCAGCAGGCGGTGCAGCGTGGCAGCCTTGCCGCCAACCAAGGAGGCGTCACCAGCCTCGGCCTGCTGCAGATTTACGACCCATTGGGTCAAGGGCGATCACTCCGCTGCGCAAAGCGCGGATCTTACTCTGTCGCGGCCGGCTGCGTCAGGCGCTCACCGCTGTGGTATCGCTATCGTCGGACCGGGTCGAGGTGCCGCGACGTCTGCGGGCGCCTCTGGAAGTGAGCCCGGGGAAGCGCCGTCGCAGCATGCGCCGACTCAGGGTGGTCGTTGCCCGGAGCTGATGGGGCAGCGCCAGCATCGCCGGCGTTGCGAACAACGTCAGCAGCGTCGCGAAGGTCAGGCCGGAGACGATCGCTTGCGACAGTGGCACCCAGAACGACGACAGCTGGCCGCCGTAGACGATGCTGCGGTTCACCAGATCCACCGATAGGTTGCTGGCCAGGGGTAGCAGGCCAAAAACGGTGGTCACCGTGGTGAGCATCACCGGCCGCAGCCGCTGGGCGCCGGTACGGACGATGAGCGCCACGTAGTTCAGTTCCGGGTGCTCGCGCCGCAGATGGTTGTAGGTGTCGATCAGCACGATGTTGTTGTTGACCACAATCCCGGCAAGCGCCACGACCCCCACACCGGTGAGCACCGCGCTGAATGCGGATTGGGTAACCAGCAGCCCGATCAGCACCCCGGCGGTGGACATGACCACCGCGACCAGGATGAGCAGCGCTTGATAGAAGCTGTTGAACTGAGTCACCAGCAGCACGAACATGAGCAACAACGACATCAGAAACGCGCCTTGGACGAAAGCCATGGCCGCTGCCTGCTCTTCGTTGGCGCCGCGGAATTGGATGTCGAGGCCGGCCGGGAACGATTGGGTATCGATCCAGGCCTGGATCTTCCTCACCATGTCGTCGGCCAGAACCCCGTCCACCACGTTGGCGCGGATGAACTCCACCGCGATGCCGTCGATGCGTTGCAGAGTATCCACCTGCGGTGAAGGTTGCCGCGAGACGAAGTTCGAGATCGGCACCAGCCCGTTCGGGGTGCTGATCTTCAGCTCGTCGAGGGCCGAGATGCCGCGCGCTTCGGTCGGGTAGCGCACCCGGATGTCCACCGCGTCGTCGGCCTTGTCGGGCCGATACTCGCCGACCAGCACCCCGTTGGTGACCAGTTGCACGGCAACGCCGACCTGGGACACGTCGGCTCCGTACAGAGCGGCTTGAGCGCGATCGACGTTGATCCGCCACTCGATGCCGGGAAGGGCGCGGGTATCTTCGAGATCACGCAGCTCAGGCAGCGTATCCATGTACTCGCGCAACCGCGCCACGTTCGGCTCCAGCAGCCCGCGCTGATACGAGGAGAACTGGATCTGAATGGGCTTGCCCACTGGCGGGCCCTGCTCCATCTTCTGCACCTCCACCTCGATGCCCGCGAGGCCCGCCGTTCGCTGGCGTATCTCTTCGAAGATCTCCGCGCCCTTGCGGGTGCGATCCTTCTCGTCGTGCAGTTCGATGAACACCCCGCCGATACGGTCGGCGGTACTGCCGCGCGACGAGCCGCCGGTAACCCTCGAGTAGGTATTCATGCCTTTGATCCCTTTTACCTCGAGGATCTCCTGTTCTACCTGGCGAACCAGGAAGTCCGCCTCGTTGGCGGACAGGTTGCCGCGAGCCCTGACCGCGACCTGGGCGAATTTGGGGTCGGAATCGGAGAAGAACACCATGCCCTGGCCGTACTTGCCGTAGGCCCAGAAGCTGGCGAATAGCATGGTGAAGATCAACGCCAGGGTGACCACCGCGTAGCGGGCGGCGTAGGCGAGTATCCGGGCGTAGAGCCCGGTGAAGCCGTGGAGCTTGGTGGGGTCGCCGTCTTCGAGTTGCTTGAGCGTCGCCATGGCCTTGGCGTCTTTGGCGCCGGCCTTGCCGAACAGGGAGCCGAGCACCGGGCCGAACAGCAGCGCGTAGACCAGCGAGCCGGCCAGCACCGTAAACACGGTGACCGGCAGATAGCGCATGAATTTTCCGCTCACGCCCGGCCACAACATCAGCGGCAGGAACGCGGCCAGGGTGGTGGCGATGGACGCGGTGACCGGCCAGAACATGCGTTTCGCGGCCATGGCATAGGCGGCGCGACGGTCGAAGCCCTCGGTCATCTTGCGGTCGGCGTACTCGGTCACGACGATGGCCCCGTCGATGAGCATGCCCAAGCCCAGCAGCATGCCGAACATCACCATGAAGTTGAAGGTGTAGCCGAGCAGGTAGATGAAAATCAGCGCGAACAGAAACGATACCGGAATGCCCATGCCGACGATGATGCCGCTGCGCAACCCCATCGCGGCCACCACCAGCACCATCACCAGGGCGAGAGCGGTGAAGATGTTGCCCTGCAGTTCGGTCACCTGGGCCGCCGCGAACGGCCCCTGATCCTGGGAGTAAAACACCTCGACGCGGGACGGCATGCTTTCCCGGTGGCGCTCTACGACCGCCTTGACCTCGGCAATGGTGTCGATGATGTTGGCATTGGCACGCTTGGTCACGCGTACCGATATGGTGTCCCGGCCATTCACCCGGGCGTAGCTGGTGCGGTCCTTGAAGGTGCGGCGGATGGTGGCGACGTCGCTCAGCGTGACTACGGTGTCGCCGTTGCTGCGGATCGGCAGATCGAAGAGGTCTCTGGCGTCCTCGATGATGCTCGGCACCTTGACCGCGAATCGCCCCTGGCCGGTGTCGATGCTGCCGGCCGCGATCAGCCGGTTGTTGCGCATCATGGTAGTGATGAGCTCTTCGTTGGAGATGCGGTAGGACGCCAGCGCGTTCGGGTCGATGACGGCCTCGAGCAGCTCTTCCCGATGGCCCTGGAGCTCCGCCTCCAGGACGCTGGGTATGCCTTCGATGTCATCGCGCAGTTCGATGGCGATGTTGTAAAGCATCCGCTCGGGAACACCTTCGCCCACCAGGTTGATCTGGATCACGGGAAAGTCAGCGGTGGTTTGCTCCTGGACGAAAGGCTCTTCGGCCGTGCTCGGCAGCTGCGGCTTGGCCCGGTCAACGGCCTCGCGAACGTCCATCAGGGCCTGGTTGAGATCGTGGCTGGCGTCGAACTCGACCATCAGGTTGGCGAAGCCTTCGGAGGCGTAGGCGGTGAGTTCTTTCACCCCCTCGATCTTCCGCAGCTCCGACTCCATGGGCATGATCAGCAGGCGTTCGCCATCTTCCGGCGAGATCCCTTCGTGGACGATGCCGACGATGAAGAATGGCACCTCGATGTGTGGTTCGGCTGCGATGGGAATGGCGCTGCGCGCCACCAGCCCGGCGATCACCACCATCAGCATGATCAGCATGGTGGTGCGGCTGCGCGCGATGGCAGCGTCGATGAAGCCGTTCACGGCGTGCCGACCGTTGCCATGGCCGCGCCGGTTACCAAAGCCGCGCCGGTTACCATGGCGCGGTCCGCCGGCGTGGCTGCGGAACTCGACGGCCGGTTGCCGTCGGGGGCCTGGGCGGGCATTTCGGCCGCAGGCTCGAAGGAAATCTCCACCTCCTGGCCGGGCACCACCAGTTCCTGTCCGACGGTGATCAGCGTGGTCACCTCGGGTAAGCCGGTGACCCAGGCGCCGAGCGCGTCATCGCGGATGATCTCGACCTGATGGTACTGCACCCGGTTGTTGTGATCGATCGTGCGCACCCCGATGTTGCCGGCGTCATCGAGGGCCAACAGCGCCGGGCTGATCCGGTGGGCCATGACCTCGGCTACCGGAATGCGGATTTCGGTGGTGATGCCGGAGCGCAAGTCGTAGTGCGGATTCGGCACCTCTACTTCCACGGCATAGGTGCGGGTGGCGGTGTCGCTTCGCTGGCCGATGAAGGTGATCGGGCCCTGAACGCTGCGGCCGTCGCTGAGCACCCCGGTGACCAGTTGATCGGGTTTCAGACCGGCGACCTCCCGTTCCGAGACGCGGCCCACCAGCAGCATGGGGTTCATGTCGACGATGGTGGTGCAGGCGCCTCCGGTGGTGACGTAGTCGCCTACTTCCAGATGAACGTCTTCGACGACTCCGGCAAAGGGCGCTCGCACGTAGGTGCGCTGCAGATCGAGGGCACGCCGCTCCACCTGGGCCTGGGCGGCAGCGAGCCTGGCGGCCGCCTGAGCGATGGCGGTTTCCGACTGGAAGCCGCGCTCCTGCAGCTTCAGGCTGGCGTCGTGCTCGATGCGCGCCTGATGCAGCGCCGCGCGGGCTTCTTCCAAGCCGGCGCCGCGATCGTCTTCGCTGATCCGACACAGCAGATCGCCGGCGTTGACCTGAGCGCCGCGCTCCGCGGGCCGCTCCACGATGCGCCCTGCGGTTTCGGCTTTGATCTCCACCGTGCGCTTGTTTTCGGTTCTGCCTCTGAGCACCACGTGTCGCAGTTGCGGCTGGGCATGGATCACCCGGGCCCGCACCCGTGCCGGGGCCTGATCCTGAGCTTCTGCGGCACGTTGCTGGTTCGCCTGCGCCAGCGTCGGAGGTTCGGCGGCTCCATCGGAATCGAGCCCCGAAAGCAGCCAGGCGATGATCACCGCGGCGATGATCAGGGCAGTGACGTAGGTTCCGCGCATGAGTGGCTACCGCCTGCTGTCGTAGGAGAAAGGGTTACGAAAGGTAACACAATTGGTCATACCAAATAAAGTTTAGACGCTGCTGTGTGTATGTCGCGTGAATTCCCGTCCGTCGGTTGGAGCCGGATGGTTGGAAGGGGTTCCCGGGGGGGAGGTGGGCCAGCGGGCGGGCGCCGCGCTGGCCGATGGTAACGGCCGTTGGGCCGGAGCTCAGGCTTTGGCGCTGGGGCGGGCGCCCATGCGGTCGAACCAGGCCTGGACGTTTTTGTTGTCCGGGTTCAGCGGCTGACCGACGTTGGCGCCGAAAGCGAGAAAACAGTACAGCAGCACGTCCGCCATGGTGAGGCGGTCGCCGCACAGGAAGGTCTTGCCGGCGAGTTGACCGTCGAGCCAGCCGAGCTTGTCCTGAGCGATCCGCTTCAATCCTTCGGCAGCCTCGGGCAGCGTGATCATGCGGCTCTTGAACAGGGGCAGGCCCTCGGAGAAGCGGAAGCCGTTGGCCAGCGGCTCGCAGATGCCGAGGTCGACCCGGCGCGTCCACATGCGGGTCTCGGCACGTTGCTCCGGGGTCGAGCCGATCAGCGAGTCGCCGGGGCTGAGCTCGTCGAGGTACTCGCAGATGGCGGTGATTTCCGCAATGTAGCTGCCGTCGTCCAACTGCAGACACGGTGACTGCCCGGAAGGGTTCTTCGCCAGATAGCCCTCCTGACGGTTCTCTCCGGCCATGATGTCGATGTCTTCCAGGGCCAGGTCGATGCCTCGCTCGGCGGCGAACATCCGCACTACCTGGGGGTTCGGACCGACCGAATTGATCAGTTTCATGATGCTTCCTCCCTCGTGATATGACCGGCGATTCTAGCCCTCCGCCGGGCAGAACGCACGGCGCTGGGGCGGTATCAGAACGTCTTCAGGCGGCCGCTCACCAGACGCCGACGTTCGGCATGTCTTTCCAGGGGGCAGCGGGCGGCAGGGCCGCCCCCGTCTGCAGCAGTTCGATGGAAATACCATCGGGGGATCTCACGAACGCCATGCGGCCGTCCCGCGGGGGCCGGTTGATGGTCACGCCGCCGTCCATGAGGCGCTGACAGGCAGCGTAGATATCGTCCACCGCGTAGGCCAGATGGCCGAAATTGCGCCCCCCGCCGTACTCTTCCGGATCCCAGTTGTGGGTGAGTTCCACCTGTGCGGAGGCATCACCGGGCGCAGCGAGAAACACCAGCGTGAACCGCCCCTGGGGGCTGTCCTGGCGCCGCAGTTCCTCCAGTCCGAGTTTGTCGCAGTAGAAATCCAGCGACGCGTCCAGGTCGCTGACTCGGACCATGGTGTGCAGGTACTTCACGGGGCATGCCTCGTTCGAGAAGGTGGGCTGCATGATAGCGCGACGCGGCGACGAAAAAAAAAGACCCCGCGTAGAGCGGGGTCAGCCTGAGTGGTCACTACAACGTTATGGAGAGTAGAGTGGTGTGAGTCAGAGCATCACGAACAAAACGAACCCGGCCGCCAGATGAGCGCACGCTCAGGAGAAGCCTGCTCTCTTGGTCGGCAACGACTCTTCGATCACCCGCTGGGCCCAAGCTGTCTCAGCGGTCGTCGAGGTCTGAGCGCGTTACCGGCCGATGTCCTGCATGGATTTCGGCACCCGGGATTCGCAGTCACTATGCCACTCGCTCACCCCATGAACATGCTACCGATCAAGGCTGAAAGCTCTCAGGAGCAAAACTGGAGTCAATCTGGATGCTGGGTGTTGGCCCCGAGCTGCCGCAGTCGCGCCAGTTTGTCCATTTCCCGGGCAATCATCAGCCGGTAGGCGGTGGAAACCGATGCGGGCAGCGACCGCTGCCCCTGGTTGCAGCCATTGCGGCGCTGCTGATACTCCCGCTCCAGGGCTTCGATGCTGCGCTGAATGTCGGTTACCGGGTTGCCTGACGTTTGCATGTCGAAAGACTTCGATTGCGGGACTGGCGGGAATTTAGCAGGAGGCGTCGCCGGCAAAGTGCGACCTTGTAAGCAAACCGTGAGGGTTTGCCGATGTTTCGGGGTGGTGGTCGGCTGCATCGGGCTCCGCCAGGAGCAGCCGGGCCAGTTCCCGCCGGGCGAATACCGCCCGCAACGGCGGCCGCAACGGCGCCCGCCGCGGCGGCCGCCGCGGTCGGCGTCAGACCTGGCCGATATACTCGTCCATGCGCGCGGTGCGCAGCGCCGTCTGCTTGGCCTGCTCCATGTCGTAGTGCATGCGCGATACGATTCGCTGGGCGTAGAGCCCGCCACCGGCCTGAATGTTGGTCACCGCATGCCAGCCGCCGAGCGAGTCGGCGGTGAAATCGCGGATGGCGTGAAACAGACGGGTGCGATACAGGCCATCCACCGACTGCATGGTGCCCATGTACTTGCGCGCCAGGTGACCCACCTGCTGATTTTCCATATCCGCGATGCCCGGCGCCGTGAGGATGCTGCCGCCGCCGATGTCGTGCAGGTGCCTGACCATCAGCGACCAGTTGGCGGCGCCATGGTATTTGCCGGCGTTGGTGTAAAGCTCGTCGGGGAAGGCGGCCCCGTCGGAGGTGATCTGGCAGTTCTCGATGGCGGCTTCCAGGCTGGCACGAATCAGGGTGGCGTTGATCAGCATCTCGGAGATCTTCTCGCGGATGTGGCTGACCCGCTCGAGCCCGTTGGATTCCGAGATGAGCTGAGCGAAGCCCACCAGCGCCTCGTAGCTGCGCGCCATGCCGGACAGCCCGCCGAGGCGCTCCCACAACCCCAGGGAGTGGGCGAACAGACCCGCCAACTCGGGGTTGCCGTCGAGAAACACCCGTTCCGTGGGCACGAACACATCGTCGAAAATGACGAAACCTTCCGGTGTGTGGTGCTTGCCGGAGATCGGGAAGTCGCGGGTATCCTCGTGCCGCGGCGCGTAGGTGGTATTGATGATCTTCACCCCGGGCGCGTTCACCGGCACCATGCAGGCAACCGAGTAGTCCTCTTCGCCGGGCTTCATCGATTTGGTGGGAATGGTCATGAGTTCGTGGCCCATGGAGGCCGCTGAGATGTGCAACTTGGCGCCGCGAATGACGATGCCGTCGTCGCGGCGCTCGACCACCCGTACGTACTGGTCAGGATCGTCCTGGTTGCCCGGGCGGCGGCTGCGGTCGCCCTTGGAGTCGGTGATGCACTGGGTGATGCGGACGTCGCGCTGCTGAGCATCCTTGACGTAGGCGCGGATGCGCGCCGCGTTCTCCGGCAGGGTGGCTTCGATGCGATCCGCCGCCGTCAGCAGGGTCATGATGGAGGCGTAGGTCACGTGGGTCAGCAGGTCCACGGTTTCGTGCAGCTCCACCTGCTCGCGCAGTTCCTGGGCCGAGGCCGGCACTTTCATGAAGGCACCCACCGCGCCCGGCGTCGGATCGTAAAACCGATCGTAGCCTTCGGCTGCGGAATCCACGGTCATGCCGAGCAGATGATGACTGGGAACGTCGTCGATCTGCACGCCTTCGAAATAGGTCTCGCGGCCGTCGCGCAACGAGGCGCGGTAGTCGTCTCCGGTCATCATGCTGGCATTCTCCCCTGGGGCGGTTGGTCGGTCGAAATAATTTTATAACACGTTATCGTTGCACCCAACCGCCGCTGAATGCAATGGCCTGACCAACGAAGAAGTCGCTCTCCCCGCTGGCGAGAAACAACGCGAAGCGGGCGTCTTCTTCGGCGGTGGCCAGGCGTCCCAGCGGTACCTGGCGCTTCAGGGATGCCTGGAAGCGCTCATTGCTGGTGAGTTCCGGCGGATAGTAAACCGGGTTCTCCACGTAGTTCTGCGCGATCAGATTGATCTGGACGTTGTCCGGCGCCACCTCGACCCCCACCGACTGCACGTAGCCCACCTGAGCGGCGCGGGCGGCACTGTAGGCGCACAGCGTCTTCATGCCCTTGAGGGCGACCGCGCTGCCGTAGACGACGATCTTGCCCTGGCGGCGCTGCTGCATCTGCGGCAGCACGGCGCGGGTCAGTCGGTGCAGGGGGTGGACCATCAGATCGAAGGTGGTGGACCAGGCAGCGTCGTCCACCTCGGCGACGCGCCTGCCGCTGAAGTTGGCCGAGGCCAGGTTGGCGATGAGCACATCGACGCGGCCCGCGGCGGCGATGGCGGCCTCACAGGCACCGGGTTGGGTGAGGTCGCGAACGTCGGCGACGACGTGGGCGCCCTCGCGGGCGAACAGCGCCGCGGTGGCGGGCCCCATGTAGTCGTCCGCCTGGGTCACCAGAACCCGTTTGCCGGCGAGTCGCCCCGATTGATTTTCCGCCATGCTGCGCTCCTGTGACCAATCCTCGGCTGATGAGGTAAGGTTACCCGATATGCCTCACCCGATTGGAGAATCCGCTGTGAACGACGCGCGCTCGGTGACCGTCTACGACCATCCCCTGTCGCCTTACGGGCAGAAGGTGAAGATCGCGCTCATGGAGAAGGGCGTGGCGTTCACCGCGCCGTTGCCGAGCAACATCGGCAGCGGCGCCACCGCCGGCGAGTTTGCCCGGGTGAGCCCGCGCGGCGAGGTGCCGGCGCTGGTGGACGATGATGTGGCGGTGTTCGACTCGACGGTGATTCTCGAATACATCGAGGATCGCTGGCCGCAGCCGCCGCTGCTGCCGAGCGCGCCGGCGGAGCGGGCGCGGGTGCGCATGCTCGAGGAGATCATGGACAGCCATTTCGAGGCCATCACCTGGGGGCTCTCGGAGATTCGTAATTTCGGCCGGGCCAGCGGCGAGTTGGCAGACACGATGCTGACTCGTGGGGGGGAGCAGATAGCCGCCTGGTACCGCTGGCTCGACCAGCAGCTCGGCGATCGCAGCTGGTTCAACGGCGCGCAGTTCGGCTGGGGCGACCTGGCCGTGGTGCCGTTCGTCAACGGCGCGGTGGGCTTCGGCCACCGGCCGGATGCGGGTTCGGCGCTGGCCGACTGGCTGGCGCGCGCCAACGCCCGGGACAGTGTGGCGGCATGCGCCACGGCGGCCGCGGCGGTGGGTTTCGACAGCGCCGCGGTGAGCCTGGATGCGGTGCGTCAGGCCATGGAGCAGGGGCAATTCAAGCGCGAGTATCGGGATCATCGGCTGGAGTGGATGGTCAAGACCGGAGGGCTCTCCGTGGTGGAGCAGGGGCTTCGAAAGGGCAACATTCGCTTCATCGAGCCGTTCGCCTGATGGCCGCCGTGCAGCCGTCGCCGTGGCAGAACTGGTCCGGCAGTCAGCAGCACCGCGCGCGGCTGCTGCTGCCGGCGAGCGTCGACGAACTCGCGGCGACGGTGCGTGCGGTGGCCGCCGGCCCCGAGCCGCGGCTGCGCTGCGTCGGTAGCGGGCACTCCTTCGTGCCGTTCTGGCACGATGGCGCCCTGCTGTCCCTGGACCGCCTGTCGGGCGTGCTCTCGGCCGACGTCACCGATCGCACCGCCACGGTCGCCGCAGGCACCAAGCTCCACGACCTCGGTCCGATGCTCTGGGCCCACGGGCTGTCGCTGCCGCAGCAAGGCGATATCGATCGGCAGTCGATTGCCGGGGCGCTCGGCACCGGGACCCACGGTACCGGCCGCCGGCTCGGCAATCTTTCGAGCTACCTGCGGGAGGTCACGCTGATCACTGCGGGCGGCGAGTCGCTGACGCTCAGCCCGGAGTCCAGCCCCGAGGCGTTCTCCGCCGCTCAGGTTTCTCTGGGTACCCTGGGCGTGGTGGTGAGCGTGAAGCTGGCGCTGCTGCCGGCATTCAACCTCCACGAACGCACCTGGGACAGCAGCATTGCCGCTTGCGAGGCCGATCTGGCGGCCCTGGTCGAAAGCAACCGTCATTTCGAGTTCTTCTGGACTCCGCGCACCGACCGGTGCGAGATGAAAACCCTGAACCCGACCAGCGCCGCGCCCGTGGATCTGGCTGACGGCGAGTACGTGGCGCCGGCCTATCGGGCTTTTCCCAGCGAGCGCGAGGTGCGCTTCAACGAGATGGAGTATTCGGTACCGTTCGCCGAGGGTTGGGAGTGCTTCATGGAACTGCGCGCCATGATGCTGGAGAAGTTTTCGAAGCTGCCGTGGCCGGTGGAGTTCCGCACCCTGGCGGCCGACGACGCCATGTTGAGTACGGCCCACCATCGCGAGACGGTGACGCTGTCGGTGCATCAGGGCGCGGAGCGTGACTTCCGCCCGCTGTTCGACGCGGCCGAGGCGATATTCCGCAACCATCGGGGCCGCCCGCACTGGGGCAAGCTGCACGGCTTGAGTGCTGCCGAGTTGGCGTCGTTGTACCCCATGCTCGGGCGCTTTCGCGCCGTTCGTCAGGAACTCGACCCCCAGGGCCTGTTCTTGAACGACTACCTGCGGCAGTTGCTCGACCCGCCCCCGTAGGGGGGAGCGATCTGAACCTCAGCAGCGCTCCGCCACGCCGTGCATCATGAAAGCGGCGAACTTCGGCCCCGGCTGATAACCCGATTCGAGTTCGGTGATGCAGAAGCCGGCGTCCGCGATCAGGTCGTCCGCCTTGCGGGTGAGGTGGCAGCCGCCGCCGATCTTCTTCCACAATGGCTCGATCCGATGCTGTTACTTCTCCACCTGGGGCTCCGGCGAACGGCCGTGCTCGATGAAGTAGAGCTTGCCGCCGGGCCGCAGTACCCGCCGCATCTCCCGAAGCGCGGCGTAGACGTTGGGGATCGAGCACAAGGTCCAGGTGCACACCAGGGTGTCGAAGCTGGCATCGTCGGCGGGGATCTCCTCGCCGGAAATCTGCAGCAGCGACACCGGCGTATCCAGCTGCTCGGCGCGCTCTCTGGCCTTGGCGGTGAGTTCCACATGCGGATCCAGCCCGGTGATCGAACTGACCGCGTCGCCATCATAGTGAGGCAGATTGAGGCCGCTGCCGATGCCGACTTCCAGGACTTTGCCATGGGCCCGAGTGACGTAGCGGGCGCGCAGCTCGCGCATGGGCTTCTGCCCGCAGGCGCTTTCAATGAGTTTCGGCAGCACGTGCCGTTCGTACCAGCCCATGGGGGCCTCCTATTGATGATGCGGATGATGATGCGGATTCCGCCCGGGACGCCTCAGATGCGCCGATCGGTGTTCTGCCAGTAGCGGTCCCGGAGGATGCGCTTGTAGAGCTTGCCGGTTTCGTGGCGTGGCAATTCTGCTTCGAAGTCGATGGAGCGCGGTGCCTTGTAGCCTGCCAGGTGCTCGCGGCAGTGATCGATGAGCATGCTGCTGAGCGCCTCGCCCGGGGCATGCCCGTCGCGCAGGGTAACCGCCGCCTTGACCTCCTCGCCGAACTCCTCGTTGGGAATGCCGAATACCGCAGCATCCTCCACCGCCGGATGGGTCACCAGCACGGCCTCGACTTCGGCCGGATAGATGTTCACCCCGCCGGAGATGATCATGTCGATCTTGCGGTCGCTGAGGAACAGATAGCCGGCATTGTCCAGGTAGCCGATGTCGCCGAAGGTGAAGGTGCCGGGCTCCAGATGCACCTCGGCCGTTTTGGCAGGTTCGCCGTGGTATTCGAAGTCGGAGCCCATCAGGTTCTTGACGTAGATCTGGCCCGGCTGGTCAGGCGCCAGCACCTCGCCGTCGTCGCCGCGGACGGTGACCTCTACCATGGCGCTGGCTTTGCCTACGGTGCCAGGCCGCTCCAGCCATTCCGCGGCGCTGGCCGTGGTGACGATGGAGCCTTCGGTGGAGCCGTAGTACTCGGCGACCACCGGCCCCCACCAGTCGATCATGCGCCGCTTGACCTCGGGCGGGCAGGGCGCGGCACCGTGCCAGACGATCTGCAGGGAGCTGCCGGAAAAGGCGGACCTCGCGCCATCCTCGGCCCGCAGCAGGCGATGGAACTGGGTCGGCACCAGATGCACGTTGGTGACTGCGTGATCGTCGATGAGCCGCAGGGTCTCCTGCGGATCGAAGCGATGGCGCATGACGATGCGGCTGCCGGTAAGCAGCGGCAGAAACGAAAATGCCCATTGCGCGGAGTGATAGACCGGCCCGCAGAGCAGGGTGGTGCCGTCGTTGGGGATCTTCAGCATCTGCGACAGGCCGGCACCGATCATCTCCAGCATGGCCAGCGGCCCACCCGCCTTGAATGTGCTCGAGCGCACGCCCTTGGGGCGCCCGGTGGTGCCGGAGGTGTAGAACATGGGGCCGCCTGCGCTCTGATCCGCCGGCTCGGAGGTGCTTTGCGTGGCCAGGGTGGCTTCGTAGTCCTGGAACGGTGTCCGCTCGCCGCCGGCCCGGATGGCGATGCAGGCGCTCAGATCCGGGGTCTCGCCGCGGGCCGCGGCGGCCTGGGCCTGGGGGAGGAACTGATCCTCGGCGAACAGCACCCTGGCGCCGGAGTTGGCGAGCACGTAGGCCAGTTCCTCGGGGGTGAAGTGCCAGTTCACCGGTACGTAGGCGAGCCCGCTGTGGTTGGCCGCCAGCATGATCTCGAAGTACTCCCGGCAATTGCCCGCGTAGATCGCGATGGCGTCACCGGGGGTCAGGCCCAGGGCGCGCAGGGCGTGGATCAGCTGGTTGACGCGGCCGTCCAGTTCGCTCCAGGTGATGACACCACGCTCATCCGCCAGTGCCGTGGTAGCGCCCCGGGTGTCGGCAATCCTGCCTATGAAATGGGTCATCGGGAGCTCCTGCTGCGCATTCCGCTGCAACCCCTGGTCGATCCTGGCAGCGGTCGAATCGCGCATCGATTGACGATCGACTGATGGATGATCGACGGCCGCCCGCCCCAGGTCAATCGCCTTGGGGGGTGCGACCGACTCGGGCGCTCAGTCCAGAACGGCGGCGCGTTCCTGGAAGGCCAGCGCCAGCAGCGCCGCCAGCAGGTACAGGCCGATGAACAGCAGAAATGCCAGCCGGTAGCTGCCGGTGACGTCGAAAATGCCGCCTGCCAGGGGAACGCCGATGATCTGCACCGGAAACATCGCCGGGCGCATCAGCCCCAGGGCCTTGCCGAAGCGGGCACGGCCGAACACCTTGGCCACCAGGGCGCCCTGCATCGGCACCACCCCGCCCATGCCGTAACCGAACAGCGCGGCGCCCAAGGCGAACAGCGCCAACCCCTGATCCTGCAGCATGGCGATCTGGCCCGCCAGCTGACAGCCGATGGTGAACCAGATGACGCTTCTCGCCCGCCAGCGATCGACCAGCCAGCCGAACGACAGCTTGCCGACGATGCCCAGCCCGGCGCACAGCGACATGATCAGCGACGCGACCTGCAGGGAGACGCCGGTGTCGGTGATTCTGGGCACCATGTGCGTGAGGGTCGCGCTCTGGCAGCAGAACAGCAGCCCGATCACCACCACCAGCACCCAGAAGTTGCGGTCGCCGGCAACCGGGCCTGGCGGGGTCGACGCCACGGGCGCCGGCACCGCCCGGCTGACGGTCGGCGCGGGGGCGAGGCCGTCGGGCCGCAGGCCGACTTCTTCCGGGCTGGAGATCACCAGCCGCAGCACCAGGGGCACGACCACCAGTCCGGTGAAGGCGCCGTACAGCAGGAATCCCTCGCGCCACCCGTAGGCTTCGATCAGCGTGGCGGTGACGAACGGCATCACCACCCCGGAAGCCGAGATGCCGGTGGCGGCGATGCCCAGCGCGACGCCGCGCCGCCGGGAGAACCAATTGGTCACCAGTTTGGCGGTGGCCAGACTGCCCATGGCGCTGGCGCCGAAGCCGATGAACGCGCCCAGAGCCAGGTAGAACTCCAGTGGGGTGCGCACCTGGGACAGCGCCAGGAACCCCAGCGCCATGGAAATCGCCCCTGCGGCGATCACCCGTTTCAACGGAAAACGATCCAGAGCCTGGCCGACGAAAGGGGCGACGAGAGCGCCGACGGTGGCGGTGATGGTGAGACCCAGCGACACGCCGAGGCGCGAGCCGCCGAACTCCTGCTCGATGGCCGTGAAGAACACCCCATAGGAGTAGAAAAAGAAGCCCACGGCGACGAAGTCGACGAAAAAAGCCACGCCGACCATGCGCCAGCCCAGATAGCGCGACGCCATCAATGGGCATCCGCGCCGGAGGCTGGGAACGGGAGGTCTGGCGCGGGTGGTCTGGACGCCCGCGTGCTTGGCTGATCTGGTCCCAGACTGGCTCCTCGGGGGTACGGCGGCCGCGTATACTAAAGCGCCGCCTCCCCGCGGGCTACACCAGCAGCAGCTGGCGACTCCAGCCGCCGTGAAGGGGCGCGCCTTTGCATCCACAGACAGACCCATTATCGTATCGCCATCTGCAGTACCCTGCGGGGCTCGCCCGCCGTTTTCAGGAGGCAACGTGGATCTGTCTTTCAGCCATCAGGATCAGGCTTTTCGCGAGCAGGTCCGGGCGTTCCTCGACGACAAACTGACGGCGGACATGCGCGAGGCGGCCGCTCGCACCACGACCGTGTTTGCGGACAAGGATCTCGCCATGCGCTGGCAGCAGATCCTGGTCGAACGCGGCTGGGCGGTTCCGGCCTGGCCGGAGGAGTTCGGCGGCACCGGCTGGACGCCGACCCAGAAGTACATCTTCGGCGAGGAGTGCGCGAAATCCGGCGCCCCCGGTCTGATTCCGCTGGGGCTGCGCATGCTCGCTCCGGTGCTGTTGCGTTACGGCACGCCCGAGCAGCAGGCGCATTACCTGCCGCGGATGCTCTCCGGCGAGCATTACTGGTGTCAGGGTTACTCCGAGCCGGGTTCGGGTTCCGACCTGTCGAGCTTGAGAACCACGGCGATCAGCGACGGCGACGACTACCTCGTCAACGGCACCAAGATCTGGACTACCCACGCCCACTTCGCCGACCACATCTTCTGCCTGGTGCGCACCGATGCGAGCGGCAAGCCGCAGGCAGGCATCACCTTTCTGCTGATCCCCATGAACACGCCGGGCATATCCGTCGAGCCGATCATCACCCTGGCCGGCGACCATGAGGTCAATCAGGTGTTCTTCGACGACGTGCGCGTGCCGCAGTCGAATCGGGTGGGCCCGGAAAACCAGGGCTGGACCGTGGCCAAGTATCTGCTCGAGTTCGAGCGTGGCGGCGGCGGTTCGGCACCGCGCCTCAAGGTGGCGCTCGACGAACTCAAAGCCGTGGCGACGGCCGAGGGCGAAGCCGGGCGGCCGTTGCTGGAGCGTCCCGATTTTCGCGCCCGCCTGTCGCTGGTGGAGATCCGCGTCCGGGCGTTGGAATTCGCCGAGTTGAGCGCTCTGGCGCGCATGTCGAAGGGCGAATCTCCCGGTCCGGGGTCGTCGCTGGCGAAAAACACCTCGGTGGAGATCGATCAGCAGCTGCTCGCCCTGAAACTCGAGGCCATTGCCTATTACGCGTTGCCCCACGCCAACCTGATCTCGGGGAACGGCTTCAACGAGCGCTGGTTCGGCCCCGAGTACGCAGAAACGGTGACCGCTCGATATCTCAATGTCCGTGCGGCCTCCATCTTCGGCGGCTCCGAGGAGGTGCAGAAGAACATCATCGCCAAGGCCGTGCTCGGGCTGTAACCCGGAGAACCGAAATGCAGCGAAGACATCCAGTCAGCCAAGCGCACGGATCGTGGGTGCCCGCACCGTGCAACCGGTGATCGGCATCGCCGACCTGGCCGATGGCGAGATGGTCGCCCGCGACATCAATGGCGTCAGCGTGCTGCTGTGTCGCGTCGACGGCCGCTACTACGCGGTGGCGAATCTGTGCAGCCACGCCGGTCAGCGTCTCGCCCACGGTAAGCTCAAGGGCTACGAACTCGTCTGCCCGCTGCACCGGGCACGCTTCGACGTCCGTGACGGACGCTGCCTGGCGGCGCCGGCCACCCAACCCATCAGGACGTTTCCGGTAACCATCGAGCGCGGCAAAGTTCATGTGGAGGTTGCCGCTGACCGGCCCGGCCCGCCGACGGTAAAACTGCGGTTCTGAGGCCGCTGTCAACGGCCGGGCGCCGACGCTGATGGCGGCGCTGATGGCGGGGCTCATGGCCAGAACAGCACCACGATAACGCCGGCTGGCAAGGTGAAAGCCCCGGCGCCGAGCAGGTAGCGGCGCAGCATGGAACTGCCGAGCACGCAGACGACGCCGATTTTGAAGGCCAGGTTCGACAGCGTGGCGAGGAAGATGGCCCGCCAGGCGACATCGGCATCGACCAGTCCGCGGCTGAACAGTTGGCCCACGGAGAGCGTCAGGGCATCCACGTCGGTGAGGCCGGACACCACGGCGACCCCATAGATGGCTTCGCTGCCGAGGTGATCGCGTGAGGCGGCCACGGCGAGGCTGATGACCGTGAACAGGACGGCAAAGGTCAGGGCCACGGGCAGGCGGGCGGGGTTCTGGTGTTCGGGCAGGCTTACCTCGATGTTTCGGGCCAGCGGATACATCGCCGCGGCGGCGGCCAGCATCACCAGCGCGAAGGCCCCGAGTGGCGGCGCCGCATGGGGGAGCAGTTCGGGCGCCACCGCCAGCAGTTCGACACCGATTCGCAGATACACCACGGTCGAGGCCAGCAGGATGATCAGCGCCGCCGGTGCGGCCAGATGGTGGTTGTGGCGGGTCATGCCGGAGAAGCTCACGGTGGTGGCCGTGCTCGAGATCAGCCCGCCGACCAGCCCGCCGACGATGGCGCCGCCCCGGGCGCTCATCATTCGCAACGCCACATAGCCGATGAGATTCAGCCCGACGATGAGCACCACCAGCAGCCACACCTGCGCCGGATTCACCACGTCATAGGGGCCGAAGGTCCTGTTGGGCAGCACCGGCAGCACCACCAGAGAGATCAGCACGAAGCGGATGATGGCGCTGAACTCCATGTTGCCGATCCGCCTCACCAGCCCGTGCAGCGGCTGCTTCCAGTGCAGCAGCAGGGTGATGATGCCGGCCATGACGACCGCGTGGGTCTGGTAGCCGAGCACGCATGCGGCGCCGATGAGATAGGTGGCCACGGCTGCGAGTATGGTCGTGGTGCCGTGCTGCTCGCCGGCTGCCGCGCTCGCGTGCCGGAGTTGGTGAGCGACGATCACCACCGCAATGGCTGCCAGGCCTACGGCGATGATCCATCCGTCCCATGGCTGCGCCAGCAGCGCGGCGAAGCCGCCGCTGACGGCGATCAGCGCGAATGAGCGTAAGCCGATGAGGGTGTTTGCCGTCCACTCCCGCTCCAGCCCGATCAGCAGTCCGATCCCAAGAGCCAGGCCGAGGCCGACGAGTTGCGGATCCAGATAGCCGTCCATCGATCCATGCTAGCAGGCAGGCGTTTACGGAAACTTTGCAAGCGGCAGTTTTTCGACCGTACATCTTTTCGACCGTACATCGGCCCGGCATGAGGTTTGCAAACTTTGCAAAATGTGGTCGAGGAGCTCGTCATGCGGAATCGCTGGCTACCTGGGTTTTCGTTGCTTCTGCTGCTGGCGGGTTGTGCCAGTGGGGGCGATCCGCAGCTGCGCTCGGCCATTGCCGAGCTCGATGCCGCGGCCGCAGCCGC
>JBLRXD010000050.1:0-1225 GCA_047920935.1 Pseudomonadales bacterium | reverse complement strand
CGCATCCGCGTACGCGGAAACGCAAACGTGTCTGTCGCATCAGCGTTACCACCGCATCGACGTTCTCAACGAGCGCTACGTCCTGTTCCATGGCAGTAACGACGAGTTATGGATCAATACCCTGCGCACCGGCTGCCCGGGATTGAAGCGCGGCGACCGGCTGGAGTTTCGTGCGTCCGGCGAGTTGCTCTGCAGCCTGGATGCGGCAGAGGTCGCGAATCGATTCCTGTTCTGGACGCGCACCGGCGCGCTGTGCACGCTGGGAGAATTCCATCGGCTCACCGAGCCCCAGGCCGGGTTGCTTCGGGAATCTGTCTGACGCTGGCATGAAAGCTGCTTCAAAGGAGGCTTGAGAGGAGTTTTCCATATAGAGGTGGTTTCATGAGTGAAGCTCCCGAGCCGAAGAGCAGATCACGACTGCTGGTGGTTCTCGACGCCAAGTCGCCGGAGCGATACTCGGAGCACAGCGGGGTCGTGCAGCGCGCGCTGAGCCGCGCCTGTCGGGACGGCGCGGCCATGCTGCTGCTGCAGATCTGTTACGAAAGCTCGCTCACCTACGGAGCCTTTGCCAGCCGCCACGAAATCGACACCGCGCGGACGGCCATCATCGATTCGGAAAACGCGAAGATGGCCGAGTTGCAGGCGCACCTGGAGAGTGAGTCGGGCCTGCCGGTAGAGCACCAGGTTTGTTGGGAGTCCGACCGCTGCGCGGCCATCCTTCGCGCGGCGAAATCCTGGCAGGCGGACATCATCTTCAAGGAGAAGGGCGAGCGCAGCTACGTCCTGGGCCTGTTCTCGAACACCGACTGGGATCTGCTGCGCGAATCGCCGGTTCCGGTCTGGTTCGTTGCCTCCGGCAGTGGCCGGGGGCCAGAGAACGGCGTGGTGGCGGCGGTGGATCCGCTGGGCGACGATCCGGATTCGGAGCAGCACTTCATGCTCGATCACGCGGTGTTCGAGCACGCCAAGCTTGTCTCCGACCTCTATGAGGCGCCGCTGTCGGTGGTGCATGCCTACCATCTACCGCGCGGCGTCATGGGCTTTCAGGGCTACGCGCCGATCTATCCCGCGGGAACGTTGGCGGGTGCGTCGCCGGTGGCGACAACGCCACAGATGGAGCAGGCAAACCAGGAGGCCCGGGAAGCGCTGGCCCGACGCCATGGCGAGGCGATTCAGACCTTCGTCGATCAGCACGGCATCCCGCTGGACGATCTGGAAGTGCTCG
>JBLRXD010000049.1:0-20310 GCA_047920935.1 Pseudomonadales bacterium | reverse complement strand
GGCGCGACTGGATCAACGTGGTCACCCGCAGCTGCGCCAGGCCCTGCTGGACGGCCTGCTGCTCGGAAAGGCCGGCGCTCTGGGTGCCAGCACAGACGAACGCCGGCATCACCGCCAGCGCCAGATACAGCGGGATGCGTCGCATATCAGTGACCGGCTACCAGGCCGAGCAGGGTTTCCAGCGTGTGGTGACCCGTCACTGCCGCGGCAAACAGGGTCGCGAGCCCAGACGCGTAGACGATCGCAAAGAACGGAGAGCCGCCGTGATCGCCCCGGGGGCCATCGAGCAGGCGCCAGACGCGACCGGGCAGATCGCTGCCGGCTACCGAGAAGCCGTGCGGCGGCTGACGCAACTTGAGGCGGGCGACCTGCAGGAGAACGTCCACCACATCTTCCGCCCCGAAGCGCTGTGCCACGACATCGTCGGCGTGCTCCTCCAGGGCGCGCAGCCACTGCTCTCTCAGCTTGCGGCGAACCCTCGGCAGGTGCGCGATCAACAGCAGCTCGAACAGGACATTGCGCCAGACGTCGCCATGGCGCAGGTGGGCTGCCTCGTGCGCGGCGACGATGCGCCGTTGCCGCAAAGTCAGTTGGTCGAGCAGGCCACGGGACAACAGCACCACCGGGTCGAGCACGCCGCCGGCCACCGCGAGCGGCGCGCGGCCGGGAACGATCCCCAGCCGCCCCCGGGACGACGCCAGAGCCTTCAACCCGCCGTTCGGCCCAAGCCAAGCGGGCGGCACCCCCCAGGATCCCGACGATGACCATGCTGCCGAACACGCCCTGCACCAGACCGAAGTCGATCGCCGGCAGATGCGAAAAACACAGGTGCGGATGATCGAGCCCGTGGTGCGGGCAATGATCGGCGATCCAGCCGATCGCCTTGAAGGCTGCCGTCGCGACCAGCGCGGCACCCACGGTGAGCGCAATGAACCAGGGAAAAGCAGCTGTCAACAGGACGCGGCGGCCTCTGGCGGCCGGATCGCGCGCATGGCTCGTCGATCCGATCATCGCCGGCACCGCTAGGGTCGAGAGCAGCCCTGCCCCCGCAGTCAGCAGGAACATCAGCCAGAGCAGTTGCGGCCAGCTGCCGGTCATTGGCCGCGCTGCTGCCGTCGGCGCCGCAACTCTGCTTCCAGCCGGGTCAGAACGTCGTCATCCAACTGCTCCACCGAATCCAGGAACGCCAGGAGGGAGGCAGCCGCATCGCCCTGCAACCGGCCTACGACGCCCCCCACCAGGTCCGCGATCAGCTCCTCCCGCGATACGCAGGCCGAGTATCGATAAGCATGACCGACCTTGCTGCGCTCGAGCAGGGCCTTGCGCGCCAGCCGCTCCAGGGTCGACTGCACGGTATTCAGCGAGATGCCGCGCGAGACGCCAAGTTCCGCATGGGTCTGCTTCGCGGTCATCTCGCCCACCTGCCACAGGTGATCAAGCACCGCCAGCTCAAGCTCGCCGAGAGATGGCACAGGAAAGGCGCTGCTGCGGCGGCGTGACATCTCGGCGAGGGCCTCAGGGTGGCGGGATATGACCGCGCAGTATAGGATCGCAAAAAACCGATGGTCAATCGGCTTTTGGCAAACATGCTGGCCGAGGGGGCTCGATGATCTATCTGGTGACGAAATTCGCGACCACCGCGCTTATCGTGGTGCTGGTCTCGGAGCTGGCGAAGCGCTCCACACTCGCGGGTGCCATTCTTGCGTCGATCCCCACCGTATCGGTGCTGGCCATGATCTGGATCTACGTCGAAACCCGGGACACCGCGCGCCTGGCAGCCTTTTCCCTCGATGTCGTGTGGCTGGTGTTGCCGTCGCTGACGCTGTTCGCGGTGCTGCCAGGGCTACTGCGTATTGGAGTCGGCTTCTGGTGGAGTCTCAGCATCGCGATCGCCGCGACGGCGCTTGCCTATTGGGGCTCTGTGCAGCTGATGATGTGGTTGCGCGGATAGCGCAACCGATGTCGCAGCTTGCGCGCGGCTGATGTCACATCGTCTTCTCCCGGTCGTTGATCGGATAGCCGCTCGCCGGGCCGCGCAGTGGCTGCAGGAGCATCCGATCGAGGCGCAGATCCCGTCGACTCCGGAACTGCTCGATGCCGATGGTCATGGCCTCGTGGCCCTCGCGTGGCTGCGCGCGATAGGTACCGAGCAGTCGATCCCACCAGGGCAGGTTGAAGCCGAAGTTGCTGTTGGTCTCCAGCGGGTAGATCGAGTGATGAACCCGGTGCATGTCCGGGGTGACGACGAGCCACCGCAGTCGGTGATCCAGCCACGGCGGCAGGCGCACGTTGCCGTGGTTGAACATCGACGTCGCGTTGAGCAGCACCTCGAAGATCAGCACAGCGACCGCCGGGGGCCCCAGCGCGGCAACGACTGTCAGCTTGAGCACCATGGATACGAGGATTTCCATAGGGTGAAAGCGCAGCCCTGTGGTGACGTCGAATTCCAGGTCAGCATGATGCATACGGTGCAGCCGCCAGAGCGCGGGCACGGCGTGGAACATGACGTGCTGAAGATAGATAGCGAGGTCGAGCACCAGCACCGACAGGGCGATCGATATCCACAGCGGCAGCTCGAAGACGTTCAACAGGCCCCAGCCGCGCTGCTGCGCCAGCAGCGCGAGCCCGACGGCAACCAGCGGAAAAGCCAGGCGCACCAGCACCGTATTCACGACGACGACGCCGAGATTGCTACCCCAGCGCAACCGCCGTGGGATCTCGCTGCGGCGACGGGGGGCCAGCAGTTCCCAGGCGACCATCGACACCAGGATGAAGAGAAAGAACCCGAGTCGGATCAGCGGCTCAGCAGCGAGCAGTGCGTCTTCCACGGGTCAGTTCCTTGCCACCACAGTGCCTGTTGAATATCATTCAATTGATTACTTGAATAAGCTACTTCCTGGAGCTCAACGTGTCAAACGGACCGAAACAGGCGATCTACGCCGAATTCGCCACGGTAGCCCGGGCACTCGGACACGCGCACCGGCTCGAGCTGATCGAGCATCTCGCCCAGGGAGAATGCGCCGTTGAGACCCTGGCTCAACGCGCCGGAGTCTCCGTTGCCAATGCTTCTCAGCATCTGCAGCAGTTGCGCAGAGCCGGGTTGGTCGCCTCGCGGCGCGACGGCAGGCATGTGCTCTATCGACTGTCCGACGAGACGGTCCTGAAGCTGTTCTCGTCGCTGCGCGAGGTGGCGGAACGCAACGTCGCCGAGGTCGACCGGATCGTGCGCAGCTACTTCGATGCCCGAGACAGCCTCGAACCGATTTCGCGTGAGACGCTGCTCGAGCGGCTGCAAGACGGCCAGGTAACGGTGCTGGACGTTCGTCCGCCGGAGGAGTTCACCGTGGGCCACCTGCCGGGAGCGCTCAACGTTCCCCTCGAGATGCTGGAACAGCGACTGCAGGAGCTCGACCCAGCCCAGCAGATCGTCGCCTACTGCCGCGGCGCCTACTGCGTGCTGGCCTTCGAGGCCGTCGCTGCACTTCGTGACCGCGGGTTCGATGTCCGGCGGCTCGAGGATGGGTTTCCGGAGTGGCGCGCCGCCGGGCTGCCGGTGGAAGTTGGCGCCTGACGCGATGCCCGACACGGAGATGAACACCATGGCGCAAGACTTCCGCGGCGAACTGGACCGCCTGACTGGCCAACTGCAGCAGGCGCTGGCGCAGGTCATTGCCGGCACCGACGAGCGTATCGCCCTGCCGCCTGGCGCCCAGGCAGCGCTGGCCAATTTCCGCCAGCCGCTTCCCGACACCGGGTGCGGCGCAGCGGCCGCCATCGAGGCGCTGCTACGGCTCAACGAGGTGGCCGGCGCCAACACCCAGGGGCCGCGCTGCTACCACTTCGTGCTCGGGGGCAGCACGCCGGCTGCGCTGGGCGCTGATCTGCTGGCTACGGCCTTCGATGCCATCACCTACACCTGGGTAACGTCACCGGTGGGCGTAGAGATGGAGCGCCAGGCACTGGATTGGCTGAAGGAACTGCTCGGGCTGCCATCGCCGTGGTCGGGCATCATGGTGACCGGGGCCACCATGGCCAACTTCGTCTGCCTCGCCGCCGCCCGGCAATGGTGGGGCGAGGAGCTGGGCGTCGACGTCTCGGAAACCGGCATGGCCAACATGCCCGTCATGCCGGTGCTGACCTCCGGTTTCGTTCATGCCAGCACGCTCAAGGTACTGGCGCTGCTCGGGGTAGGCCGTGGCCATGTCAGGCGATTCGCGCGCGATGAGCGCGGCCGGGTGGACCTGGCGGCGCTCGAGCACGCGCTCGAATCGCTGAACGGCCAACCCGCCGTGGTGGTGGTCAATGCCGGCGAGGTGAACGCGGGAGAGTTCGACCCGGTGGCCGAGATGATCGAGGTGGCGCGCCGCTACCGCTGCTGGGTTCACGTCGACGGCGCGTTCGGATTGTTCGCACGGCTGTCGCCCCGAACGGCGCATTTCGTGGACGGCGTGGAAGGCGCCGACTCGGCGACCGTCGACGGCCACAAGTGGCTGAACGTGCCGTACGACTCCGGCTACGCGTTCGTCCGTGATCATGCCCTGATGGCGAAAGCTTTCCGCTACTCCGCCGACTACCTGCCTTCGGAGGACGATGCCCGCCCCACCTTCGGCGCCATCGGCCCGGAGAGCTCCCGCCGCGCGCGCAGCTTTGCGGTCTGGGCAACCCTTAAAGCCTATGGCCGGCAGGGGCACCGCCAGATCGTCGAGCACTGTCTCGACATCGCCGCACACTTTGGCGAGGTGGTCCGCCGCACGCCGGAACTGGAGCTGATGAACGACCCGCAGCTCAACATCGTGGCGTTCCGGTACAACCCCGGCGGCATGACCGCAGCCGAACTCGACACGCTCAACCAGAGGCTCGGCGAGTCGTTGCTGGCCGACGGTAGATTTCTCGTCGGGACCTCGAAGCTGAGCGGACGGACCGTGTTCCGACCTGCCTTCTCCAACTGGCGCACGCGCAATGAGGACGTGGAGGAACTGGCCAAAGTGGTGGTGGAACTCAGCCGGGATGGCGTTCCGCAATAGTGCATACCCTCACACGCCGAGCACGACGAACCCCATCTGGCGGGCAACCTGTGCCTGACGCACATCGAAGGTCAGAAACGAAAGGACGTCGGGCCCCAATCGAGCCGCTGCGCCAACGTGCAGAGAATCCAGCGACCGAAGCCCCGTCTGCTCACCGATATCGGCGGCCAGCCGGCACGTGATCTCATCCAGCTCCACAACCGTGGTGCGACGCCAATCGGATTCGAAGGCATCGCGAATCCTCACCAGGTCTTCGCCAGCCACTGCGCGCGCCAGATTGCGCCGCACTTCCACATACGTGTGCCGGCCACTGAACCAAGTGACGTCGCCGGCAAGCAACGCTTCCGCGGCATCGCTATCCGGCTCCTCGAGGTAGCGCTTGAGCAGCGCGCTCGTGTCTACATACAGGGGCATCAGCGGCCGTCGCGATCTTCGCGCAGCAGCTCCAGCGCCCGCTTGCGGGAGCGGACGCGCTGAACCGGCGCAGGCTCGGTGTCTTCGCCGGGGCTCAGCCATCCTTCCCGGATCCCACGGGCAACGGCCTGATCCTCGCGGATACCCGTCAACAGCGCCTTCGGGCGACCGCGATCCGTTATCCGCACCACCTCACCTCGGGCGACGCGGTCCAGGTATTCCGACAGCCGCTGCTTCAGCTCGCGAATTCCTACGTCCATGTGGTCACATTAAGCCGTAAAATGTGGATACGTCAATCGAACATCGCAGACGATCGTGGCAGGAGTGCCGAATTGTCAGACCCAGCCGAAAAGTGAAGAGACTATGGATTGTCGCTCGGTAACGCGTTGATAGAGTGGCTGTTTTACAACCTGTTGCTGTTACCGGCTTGTTATTCGGGTTTCCTAGGCAAGTTTTTTAGGTATTATTACCGCCTCACTAGCCGGCGCTGTATGTACATACAGTGTCATTCTCCTCGGCAGGGCGAAAACACGACATAAAGCCCGGCTAGTGAGGCCAACCCCCCCTCTCCTTCCACTTCCGCGCCCCGTGGCGATCAGGCTTTCGGCTGACCGCCCATCACGATGCAGCCGCTGGCGCCGAACATGCCGCCCACGCCGAGACACACCGACACTTCCGCCCCCGGCACCTGGGCCGGCGCGGTGCCGCGCAGTTGCCGCACGCTTTCCTGCAGGGCGTACATGCCGTACATGCCGGAATGCATGTAGGAAAGCCCGCCGCCGTTGGTGTTGAGCGGCAGCACGCCGCCCGGCGCGGTATTGCCCTCGGCGATGAAAGCGCCGGCGGCGCCGCGCTCGCAGAAACCCAGATCTTCCAGCCCGTAGATGGGCAGGTGGGCGAAAGCGTCGTAAATCATCAGGTGGTCGACATCGCCGTGGCTGATGCCGGCATCGCTCATGGCCCGCGGGCCCGCCACGGAAAAGGCCCGGGAGCTGGTGAGGTCGGCCATCTGGCTCACCATGGGCGTCTCGACGCTCTCCCCGGTGCCCCAGACGTAGACGGGCGGCTGCGGGAAATCGGCGGCGCGATCGGCGGTGGTGAGGATCAGCGCGCCGCCGCCGTCGGTAACCAGGCAGCACTCCAGCAGGTGGAAGGGATAGGCGATCATCCTGGAGTTCAGCACGTCTTCCACGGTGATCGGGTCGCGGTAGGTGGCGCGGGGGTTCATGCCCGCCCACTGGCGCTGCACCACGGCCACCATGGCCAGTTGCTCGTGGGTCAGGCCGTACTGCTTCATGTAGCGCAGCACGGGCAGGGTGAACATGGTTGGCGGCCCGGCGACGCCGAAGGGGGCCTCGAACTGGCCCTGCAGGGAGGCGGCGTCCATGCGCCGGCCGCCGCGGCCGATACCCGAGCGGCCGCTCTCGCCGTGGGTGATGAGCACCGTGCGGCACTGTCCGGTGAGCAGCGCGGCGACCGCGTGACGCACGTGGATCATGAACGAGCAGCCGCCGACGGCGGTGCCGTCCACCCAATTGGGGGTGATGCCGAGATAGTGGGCGATGGCCGTGGGGCTCTCGCCCGCGGTGGCGACGCCGTCGATGTCGGCGGGTTTCAGCCCGGCGTCGGCGAGCGCGTTCAGCGCCGCATCGGCATGCAGCTGCAGCTGGCTCATGTGGGGCACCACGCCGAGCTCGGTGGTCTCGGCGGCGCCGACGATGGCGACCTGGTTGTTCAGACTGCTCATGCGCGCTCCCCTCCGGTGGTGGCGGGACGAAACAGCGGCAGGCTGATGGTGTCGTTCTGGGGCTCGAAGGTCACCTGCAACGGCATATCCAGCACCAGCGCTTCAGGGGTCTGCTCGCAACCGACGATGTTCGACATCATGCGCGGGCCTTCTTCCAGAGCCACCAGAGCGATCGCGTACGGGCCGTCGAAGGCCGGATGCGGCCGGTTGTTGATCACGTAGCTGTCGAGGCGTGCCCGGCCGCTGGCGGCGAACACCGACACCGCGCGCGACGCGCACTGCGGGCAGAACGGCCGCGGTGGGAAGTACACGTGATCGCAGGCGTCGCAGCGCTGCAGCCGCAGCTCTCCCGCGCGGGCGCCGTCCCAGAAGTGTTGCGTCTCAGGTGTTGGTACAGGCAAAGGCCGATTGCCGGGCATGGGCATGCTCCCCCTCGTTCGATGAAAAACAAAGCGCCGAAGTATGTCAGATTGTAGGAGCGATCTCCTGATCGCGATTGCTTCGCTCGCCATCGCGATCGGGAGATCGCTCCTACGGGGTCGCCATCGCGATCTGGAGATCGCTCCTACAATTGGCGGGCGGTCAGGCGGGGGGCAGGCGCTCCTTCCAGGGGTACTGGGCGTCGGCGACGGCGAAGAACTCGGGGTTGAGGAACGACTCCTTGGCGTTGTAGCGGATGGCTTCGCCATTCACCGCCCAGACGGCGCCGCCGGCGGCTTCCAGCACGGCATGGGCGGCGGCGATGTCCCACTCCGAGGTGGGCCCCAGGCGCGGATACAGATCGGCCCGGCCTTCGGCCAGGATGCACAGCTTCAGCGAGCTGCCCACCGGCGTGCGGGAGACTTCGGTGAAGCGCTCGCCGAGAGCCTCGATGTAGCGCTCCAGGCGCTCGCCGCCGTGACTGCGGCTGGCCACCACCACCAGGGGCGCGCTTTCCTGCAGCGGCCGCCCGCGCAGCCGCTCCTGGCGGCCGCCGCCGTACTTGTACGCCTCACCGCTGGCCAGGTCGCCGGAATAGACGGTGTCCTGGGCGGGGACGCTCACCACTCCGAACACCGGGCGATGGCCTTCGATCAGGGCGATGTTGACGGTGAACTCGCCGTTGCGGTTGATGAACTCCTTGGTGCCGTCGAGGGGGTCCACCAGCCAGTAGCGCTGCCAGCGGCTGCGGGTGGCGAAATCCGGCGGCACCGACTCTTCCGACAGCAGCGGCACGTTCGGCGTCAACGCCCGCAAGCCCTCGGCGATCACCCGGTGGGCCGCCAGATCGGCTTTGGTCAGGGGCGACTCGTCATCCTTGGTCTCGACGTCGAAGTCGGTTTGATAAACCTCGAGGATGGCGTCGCCGGCGCGGCGGGCCAGGTCGATGACGGCTTGAGCTTGATCGAATTGCATGGCGGATCCAACTTGATATGGAGGGGCGCAACCTTACTTGGTGAGCAGCGGCCGTGCCAGACACAGGGCGGCAATGGCACGGGCTTCGCGGAATTCCTCACCGTGGATGAGTTCGTCGAGGTGCGCCACCGGCCAAGGCACCACCTCCGGCGGCTCCGGCTCGTCGGCGGGCAGCCGTGCCGGGTACAGGTCGGTGGCGAGCAGCACGTTGATGGTGAACCCCATATGGCCGGGCGCCAGGCTGAGGCGCTTGAGGAAGCGGATGTTGCGCGCGCCCATCCCCACTTCTTCCTTGAGCTCGCGGTTGGCGGCCTCTTCCAGGGATTCCTGGCCTTCCGCCGCACCCTTCACCAGGGTCAGCTGCACTTCGTGGAAGCCGGCGCAGTACTCGCGGATCAGCAGCAGCTCGTTGTCGGCGTTCACCGCCACCACGATCACCGCCGGCGTGCCGGAGCCCGCCAGGCGCTCGTAGGTGCGCTCCACCCCGTTGCCGAAGCGCAGATCGAGCTCCTCGATGCGAAAAAATCTGCTACGGGCAATCGGTCGTACGGCTAGTATGTCGGGAACCCCCACGCGTCACCTCTGGTCTATTGCGGACGCGTATTATAAGTAAGAAGGACAAGCGTGCTGCTTTGGGAACGATGATCGACTGGACCGCCATCGACACGGTGCTGCTGGATATGGATGGCACCCTGCTGGACCTGTACTACGACAACACCCTGTGGAATCAGCTGTTGCCCGAGCGCTATGGGCTGCTGCACGCGCTCACCGACGAAGCGGCACGCTCGCACCTGTTCTCGCACATGCACGAGCATCACGGCACCCTGGCTTTCTACTGCCTGGACCAATGGGCCGCCTTCACCGGGCTCGACATCGTCGCGCTGCACGAGGAGCTGGTGGAGCTGATCCGCTTCCGCCCCAGCGCCGAGCTGTTCCTCGATTGGCTGGCCGCCAACGACAAGCGGGCGCTGCTGGTCACCAACGCCCATCGCGACAGCCTGCGGGTGAAGAATCAGTACTGCGACGTGGTGAGCCGGCTGCACGCCGACGTTTCCTGCCACGACTACGGCGCGCCCAAGGAGATGGGCGAGTTCTGGCACGCGCTGATGGCCGAGCACCCGTTCGACCCCCAGCGCACGCTGTTCATCGACGACAACGATGCGGTGCTGCGGGCCGCCCACGAGTTCGGCATCCGCCATCTGCTGACGGTGAGCCAGCCGGATTCGGGGCGGCCGCTGCGCGGCGGCCTGAACTGGCCGGCCTTCAACGACTTTCGCGAGTTGCTGCCGATTGAGTGACGGTACGGCACCTGCATCGGGCGCAGGCGCCCGGGTACGCCTCGATCGCTGGCTCTGGGCGGCGCGCTTCTTCCGCACCCGCGCCCAGGCAAAAAGCGCGATCGAAGGCGGCAAGGTGCACGTGGCGCCGCCCCGCGGTGGAGCCGGGGCGGCGGCTTTCGACAACACCCGGGATTTCGCCAAGCCCAAGCCCAGCAAGGAGATCGGCGTGGGCGACGTGCTCGAGATCCGCCGCGGCGAGACCTCTCAGGTGGTGGAGGTGATGGGCGTTTCCGAGCAGCGCGGCAGCGCGCCGGTGGCGCAGGCCCTGTATCGGGAAACCGCAGCCAGCATCGAGGCGCGGGAAACCGAGCGGGCACGCCGGATGATGCAGCGCGCCGGGCTGCGAGTGCCGGTGCAGCGGCCTTCCAAACGCGACCGCCGCGAGATCAAGAAGCTCAAACAGGGCAACGACGACACGGAGAATTCATGAGCAGCGACGTCATTCATCGCTTCAGCTTCGCCAACGCCCCGATCCGCGGGCAGTGGGTGCGGCTGTCCGACACCCTGACCGAAGCGTTTCGCCGCCAACCCAACTCGGAGCCCGGCCGACGCCTGCTGGGCGAGATGCTGGCAGCCGTGACGCTGATGGCCGACGGCATCAAATTCCATGGCGCGGTCGCGCTGCAGTCCCGAGGCAACGGCCCGGTCAGCACCGCCCTGGCCGAGTGCCGCCACCGCAATCTGCTGCGCGGCATCGTCCGCTGGAACAGCGCCGCCGAGCCGCCAGAGGGCGCCGAACTGCCCACCGATGCCGGCCCGCTGGGCAACGAGCCGGCGCTGTCGAGCCTGCTTGGCGAGGGCCAGATGGCCATCACGTTGATTCCCGACGCCGAGCGTTCGCCCGACGCCGCCAGCTACCAGGGCGTGGTGGCGCTGACCGGCGACAGCCTGGCGCGCAACCTGGAGGAATACTTCACCAACAGCGAACAGTTGCCCACGCGCCTGTTCATGGCATTCGAGGCCGACCAGGTCACCGGCCTGCTGCTGCAACGGCTGCCGGTCTCCGACGAGGCCGCCGAGCTCACCCTCGACGTGCGCGACGACCTGTGGCGCGAGGTCGAACTGCTGGCCGAGACCGTGACCCGCCAGGAACTCGCCCAGCTCCCCATCGACCAACTGCTGCGGCGGCTGTTCCACCAGCACACGGTCACCGTGCACCCGGGCCGCACCCTGGAATTCTCCTGCACCTGCAGCCGCGAGCGCGCCGAGCGCATGCTCCAGGTGCTGCCCAAAGACGAGATCCTCGAGCTGCTGGAGAGCCAGGGCATGGTCGACGTCACCTGCGAGGTCTGCGGCGCCCGCTACGAGTACGACCAGGTCGACACCCACCTGATCTACGAGCCCGAAGGCCGCCGTCTGCACTGAGTGAGCCTCCCCACCTCCGCGACCTCGAAGCCGCAGCGCCGCGGCGGCAATCGCGATGCTTCGGGCCGCAGAAGCGAGCTCTGATCGACTTGGCGCATCCGCTTGTTAGCGCATCCGCTTGTTAGCGCATCCGCTTGTTAGCGCATCCGCTTGCCACTCTCACCGAACCACTGTCGATGCCACTCGCGGGGCGCGCCTCGGCCGCTCTCGATGGGATCCCGCTGACGCCCCAAACGCGGCCAAACACGACGGTCGAATTCGGGATTTTCTGTTTTGTCGCGTCAGGTCCAAAAATCCGGCCCTGATGCGACAAAATCGGGTTTCCCGTTACTCGACGGTCGCGCTGGGGCCACTTTCCCCGTCCGCCAGTGGGTGCTGAGCTTCCCGTGACCTCTGCAACTCCCCCTCGCTCTCAGCGCGCTGCGGGGCTGCCAGCGCAGCAGCAACTTCAGCACATCCAGTGACCGCCCCGGGGCTGTGTGGGTAGGGCTTCGGGGTTTACATTGTCGCGGCATCGTGGCGGCAACGCGGATATGACTCGGCGGCGGGCTCTGGCATAATCGCGCGCTTACCCGGGATAGACGATAAGAGCGCACCATGGCCGTTGACATAGACACCACCTCCAAGCACACCACTTACGAGGATCTCTCCTCCGCCGTGCTCGCCGAGCTGGCCGTGCTCAGAGGCGAAGGCAACTTCGCCAGCAACGGCGCGCTGGTGGTGCGCACCGGCAAGCGCACCGGGCGCTCGCCCAAGGATCGCTTCATCGTCGACGAGCCCGCCACTCGGGACGAAATCGACTGGGGCGCGGTCAATCAGCCCATCGCCGCGGAAGTTTTCGACGCGCTGTGGGATCGAGTTCAGGACTACCTGGGCGACCACGATACGTTCCTGTCGCACCTGCACGTGGGCGCCGACCCGAACCATTACCTGCCCATCGAAGTCACCACCCAGACCGCCTGGCACGCCCTGTTCGGGCGCGCGCTGTTCATCACCCCCGACCAGTACAACCCGGCCGGCAAGGAAGCCTGGCAGGTGGTCAACGCCCCCGGGTTCACCTGCGATCCGGCGCGCGACGGCACCAACAGCGACGGCACCGTGATGATCAACTTCGCCAAGCGCCGGGTGCTGCTGGCGGGCATGCGCTATGCCGGCGAGATGAAGAAATCCATGTTCTCGGTGCTGAACTTCCTGCTGCCCGCCAAAGACGTGCTGCCCATGCACTGCTCGGCCAACATGGGCGCCGATGGCGACGTCACCCTGTTCTTCGGCCTGTCGGGCACCGGCAAGACCACCCTGTCCGCCGACCCGTCGCGCCAGCTTATCGGCGATGACGAGCACGGCTGGGGCAAAGGCACGGTGTTCAACTTCGAGGGCGGTTGCTACGCCAAGTGCATCGATCTGTCCCGCGAAAACGAGCCGATGATCTACGACGCCATCTCGTTCGGCGCCATCGTCGAAAACGTGGTGATGGATCCCCACACCCGCGAGCCCGATTACCGCGACTCGAGCCTCACCGAGAACACCCGGGCGTGCTACTCCCGCGATGCCATCGAGGCAAAGGTGCCGGAAAACCGCGGCGGCGAGCCGAACCGCATCATCTTCCTCACCTGTGACGTCAGCGGCGTGCTGCCACCGGTGTCGATCCTGACGAAGGAAGCGGCCGCCTACCACTTCCTGTCGGGCTACACGGCGGCGGTGGGTTCCACCGAGATCGGCTCCACCGAAGCCTACAAAGCCACCTTCTCCACCTGTTTCGGCGCGCCGTTCTTCCCGCGCCCGGCCGGCGTGTATGCGGATCTGCTGATCAAGCGCATCGAGGATTTCGGCTCCGAGGTGTTCCTGGTCAACACCGGATGGACCGGCGGCGGTTACGGGGTCGGCAAGCGCTTCAGCATTCCCACCACCCGGGCCATCATCACCGCCATCCAGGAAGGCGCCCTCGACGGCGTCACCACCGACCACCTTCCCGGGTTGAACCTGAACATCCCCAATGCGGTGCCCGGGGTCGACCACCACCTGCTCAATCCGCGCCACGCCTGGGCCGACAAAGAGGCCTACGACCAGGCGGCACGCCGATTGATCGCTCAATTCACCGAGAACTTCAAGAAGTTCAAGGTGGATCCGGCGATCGTCGACGCTGGCCCCAAGACGGATTTCTAGCTAACCTTGCCCCACTTCCCGTGGGGCTTGGAAACTCGGCCATGGCCGAAACCGCAATACCGGTCTCGTCGGAGATTCTCGGGGCGCTGTCGCGTCAACCCGAGGCGCTGCTCGGGCTGCGCCGCGGCATCGAGAAAGAGAGCCTGCGGGTCGACGTCAACGGCAAACTGTCGCAGCGTCCGCACCCGCGCTACCTGGGCTCGCCGCTGACCCACCCGCAGATCACCACGGATTTCTCCGAAGCCCAGCTTGAGCTGATCACCGACGTTCATGACTCCCCCGAAGGCGCGCTGCGTCAGCTCGAAGACGTGCACCGCTACGTCTACCGGGGCATCGACGACGAACTGCTGTGGACGGCCAGCATGCCCTGCGTGCTCGGCACCGACGAGGAGATCCCGGTCGGGCTGTACGGCACCTCCAATATCGCCCGGGTCAAAACCATCTACCGCCTGGGCCTGGGCAACCGCTACGGGCGGCTGATGCAGACCATCTCCGGCATTCACTACAACTTCTCGGTTCCCGATGCCTTCTGGCCGGTGCTGGCGGAGTCGGTGGGCGCCCGCCCGGACCAGAGCTTCCGCACCCAGAGCTACTTCAGCCTGATCCGCAACTTCCGGCGCTTTTCGTGGCTGCTCATCTACCTGTTCGGCGCCTCGCCGGCGCTGTGCAAGTCGTTCGTCAAAGACCGCCCTCACCCGCTGCAGTCGTTCGACGAGGGCTCGCTGTTTCTGCCTCATGCCACCTCGCTGCGGATGGGCCGGCTCGGCTACCAGAGCGACGCCCAGAGCCAGCTGCACATCTCCTACAACAGCCTCGACCAGTACGCGCGCTCCATGCAGCAGGCGCTGACCCAGTCGTACCCGCCCTACGAAGAGATCGGCGTTCGGGTGGAGGGCGAATATCGCCAGCTCAACACCGCGCTGCTGCAGATCGAAAACGAATTCTACGGCACCGTGCGGCCGAAGCAGCCGGTGCGCAGCGGCGAGCGGCCGCTCGCGGCATTGCGGTCGCGCGGGGTGGAATACGTGGAGGTGCGCTGCCTCGATCTGAACCCGTTTCTGCCGGTGGGCATCGATGTGCCGCAGATGCGCTTCCTCGACACCTTCCTGCTGTTCTGCCTGCTCACCCGCAGCCCAGCGGACAGCGAGCAGGAGAGCCGCATCATGGGCGACAACCAGCTGCGCGTGGTCGAGCAGGGGCGGCAGCCCGGCCTGATGCTCGACAAGACCTCCGGGCCGGTGACCCGGGAAGCGTGGTCGCGGGAGATTCTCAGCGGCTGTCGGCCGCTGGCGGAGCTGCTCGATCAGGTTCACGGCAGCAGCCACTACAGCCGCGCCTGGGAAGAGCAGCAGATCAAGGTGGAACAGCCCGAGTTGACGCCGTCGGCGCGCATGCTCGAGATCATGTCCGGCCAGGGCATTCCGTTCTTCCGCTTCACCATGAACCAATCCGTCGCCCACAAGGGCTACTTCAGCGAGCATCCGCTGCTGCCCGACCAGTTGGTCGAGCACGAGGCCGCGGCGCAGGCGTCGCTGGCGGCCCAGGCGCGGGTGGAAGCCGAGGACGACGTCGATTTCGAGACCTTCCTGGCGCGTTATCTGGCCGTCAGCTGAGCCGGCGTCCGCGCCGGCTCCCCGCCCGCAGATCATGAACTTTCTCGCCCATTGCCTGATTCCCGATCGTGCTCTCGAGCACACCCACCCGGATCTCATAGCCGGCGGCTTCGTGGGCGACTTCCTCAAGGGCCCGGTGCCGGATTCGCTGCCCCGGGAGCTTGCCCTGGGGATACGCCTGCACCGCCGCATCGATGCCTACAGCAACCGCCAGGCAGCGATTCGTACCAGCTGCGAGCGCTTCCCGGCCCGGCTGCGGCGGTTCGCGCCGATCTTCGTCGACGTCATCGCCGACCACCTGCTGGCAAGGCAGTGGCAGCACTTCCACCCCGGCCCGCTGACGGCGTTCACGGCCCAGGCCTACGCCGCCATCGAACCTCACGTGGGCGGCCTGCCGGAGCCGGGCCAGCGATTCTTCGAGCACATGCGCGAGCACGACCTGCTGGCCGGCTACCGTGACCGGGCGGTCATGCATCGGGTGATAGGCTCGGTCATCCGCCGGTTGAATCGTCCGCAACTGCACCATGGCCTCGAGCAGATCATCGACGAGCGCCTGCCGGAGCTGGAAGGCGATTTTTTTGCCTACTTCCCCGACCTGCTCGGCCACGCCAGCGAGTGGCTCGCGGAGCAGCAGTAAATACCCACCGTGCATCACGGCAGTTGACGCTGCCCGCGCGGTCGTTAACCTTGCGTCTTCTCAAGGAGATATCGCCCCTATGAAAGCCGTTTTGTGCAAAGCGTTCGGCCCCCCGGAGAGCCTGGTCCTCGAAGAGGTGGCGGCCCCCACCGCGGCTGCCGGCGAGGTGCTGGTGAACGTCCACGCCACCGGCTTGAATTTCCCCGACGTGTTGATGATTCAGGGTAAGTACCAGAGCCAGCCGCCGTTCCCCTTCGCCCCCGGCGGCGAAATTGCCGGCATCGTGGCTGCGGTGGGCCCCGGGGTGGAGCGCCTGCAGGTGGGCGACCGGGTGTTCGGCGGCACCGGCTTCGGCGGCATGGCGGAAATGGTGGCGGTGAAGGAGCGGGCCCTGCGCCTGATGCCGGCCGGCATGAGCTTCGCCGAAGCCTCGGGCATCAGCACCACCTATGGCACCTCGTACTATGCGCTCAAGCAGCGTGCCGACCTGCGACCCGGCGAGACCCTGCTGGTGTTGGGCGCCGGCGGCGGCGTGGGCCTGGCGGCCGTAGAGCTCGGCCGCGCCATGGGCGCCCGGGTGATCGCGGCGGCGAGCAGCGACGAGAAGCTGGCAGCCGCCCGCGCAGCCGGCGCCGACGAGCTGATCGACTACTCCGACGGCGAGCTGAAGGACAAGGTCAAGGCGCTCACCGACGGCAAGGGCGCCGACGTGATCTACGATCCCGTGGGTGGGCCGCTGTTCGATCAGTGCATGCGCTGCATCAACTGGTACGGCCGGGTGCTGGTCATCGGCTTTGCCGCGGGTGACATTCCCAAGGTGTCGATCAATCTGATCCTGCTGAAAAGCTGTCAGCTGGTGGGCGTTTTCTACGGCGCCTGGTCGGCCAGGGCGCCGGCCGAGGCGGCCGCCAACTTCGAGGAAATTCTCGGTCTGTACGCCGCCGGCAAGATCAAACCGCTCATCGGCGCCGAGTATCCCCTCGAAGAGCACGCCGCCGCGCTGCGCTGCCTGATGGAGCGTCGCGCGATCGGCAAAGTGGTGGTCGCGCTCAAGCAGCGCGCTGACCAATGAGCCGCGAGCATCCGCAGAACTCCATCGGCGCGTTGCTGCGCCCCACCGCCGAGAACCTGGCACTGTGGACGCTCGCCCTGAGCGGCTTTCTGCTGTCGGGCGCTCTGGTGATGGAATACGCCCTCGACATGGTGCCGTGCCCACTGTGCCTGATGCAGCGCATCTGGTTCTTCGTTGCCGGCCTGTTCGCCTTCGTCGGTCTCATGCACGACCCGCGCTGGGGCATCTACCCGCTGCTGACCGCGGCGGCGTCGGTGGTGGGCGGCGGCTTCGCCGTCCGCCAGATCTACCTGATGACCCTGCCGGCAGACCAGGTGCCCGCCTGCGGCCCCGACATCGACTACATGCTCGACGTCTTTCCCATGAGCGACGTGCTCGCCGCCATGACCTTCGGCACCGGCGACTGCGCCGCCCTCGATCCGTTCCTGTGGATCCCGGTACCGGTCTGGGCGCTGCTGGGCTTTGCGGCGCTGATCGTGCTGGCGGTGCTGCAGATTCGCGCCGGCAACCGCCCCTGAGCGCAGCGGCGAAATATGTACTAACCTTTTGTAACGATTAAGTCGGAACCCCGTCTGGAGATTTGCGAAACGTCAATGTTATAGTCGCGGCTACATCGACCCCCGCATGTGCTCGACCTGCTTCGAGCACCTCCCGGAAAGCAAAAAACACAATGAGGAGGGGCGAGGGGTCGACCGGGGGCGGCAGCCCGCAGAGCACGGGCGCTGCAACAGGCACGGGACACTTGGCGCTCCGGCCGGGCAAGGCCGTCACTCCGTGAGGATCACGGGATGAAGGCCCAGCATCATTGGCTCGGCGATAAACCGGGGCTCTTCACAGGGGCTGCACGACATGGATTCGCAGACACGCCGCATTCTGGTCATCAACGGTAAGGGTGGTTGCGGCAAAACTACCATCGCCACCAACCTGGCGGTGGCCTTCGCCAACGCCAAGCACGTGGTTGCCCTGGTCGACAACGATCCGCAGGGTTCCAGCACCTTCTGGGCCGAACAGCGCGATCCGGCGCTCGCCAAGGTGCATCTGGTGCCCGCCCACCGCCGCACCAGCATGTATCAGACCCAGGTGTTTCAGAACCGCATGCCGGTGGAAGTCGATCGCGTCATCGTCGATGGCCACTCCAACGCCCGCGACCGCGACCTCGAGATGCTGCTCAAGCAGACCGACGTGGTGCTGGTGCCCATGCAGCCATCGTCCATCGACATTCAGGCGGGCAGCCGCTTCATCACCGAACTGGTGACCCACCGGTCGTTCCGCGCCTCGCCGCGCCCGCTGGGGGTGATCGCCAACCGGGTGCAGCCCAATACCGAGACCCACGCCAAGCTGCAGCACTTTCTCGCCTGCCTCGACGTGCCCACGGTCGCCACATTCCGCGACAGCCCCATCTACATGGAAGCCGCCGAGCTGGGCAAAGGCGTGGTCGATATGATCGACTCCCGTGCTGCCCGCAAGGAAACGCCGGCCTGGTGGGATCTGATGCGCTGGATCGACGCGCAACCCAAGTCGGCCGATCTGCCCGCATCGAGCCTGCGCGTGCAACCCCGGGCAGCAATCCGCAAACCGCCCCGGGATCGGTCTCTCACCGCCTGACCGGCAGCCGGCCGGTCGGCGCATTCGCCCATGCTGCAGGCCATCGACGTCTCGCTGCGACGCGGGGACACCGAGCTGTTCTCGCATCTCTCGTGCACCGTGCACCCCGGCCACAAGGTCGGCCTGATCGGCCGCAACGGAGCCGGCAAATCCACTCTGTTCCAGCTGCTGCTCGGCCGCCTGCTGCCCGAGGAGGGCGAGCTGCGGGTGCCCGCCGGTTGGCGCATGGCGCACATGGCCCAGCAGGTGGCAGTCACCGACCGGCCGGCGCTGGCGTACGTGCTCGACGGCCACCGGGAGCTGCGCCAGGTGGAGCAGCAGATGGCCAAAGCCGAGGCCCGCGACGACGCCCTGGAACTCGCCAGGCTGCATGGCGTTTTCGCCGACCTGGGCGGCTACGAAGCCGAGGCCCGGGCGGCGGAAATCCTGAGCGGCCTGGGCTTTGCCGCCAGCGAGTTCCAGCAGCCGTTCCGCGCCTTCTCGGGCGGCTGGCGTATTCGCCTGAATCTGGCCCAGGCGCTGATGGCGCCGGCCGACCTGCTGCTGCTGGATGAGCCCACCAACCACCTGGATCTCGACACCACCCTATGGCTCGAGGGCTGGCTCACGCGCTTTCCGGGAACGTTGATCATCATCGCCCACGACCGCGACTTCCTCGACGCCATCACCGATCACATCATCCACCTCCACGACGGGCGCGCCGACACCTACCGCGGCAACTACTCCTCGTTCGAGCGGCAGCGCGCCGAGATCCTCACCCACCAACTGGCGGCATTCGAGAAGCAACAGGCCGAGGCGCGGCACATTCAGAGCTTCGTCGACCGCTTCCGCGCCCAGGCCAACAAGGCCAGTCAGGTGCAGAGCCGGATCAAGGCGCTGGAGCGCATGCAGGCGGTGGCGCCGGTGTACGCCGATTCCCCCTACCAGTTCAGCTTCACCAACCCGGAAAAGATGTCGAACCCGCTGCTGACCCTGGATGATGTCGACGTCGGCTACGACGGCACGCTCATCCTCACCGGCATCAAGCGCTCGCTGCTGCCGGGGGCGCGCATCGGTGTGCTCGGCGCCAACGGCGCGGGCAAATCCACCCTGCTGAAGTGCCTGGTGGGCACCCTGCCGCCGCTGCGGGGCGAGGTCGTGCGCGGCCAGCACTCGCGCATCGGCTACTTCGCGCAGCACCAGCTCGAGATCCTCGCCGCCGACGCGTCCGCGCTGCAGCAACTCGGCCGGGCACACCCCGAGCACCGCGAGCAGTGGTGCCGCGACTATCTCGGCAGCTGGGGGTTTTCGAAAACCCTGGCGGAGCGCCCGGTGGGCAGCCTCTCGGGGGGCGAGAAGGCGCGCCTGGCGCTCGCCATGATCGCTCTCACCAAGCCCGCCATGCTGGTGCTGGACGAGCCCACCAACCACCTCGACCTGGACATGCGCGAAGCCTTGGGGCTGGCGTTGCAGGATTACGCCGGCGCGCTGCTGGTGGTGTCTCACGACCGCAGCCTGCTGAAGCGCACGGTGGACGAGTTCTGGCTGGTGGAAAACGGCCGGGTCGAAACTTTTCAGGACGATCTGGAAAGCTACGCCGCCGCCCGAGCCGGGGCCGTGCAGCGCAAACCCACCCAGCACGACCGCCGGGAAGAGCGGCGCACGGCCGCCGAGCAGCGACGCCAGGAAAAGCCGCTACGCGACCGCCTGCGCAAGCTCGAACGCGAGATGGAAACCCTCGAGGCTCAGATCAGCAAGCTCGACGCCCGCCTCGCCGACCCGGACATCTACCAGACCCTGCCGGCCGACGAACTGGCCGAGCTGCTGGCGGAATCCGGCCGCCTGCGTCAGGTCATGGAGCAAGCCGAGCACGACTGGCTCGAAACCTCCGAAGCCCTCGACCCGTAGGAGCATCCCAAGGCCGGTTCCCGGTCTCGCTGTCGCGCAAGGAACATT
>JBLRXD010000048.1:0-20649 GCA_047920935.1 Pseudomonadales bacterium | reverse complement strand
CTCGAATCCACCGAGGAATATGCCGTCACGCTGGCCGCATCGGTGGCCGACCAGGGCGAGCCTGACGATGCGGATGCGCGGCTCGCCGCCGTGCTCGCGGATCAGCCGGAGGACATCCAGGCGCGCTATCAGTACCGGCGCCCGGCCGAGACGTTGGCGTTCTTCGGCATCGAACCCGGCATGACCGTGATGGAAGCGCTCCCCGGCGGCGGCTGGTACACCAGGATCCTGCTGCCCTACCTCGGCGAAGACGGCCAGCTGATCGGCGCGAACTATCCGGCAGACATCTACCGCCTGTTCGGCTTCATGACGGAAGAGCAGATCGCTGCCCAGGAAACCTGGGTCGCGGACTGGACGGCAAGAGCCGAAGGCTGGCGCGGCGAGGGCGATGCCGCCGTGGCCGCGTTCGCGTTCGGATCCTTGCCGGAGGAACTGCGGGGAACCGCCGACGCCGCGCTCTTGATCCGGGCGCTGCACAACCTCGCCCGGTTCGAAGACGAGGGCGGCTTCCTGACGACAGCGCTTGCGAATGTTCACGCGGTGCTGAAACCTGGCGGCATCGTCGGCGTGGTTCAGCACGAAGCGCGCCCCGAAATGCCCGACGACTGGGCATCCGGTGATGCCGCCTACCTGAAGCGCAGCTTCGTCATCGGCGCCTTCGAGTCGGCCGGTTTCGAGTTTGTGGAGGCCAGCGACATCAATGCCAACCCGCTGGATCAGCCGACCACCGAAGACTCCGTCTGGCGCCTGCCGCCGAGCCTCCGCGGCAGCGACGACGACGACGAGCTGCGCGCGCGGATGCAAGCGATCGGCGAATCCCACCGGATGACGCTGAAGTTCCGCAAGCCGGCGGGCTGAACGCCCGGAAGCCGGCGGGCTGAACGCCCGGAAGCCAGCGGGCTGAACGCCCGGAAGCCGCGGGCTGAACGGCTGCCGCTGCCGCACGGCCCCGGTGCGCCGGGGCCGTTTAACGTTCCAGCAACGCCTGATAACGATCCAGCACCTTCCACACCTCGTCCCGCGGCGCGGGCGGCAACGGTAGAATCGCGCGGGTGATGCCGGCATCCCGATAGGCCTGCAAGGTGTCGGCATCGGGCCTGGCGCCGAAGACGCTCACGCTCAACGTCGTCATGGGCCGCCCCTGGCGTTCCGCCATGGCCCGCAGCCGTTGCATGTTCTCGGCCGCATCGAAGCCGTGCCGGGCGCGCGGCAGCCAGCCGTCGCAGAAGTCGACGACGCGCCGCAGGGTGTGGTCGGATTCGCCGCCGAGCACGATGGGCGGGTAGGGCGTCTGCAGCGGCTTCGGGTACGACAGGCTCTCGGAGAAGTTCACGTGCTCTCCAGCGAACCCGGCGGCCTCCTCGGTCCAGAGCCGCTGCATGGCGCGCACCTGCTCCTCCATGCGCCGGAAGCGGCTGCGGTAGTCAGTGCCGTGGTGCGCCATTTCCTCGACGTTCCAACCGCCGCCGATGCCGAAGATGAAGCGCCCGCCGGACATGCGGTCGAGGCTGGCGACGAGTTTGGCGGTGACCAGGGTGTCGCGCTGCGGCAGCAGGCAGATGCCGGTGCCGAGCCGCAGCGTCTTGGTTGCCGCCGCGGCGAACGACAGCGACACGAACGGATCGTAGGTGTGCCAGTACTCCCGCGGCAGCTCGGCGCCGCCCGGCCATGGGCTCTGGCGTGAGGTGGGAATGTGGGTGTGCTCCGGCACGAACAGCGACTCGTAGCCACGCTGTTCCAGCTCGGCGGCCAGTTCGTCGGCGCGGACGGCGTAGTCGGTGGCGAAGATCAGGGCTCCGATGTGCATGGTGCTTCTCCGGTGCTGGAATGCGAGCGATAGTCTACCGCGCCCGAATCACCCCCCGCAGGGCGTCGGTCACCGCGGCCAGGTGGCGCGCGTACTCGCTGCCGGTGGCCGTCGGCGCGTTGCCATGTGCGGCGATGACCAGAGCCTGGGCGGGATCGATGAAGATCTGCTGGCTGAAGATGCCGCGCGCCGCGAAGGCCTCGTCGCCCGGCAGCCACCACAGGTAACCATAACCCGCGGAGCCGGAGGAGGGCTCGACGGAGGCCTGCATCCAGCCCTCGGGCAGCACGCGGCGCCCATCGGGCAGCACGCCATCGTTCATCGCGAAGATGCCGAGCCGCGCGTAGTCGCGCAGGGTGGCGCTGATGCAGCAGCCGCCGGCCTCGCCGGCGCCGGGCGCACTGGTCAGCCAGGTGGCGTCGCTCTCCATGCCGAAGGGCTGCCAGACCTTGTGGCTGAGGTAGGTGGCGGCGTTGTTGCCGATGGCGGCGCGCAGGATTTCGCCCACCAGGTTGGTTTCGCCGGTGTTGTAGTTGAACACTTCGCCGGGCTGGTGCTGCCTGGGCAGCGCGGCCAGATAGCGCACCAGTTGGACGCCGTTGGCGCCGCCGGCACGGGCGACGTCGGATTGTGGATCCGCGTAGTCCTCGTTCCAGGCGACGCCCGACGCCATGTTGAGCACGTCGCGGATGCGCGACGCCTCGTACGGCGTACCGCGCAGGCGCGGCAGATAGTGCGCGACCGGCTCGTCGACGCTGTCGATGAAGCCGTCGGCGATGGCCGCGCCGATGAGCATCGACGTGACCGACTTGGTCACCGAGAACGAAATCCATCGCGAGGCGCGGTCGTTGTCCGGCGCGTAGTGCTCGAGCAGGATGTCGCCATCCTTCACGACGATCAGCCCGATGGCCTCGGGCCGGGCGAGAAAGTCCGCCAACGCGTGGCGCTCGCCATCCACCTCGTAGGTCAGGTTGCTGAAGTCCTCGGGCCGTTCGGCCAGCGGATACGGCTCCGGCCCGGCCACCACCGTCCGCGTCGGATACAGCAGATCGATGTGGCCGAAGGCCACCCGGCGCTCGGCGGAAGAAAAGAACAGCAGGCCTTCGGTCTGCGGGCCCTGGGCAAGCCGGGCGCCGAGCGTTGCCAGCATGTTTTGCGTGACAGGATCCAGACCGGCCCTGCCGTCGGCGGCGCTCGGGTTGCTCGCGGCCATGCCCAGCAGGACGATGGTCATGGCCCCCACGATGGATCGATGCAGCGTGCTCAAGGCAATTTTCCCCCTCGGTTGATTGAGCGGCCCAGTGTAGAGCAACCTCCACTGCGGCGCCGATGGCAGGCTGCGGGCGCGGTAGTCGATGCCGTCGAGCACTGGTCGGGCCGCCGGCCGGGCCGGATCGTAGGAGAAGCTGACGTGGCGCAGCTCGATGCTGTGGATACTGCTCTATCGCGCCCCCACGTGCGACCGGGTGAACGCGGAATACACCAGCGTGCGCAGATCGCGGCGCAGGGTGAGCCGAGCCTCGGTGCCGATGACCTGGGTCATGAACACCACCGCGAGATGCTCCTGCGGATCGATCCAGAACGCGGTGGAGGCCGCGCCGCCCCAGAAGAACTCGCCCGGGGTGCCGGGCAGATGCGTCTTCGCCGGGTCGACGTTGACGCCGCAGCCGATGGAAAAGCCCATGCCGCCGTAACCGGCTTCGGTGAACAACCCGGCGGCGGGCACCATGTCAGTCATCAGCTGGTGATCGGGCAGCAGGTTGAGGCTGAACATCGCCACGGTCTTGGGACTCAGCAGCTGCACGCCATCCAGCGTGCCGCCGCCGAGCAGCATGCGGCAGAACCGCATGTAGTCGTGGCTGGTGGAAACCAGGCCGCCGCCGCCACTTTCCAGCTTGGGCGGCTCGGCGTAGGTGGAGCGACGGGCGTCGTCCTGCAGTTTCAGGCCGCCGCCCGGCTTGGGCTGGTAGCACGAGGCGAAGCGTTGCACTTTCTCTTCGGGGCAGAAGAACGCCGTGTCGTGCATCTGCAGCGGCTCGAACAGGCGCGTGCGCAGAAACTCGCCGAAACTCAGGCCCGAAAGCTTCTGCACCAGGTAGCCCATGACGTCGATGGAAACCGAATACGTCCACAGGTCTCCCGGCGAGAAATCCAGTGGCAACACCGACAGCTGCTCGATGAACTCGTCGAGACCGCCCGGGGTCTGCAGGTCGCCCACTTTGCGCGCGCGATAGGCGGTGTCGACGCTGGTGCGGTGCATGAAGCCGTAGGTCAGCCCCGAGGTATGCCGCACCAGGTCGATGACCTTCATCGGTCGCTTCGGCGGCAGGGTGATGAACTGCCCCGAAGTGTCGGAGAGCAGACCGGGCAGGCCGCTGGCGTAGACGCCCAGCTTCTTCCACGACGGGATGTGGACGTGCACGTCGTCGTCGAGGCCGAGCTTGCCTTCCTCGACCAGCATCATCAGCGCCACCGCGGTGATGGGCTTTGACATGGAGTAGATGCGATAGATGGTGTCGTCGCCCATCGGCGTGGCGCGCTCGATGTCCATCATGCCGACGCGGCTGTTATGGGCGAGCTCGCCATCGCGATAGATCATGGTGTGGAAGCCGGGCAGCATGCCGCCATCGACGTAGCGTTCCTTCATGACCCGGTCGAGCAGCGCCAGGCGCTCTGCGGACAGACCCGCGCGTTCAGCATTTCCCACGTTTACTCTCCTTTTGCGACGGCCCGGGCGATCTCGCCCCAGCGCGCCAGATTGTGCGGCCGCTTGGTGATGTCTTCCTGGGCCAGATACATCACCAGCCGGCTGGCGTAGGGCCGGTAGCGCTGGAGCAGCGCATCGGCCATGTCATCCCAGCGGGCGGCGACCGAGAAGTGCTCCAGAACCTCGTCGCTGACGAGGGCACCGACGCGCGCCATGTCGCCGCTGCGCATGGCCTCGCGCAGACCTTCGCTGACGCCGTCGAATCCCAGGTCGGTGAACTGGTAGGCATAGTTCGGCGTCGAGCCGTAGAAGCCGATCTGCATGCGGGCGCGCGCGAGCAGCGGCGCCCGCTCCTCCGGGCTGTCGCCCGGCACCGCGAACACCGGGATGATCAGATCGACGTCGTCCAGGCTCCGGCCGGCGCGCTCCGCGCCCTGTCGGACCGCCGGGATCAGCCGGTTCTGCAGGTAGGGGATGGAGTGCATCGGATGCACGTGCACGCCATCGGCAAGCTCGCCGGCGACGCGGCACATGTACGGGCCGACGGCCGAGACGTCGACCTTGATGTCCTCGTACTCGTGGCGCGGCGGCGACCAGGCCGCCGGCAGCAGGTTGAGCCTGTAGTAGGGCCCGTCGTGCTGCAGCTTCGCTTCGCCGCGGAAGGCCCGCAGCGCGGCGCGCACGGCGGCCAGATAATCGCGCATCTGCGGCGCCGGCCGGTCCCACGTGGCAGCGTAGCGGCGCTCGATGTGGGCCTTGACCTGACTGCCGAGCCCGAGCCGGAAGCGGCCGCGGGTGTTCTGCGCCAGCTCCCAGGCAATCTGGGCCGAGATCATCGGGCTGCGGGGGAACGCCACCGCAATGCCGGTGGCGAAGTGCAGCGACGGCGCCGCCAGGGCCGCCGCCGTGATCGCCATCCACGGCGTCTGGCCCGATTCGGTGAACACCATGCCCGAGAACCCGGCGGCCTCGACGTCGCGGGCCAGCGCCGCCGTCCGCTCCCAGGTGGCGGCGCCCGTCATCAGGTCGAATTCCACGTGATCCCTCTCCGACTCCTCCCGTTGGCAGCATCGTAGCGGCAACCGAAACGTGCGGCCACCGGGTTATCATCACCGCGATCCAGAGAGAGCAACCCATGAGCAGGCATAAGCTCGACCCTGCGGACCGATACGCCGTCATCGATTTCGAAACCACCGGCCTGTCGCCGAACTGCGGCGACAGGGCCATCGAGATCGCGGTGGTGATCATGGAAAACGGCCGCGCCGTCGACGCCTATCAGAGCCTCATCAACCCGGGCATGCAGCTGCCGGCCTTCATCACCAGCTTTACCGGCATCACCGACGCCATGCTGGCGAGCGCGCCCCCCGCCGAGACGGTGCTGCCCCAAGCCCTCGAATTCGTGGGCCGAGCGCAGCTGGTCGCCCACAACGCCAGCTTCGACAGGCGATTCTGGAGCGCGGAGATCGCCCGGGTCGGCCGCCGCTCGGAGCATGCGTTTCTCTGCACCATGCTGCTGGCGCGGCGGTTGTATCCCTGGGCGCCCAACCACAAACTCGGCACCCTCGCGCAGCTCCACCGCATCATCGCGAGCGGGCGGCATCACCGGGCCCTGGCCGATGCGGAGATGACGGCAGCGCTGCTGTCGTGCATCCAGCGCGACCTGCGCGGGTTGTACCGCGGTGAGTCGATATCAGCGGCCTTTCTGGGTCAGTATCAGCGGATCAAGCGCGCCATCGCGAGATCGGTGCCGCAGCCGTTGTTGGGGGAGGTGCTGGGGGAGGTGTAAGGCCGGCTGCCGATGCACATCGGTTGGCTGCGGCAGCCACGCGCGAATACACTGCCCCCAACCACCTCATTACTCATCAGTAAAGGAAGCGCAATGCTCGAGCAGCGCCGGCTGGGTGACTCGCGAATCAACGCGGTCGGCCTGGGATGCATGAACGTCAGCCACGCCTATGGCCCCGCCCAGCCCGAGGACCAGGCGATTCGCCTGTTTCAGCACGCGCTCGACGTCGGCTACGATTTTTTCGACACCGCGACCATCTACGGTCTCGGTGGCAACGAAGCGTTGCTCGGCCGGGCCATCGGTCATCGGCGTGCCGAGTTCTTTCTCGCCAGCAAGTGCGTCATGGGCATGCGCGACGGCAAGCGGCTGCTCGACGGCCGGCCGGAGAACCTCAAGGCCCAGTGCGAGGACAGCCTGCGCAGGCTGCAGACGGACGTCATCGATCTGTACTACATGCACCGGCTCGACCGGAAAGTGCCCATCGAGGATTCCGTGGGCGCGCTGGCCGACCTGGTCGCAGCCGGCAAGATCCGCCACATCGGGCTGTCGGAGATGTCCGCCGCCACCCTGCGCCGCGCCTGCGCCGTGCATCCGATCGCGGCGATGCAGTCCGAGTATTCCCTCTGGACGCGCAACCCGGAGCTGGCCGTGCTGGATGCGTGCGTCGAACTGGGCACCACGTTCGTCGCCTTCAGCCCCGTCGGGCGCGGATTTTTCGCCGACCAGCGGCTGCAGCCCGAGGCGTTCCACGACACCGATCTGCGTCGCGGGATGCCGCGCTTCGAGCCCGACAACTACACGCGCAACCTCGCCAAGCTGGACGCCGCTCGCGAGATCGCCGCCGGGCTCGGCTGCGGCGTGCCGGAACTGGCGCTGGCCTGGGTGCTGGCCCAGGGCGATCACCTGGTGGCGATCCCCGGCACCACCCGCATCGACCACCTGGAGCAGAACTTCGCGGCGCTGCGCGTCGAGCTCCCCGAGACGGTGGTGGCGCGGCTGAATGAGCTGTTCGCGCCCGAGTCGATTGCGGGCAACCGCTACTCGCCGGCCCTGCAGCAATCCATCGACACCGAATGCTTCGAGTTCGAGGGCTATTTCGAGGGCCATAATGAGTAACGACGGTCAGAGGGAATACTGGAACGGCAAGGCCGGCGAAACCTGGGTGGCGTGGCAGGCGCGCCTCGATGCGCTGTTGGCGCCGCTCAGCGACGCCGCCATCGACAAGGCCGCGCTGCGCGCCGGCGAGCGGGTGATCGACATCGGCTGCGGCTGCGGCACGACCACGCGGCAACTGGCGGAGCGCGGTGCCGCGGTTTGGGGCATCGACATCTCGGCGCCGATGCTGGCGCACGCCAAGGCGCGGTTCAAAGGCGTCCCCAGCCTGGCTTTTTCTCAGACCGACGCCTCGAGCCAGGCGTTCACGCCGGATCATCAACTGCTGTTCAGCCGCTTCGGGGTGATGTTCTTCGACCAGCCGGTGGCCGCGTTCCGCAACCTGCGAACGGGCCTGACGCCGGAGGGGCGGCTGGTGTTCCTGTGCTGGCAGGAGATGGCGAAGAATCCGTGGATCGCCATCGCCGGCCGCGCGGTGCAGCCGTTTCTGCCGCCGCCCGCCGAACCGGCGCCCGGCCCGAGCGGTCCGGATCCGTTCGCTTTCGCCGACACCGAGTACGTCGCGCAGATTCTCGAGCAGAGCGGATTCCGCGACATCGCCTTCGAAGCGCTGACGCCCCAGCTGCACGTGGCGGATGATCTCGACGACGCCATCGCTTTTCAGACAACGATCGGGCCGCTCGCACGCGTGCTGGCGGAGTTGCAGGGCGAAGCGCGGGATCGGGCGCTCGAGGCGGCCCGTGCGGCGCTCTCAGCCCACGTGACCGAGGACGGCCTGCGGCTCGGCGCCGCGGCCTGGCTGGTGACCGCGCGGGCGGAGTGACGGCCGGTGCTACGCCGAAGTCGCCGGTACCGCCTGCGAGGACCCGCCGGGTGAGCGCCCCGGCAGCGGGCTACACCCGGCCTACCTGCGCGATCCGTCGATTAGGAGGAGGCTGTGTTCATCCAACTACTGGATCTCGAGCAATCCGGCGAAGGCCGCTTCGTCGCGCCGCTTTCCCCGGACAAGGGGGCGCGGCTGTACGGCGGCCAGTATCTGGCGCAGGGGCTGCACGCCGCTCAGGCGACGCTCGAAGCCGGGCGTCGGGCGCACTCCCTGCACGGCTACTTCCTGCGGCCCGGCGACGTGGACCAACCGCTGTCGCTTCAGGTGGAGAAGGTCCGGGACGGCCGGTCCTTCGCAACCCGTCAGGTGGTGGCGGAGCAGCGCGGCAAGACGTTGTTCCGGATGCTGGCGTCGTTCCAGGTCCCGGTGGACACCCCTCGCTATGTCGGCCGCCCCATGCCGGATGTGCCGCCGCCGGAAGCGGTCTCGTACACCTACGACGACTTCACGCTGGCGCAGACCGGGAACACCGACTGGTATGGAGCGGCACGGCCCATGGAGATTCTCTACATCAACCCGCCGCAGGCGCCCCGCGGTGAGGCGATCACGGAGACGCAGCTCATGTGGATGAGAATTCGCGGCCCGCTGCCGGAGACGCCGGCCGTCCAACAGGCGGCGCTCGCCTATCTGTCCGACAGCACGCTGGTAGACCACGTGATGCTGCCGCTGGGCCTGCGCTGGCAGGATGAGGACTTCGAAGGCGCCAGCCTCGACCATGCCATGTGGTTTCACGACCCGGTCCGCGCGGACGATTGGTTGCTGTTCGCGCAGACGGTGGAAGCCACCGGGCACGGCAGAGGCCTGGTCAGGGGGCGATTCTACGACCGCTCCGGGCGGTTGGCCGCGACCTGCGTGCAGGAGGGTCTGATGCGTTGGCGAGCCGGGCAGGCGACGCTGCGCGCAGGGGAGTGACGACGATGGACCAGCCGTTTCTGCTGAGCACCGCTCAGGCCCGCATCGGTGAAGCCCTCGGGACGAGCGACTGGGTCTTCATCGACCAGATCCAGGTGAACGTCTTCGGCGAGGTGACGAGGTGGCGCACGCCCGGTCACTGCGACCCGGAATACGCGAAGACGACGCCGTACGGGGGCACCCTGATGCACGGCTTTCACATGGTTGCGCTGCTGTCCCACTTCTACCGGGATGCGAAGCTGTGGCCGGAAGACGGCCGTAACCCGCTGAACTACGGGCTGGACAAGGTGCGGGTCCTGAAGCCGGTGATCATCGGCAATGGCGTGCGCTTGCGGTCTCACATCAGCCTGCTCGAGGTCACGCCCAAGCCGAACGGCGAGTACCTGTTGACGACCTGCCACGAGATCGAAGCCGACGGCGTCGACGGCAGGGTCCTCTACGCCGAGTACCTGACTTACTGGTTCCCTAAATAGAACAGGCGGGGAGCGCGAAGGCGCAGCCGGAGTGAGGAAGACAACCTTGATCGCATCAGCTCCCTGCATCGCTCCACGGGCCTCCACGCTCGGCGAGCCCTCCGCGGAGGGCTGTGCGAAACGATTCTCATTTAGCCAACCCCTCCGCGGAGGTGCAGAGCCGATGGAGGCCGCCTCAGAATGCGGCGGGCAGCGCCTCGGGCAGCATGAGCGCGGGCGCCGTGACCTGGCGAATCACCGTTTCGGTGGTAACAGGCGCAGCGTTTCGTCCGAAACCAGGGCCATCACACCCAGGCACGGGTACCGCTCATCCAGGGCACCGTCGTGATGCGTCAGCGGGTTATCAACGAAGGGGCGTCGAAGCGTACATCCGGCGGACCGTGCCCGACGGCTGACCTGCCGATGCCGAACCTCGATCCGCCCGCCGGCTTTGTGATTTGGCAAGGCGCTATGCCTCAGAGTCACTAGAATATTCTGGCAGTCGCATACTCAATGGGGGATTGCACCCGTCTTGAAGGAATGGTTCGTCGTCACGGGCGACGGCGCGTTACGCATGGCGCCGAGCGTCATGGTGGGCGAATCCAGCTCCGGCGCCCTCACCCTGAACGACCCGGAGGCGGGCACCCAGTGGGTCGAGTTCGTGCTCGTCGGCAATGATCCGTGGTTGACCATCGCGACTCCGAACAAGGCGCTGCGGGTTGCCGGCAGCACCTGCCTGCGGCATCCGCTGTGGGCGGGCACGACGGTACGCCTGCCCCACAACACGCTCTGCATCAGCCACGACATCCGCATGCCGCGCCACTCCGGGACGGTGATCGACGTGGTGCCGAGGAGCATGCTCGAGCGGCTGCTGCCGCAGCGACGCCAGGCGGCGGTGCTGGCGCTGGGGGTCGTTGTCCTGGCGGCCGTGGTGGCGCTGCTCGTGCCGATGGGCGAGGGAGATTCCGCGCGTCACGCCTCCGTCGACCCGATCCGTATCGAAGCTCCCCCGGCCAGCGCAATCCCCCCGGCCAGCGCGCCGGCGACCGCAGCGCCGGACCCAGCGGTCGCTGAGGCTGCGGAGGGCGCGGCCGATGAGGACCGCCCCGAGACGCCGGATGTGGCGCCGTTCGAATCTGCCGCGGTGACAGACCAGGAGCAGCCGTTGGCCGTGCGCCCACGCCTAACGCCGGAGCCTCCCAGGCCGGAGCCTCTGAGGCCGGTGGAGGTGCCGCGGGTGGAGCGCCGCGCGATTCCCCCGGTCGCGCAGCCGGCGGCGCCGGCTCCGGAGCCCATCGCCAGTCCGCAGGATGGCAGCGTGCAGCAGGACGCCGCCGCCGCCGCGGAACTGGAGCTGATCGCTGCAATGTCCCAGGCGGCTGTCGCGGAGCTGAGGCGCCAGCGTGATCTGCTCGCCGCTGATCTGGCATTGGCGCAGGGCCGATTGACGTCTCCCCCAGAGGAGAATGCCTACTCGCTGTACAGTCGGGTCCTGGCGGAGCATCCCGAATCGCCGGAAGCGAGGGACGGCTTGCATGCGGTTCGCCAGGAGTTGATCAATCGTGCGCTGGCGCAGCTCGCCGGCAATGACCTCGAAGGCTCGCGGCGGACGCTGCAGGCTGCGGCGTTCGCCGGCGTCGACCCCCAGCTGGTGGCCAACCTGCGCGATGAGGTCGATTACCGGCAGCAGCTGGCGGACGCACGGTAGCGATCGTGAAACCGAAGGGGAGGGCGTGTTGACCCGATCATGAGCAGCGAGGCCGTACAGCAACAGCAGAGCTTTGTCCTGACCCGGCGCCTGGACGGCGGCGTCGAATGGCTCCCCCTGGAGATCCCGCACCGGGTCGCCGCCGTCGCCGGGGCGGACTACGCGCTGATCGATCGGGCCGATTACGAGGCGCCGCAGACGCTGGTGGCCCGGCGTCAGGGCGATGATCTGGTGGTCGAGGCGCAGGGCAGCGAGGTGCTGGTGCTCGACGGCTTCTTTGCCACCCGCGACGTGACCTTCCATCCCACCACGGACATTGCCGGTGGCGCCGGCCCCTTTTCCGGCTCGCCGCTCACCCCCGACTCCCCGGTGCTGGCCGAGTCGCCCGCGGGGGAACGGGTGGTGTGGTCCGCCGAGCCCCATGCGGGCGAGCCGGTGGTCCAGGCCGCTGCCAGCGGCCAAGGCGGCTCCGCCCTGCTCTGGGGCGGGCTGGCGGCGGGTGGGCTCGGGCTTGCCCTCGCCGCCGGTGGTGGCGGGGGTAGCGGCGGTGGCGGTAATGATGGCGATGCTGTTGGCGGCGGTGGTGGCGCAGCCCCCTCCGCCCCCCGGATTACCTCGGGCGCGATTGCCGAAGCCATCGACGAGAACAGCGGCGCCGGGCAGGTGATCTATACCGCTACCGCCACCGGCGACGGCTCAGTTACCTGGAGCCTCGCGGACGGCGGCGATGCGGCGCGCCTGACCATCGACGCCGACAGCGGCGCGGTCACCCTCATCGACGACCCCGACTACGAGACCAAGCCCAGCTACGCCTTCACCGTGGTGGCCACCGACGCCGCCGGCAACCGCAGTAGTCAGGCAGTCTCTCTGGCCATCAACAACCTGGACGAAGTTCCTCCCACCATCACCTCCGGCGCGACGGCCGACGCCATCGACGAGAGCGGCGGCGCCGGTCAGGTGGTCTACACGGTCACCAGCACCGACGATGGCGATATCAGCACGGGCAGCACCACCTACGGCCTCGGAGCCGGGGGCGACGCTGACCGGTTCAGCATCGACGCCGACAGCGGCGCCGTCACCCTCGTCGATGATCCGGATTACGAAACCCAATCCAGCTACCGCTTCACCGTGGTGGCCACCGACGCGGCCGGCAACAGCAGCGAGCAGACGGTCACCCTGGCGATCCTGCCCGAGCCGCGCACCGTCAGCAGCGTGGAGCTGACCGACGCCGTCGGCGCCAGGAACGGCATCCTCAATGCCGGCGACACGGTGGTCGTCACGGTCACCATGAGCCACGCCATCGACGTCGATACTGCCGAAGGCACCCCGCGCATCGCGCTCGACATCGGCGGCAGCACCGTTTACGCGGACTACGCCTCCGGCAGCGGCAGCACCAGGCTGATCTTCGAGTACACCGTTCGGGAGGGCGACAACGACAGTGACGGCATCAGCATCCCGGCCCAGGCGCTGGAGGCGAACGGCGGCGCCCTGACGGATGCCGCGGGCAATGCCGCAGTGCTCGACCACGGCGCGATTCCCAGCAACGAATCGTTCGTGGTCGACACCACGGCGCCGACCCTGTCCTCCAGCACGCCGGAGGACGATGCCACCGATGTTCCCGTGGATGGCGCCATCGTGCTGAACTTCAGCGAAAACGTGGTGGCCGGCAGCGGCAACATCACCATCACCGACGGCAGCGATACCCGCACCATCGACGTCACCGACAGCTCCCAGGTCAGCATCAGCGGCAGCCGGGTCACCATCGACCCCGCCCTCGAGCTGGATGGCAACAGCGCCTACCACGTGCTGATCGACGGCGGTGCGCTCACGGATGAGGCCGGCAACCCATTCGCCGGGATCAGCGACAGCACCACCCTCAACTTCGATACCGAGATCGTTGCCGACACCAGCATCGTGGTCTTCGATCTGGTGCAGGGTACGAGCTCCGACCACAGCGGCCGCACGTTTCAGAGCGACGTCAGCTACGACATCTACATTCGAGTCGCGAGTGACGACGTCACCCTGAGCACCGCGGCAGACGGCCCCGGCACCTGGGGCAGCTGGAGCGGCGCCGAGAATCTCGGCAGCGACGACCGCATCATTCTGGTCGGCGATGGCGCCGTCGTCGAGGGCCCCAACTCGGTGCTTGCGGTGGTTCAGGTATCGGTGGATCCGGAAGCCGTCGCCTGGGAAACGCCATTCCGCATCCCTGCTGCGATCGTGCAGGACAGTACTTTCACGCGTATCCATGCAAACGACAGCGAAACGATCACGTTGTTCGATACCGCGTTGCCGGGTGATTTCCTCGGGGGGCAGGGGGGGCTGATGGACACCATGTACTTCACCGACATGCCTGCCGGCATCCTCACCACCCAAGGTCTGGTTTGACGTTGAGGCGCTCATGGCTGCACTGACCAACCGGCAACTCCGCGCCATGCAACTCGACCGTTGGCTGGCGTCGGGCCGTCTCGAAGCAGCGGAAGCCTGGGTCGAACGCGAGCAGGACGTGCTCGGCGAAGACGACTGGTGCGCCTTGGTGTGCGATCTGGCAGAGCGTCTGGCGGCCCGCGATCGCCACGCCCAGGCGGAGGAGTGGCTGCGCACCGGGTTGCGCCGCTATCCGGATCAGCTGGCGCTGTACGGCCCGCTTGCCGAGCTGGCGCAGCTGCAGGGCCGGCCGCTGCAGGCCATCGTGCTGCTGCGCCGGGCCATCCAGCTCGCCAGCGCGCAACACCAGCCCACGGAGTTGCTGTGGGCGCGGCTGTCGGCCACCGCCCTGCAAACGCATCCTCGGCTGGCCCGGGAGGCCGCCGAGCAGTCCGGTGACGAGCTGGCACTGGCCGACGTGGAGGCCCGGGAGCACGACTACGGCGCCGCCGAGCAGCGCTACCGGCAGGTGCTCGCGCAGCAACCGCAGCGGGTGCGCGGCCTGCTGGGCCTGGGGCGCCTGTTGCTGCAAGTCGGGCGCATCGACGACGCGGTGGCGCTGTTCGACAGGGTCAAGGTTGTCGACCCGACGCGCGGCTACGGCGCGCTGATCCATGCGCACCGCTTCCCGGAAGACGCGGCTACCCTGCAGCGGCTCGAACGGCTTGCCCGCTCACCGGGCATGGAAGGGTCGGTGAGCGCCGGCCTGCTGCTGCAACTCGCTGCCGCCTGGGAGAAGCGCGGCGATTACCCCAAAGCCTTCGCGCTGGCGGACGAAGCCAACGCCGCCAGCCGCCGGCTGCTGCGCTACGACCCGAAGGCTCACCGCCAGCGCTGCGCGCGCATCCGCCATGCGTTCCCGCAGGCGTTGTACCAGCACCGCCCGGACTGCGGTCACCCGTCGGCCCTGCCGGTGTTCGTCGTCGGCATGCCCCGTTCCGGCACCAGCCTGGTGGAGCAGATCGTCGCCGGCCACAGCCGCATCCACGGCGCCGGGGAGCTGGGCACGATCCCGCGGGTGATCGCCGGGCTGGAGCGCTGGGAACGCCGCACCGGCTCCGGCCGCGGCTACCCCGACTGCGTCGACGATCTCGATGCCACGGTCATCCGGGGCATCGCCGAAGGCGTGCTGAAAGAGCTCAGGGAGTACGCCCCCGAGGCCGATCACGTGGTCGACAAGCTGCCGCACAACTTCGAGAATCTCGGCCTGATCAGACTGCTGTTTCCCCGGGCGAAGATCATCTCCGTGCGGCGGGAGCCGCGGGACATCGCGGTTTCCAACTTCTTCATGGATTACGCCAGCAAGCACGGCGGCATGGGGTTCGCCTACGACCTGGACTGGATCGGCGAGCAGCTGGCGGATCACAACCTGCTGATGCGTCATTGGCAGCAGCTGTGGCCCGAAGGCATCCTCGAGATTCAGTACGAAGACATCATCGGCGACCCGGCAACCAGCGCCTGGCGCCTGCTGGATCACATCGGCGTCGCCTGGGAGCCGCAGGTGCTGGAGTTCGACGCGCTGGCGCGCCCGATCAGAACGGCCAGCATCTGGCAGGTGCGCCAGCCGCTGTACGCCAGCTCGAAAGGCCGGTGGCGGCGCTTTCGTCACCACCTGCAGCCGCTGATCGCCGCCACCAATCGGCCCATCACCTGGGAGCCGATCGACATGGTCACCCTGCCGGAACCCGGCTGGCTGAACGCCGGGGTGGACGCCTATCGGCACGGCGACCTGGACGCCGCCGAGTACCGCTTCAAGCGGCTGCTGCGCGCCCTGCCGGAGCATGCCGCCGCGCGCTTCATGCTCGGCCTGATCTACCTGCGCAAAGGCTACTCCGACGACGGCATCGCGCTGCTGGAGTGGGCCGTTGCGCGCTGCCCCTGGAACCGCGAGTGGCGCAGCGATCTGGCGCAAGCGTATCGTCTGGCCGGCCGCGATGACGATGCCGCGGCGCTCATCCGCAACCGCGCAGATCAGGCCGCCGCCGATCCCGAGGCCGCGGCCGATCCCGGGGCCGGCACCGGCGCAGAGCCGGCGGTGCCGCTCGACTACCTGTTTCTGACCGGGGAATCCACATGCTCGAGTTACGGGCCGCCGGCGGGCGCCGGCGCCAACTGCTGATCGCCTGCCTGCTATTGGGTACAACCCCTGGCGCACCGGCAGCCACCGATACCGTGATGGCCGCCGAAGGGCTGGCGGGGGCCGTGCAGGCCACCCTGCGCAATCACCCTGCCGTGGCCGGCCAGGAGGCGCAGGTGCAAGCGCAGATTTACGCCGCCGATGGAGCGCGCAGTGAGCGCTACCCCACCCTCACGGCCCAGGCCACCCAGTACGCGGCAGGCAACCGCTCGTCGTTCGGCGGGGAGGATCTGTCGAACCCATCGGTGCTTCGGGTTCGGCAGCCGATCTGGGCCTTCGGCCGCATCAGCAGCAGCATCGCTGCCGCGAACGCCGAGGTGGGCACCGAGCGCGCCGACCTGCTGCGGGTGCGCCGGCAACTGGTCGAACACACCGCAGTCGCCTACGCCCAGGTACGCGGCAACCGCGACCGCGTGGAGCTTGCCCGGCAGAACGTCACCGAGCATCAGCAGCTGCTGGCGCAGATCCAACGCCGGGCCGGGGGTCAACTCGCCGCCAGCGCGGACGCGCGGCTGGCGGCGACGCGGTTGGTCCAGGCCCGGGCGCAGCTCGAGCATGCCATCAGCGCCTGGGAGGGCGCCGGTGACGACCTCGGCGCCCTCACCCAGGTGGCAGTGAACGCCGACCTGCCGCTGCCGCCGGAGGTGCTCGAGCTGGCCGACGCGCCGGGGCTGATCGACCGGGCCATCGACAGCAGCGCCGAGGTCCGCCTCAAGCTGCGGCAGCTCGGCCAGGCCGAGGCGGAGATCGATCGGGCGCGAACCTCGCTGCTGCCGACCGTCTACCTGCAGGCGGACCGGTTTCACGACCAGGCGGGGCTGCGTGACGACAGTCAGGTCAGCGTGGTGATCGAGGGCTCGCTGGAGGGCCTGGGATTCACCGCCCGGGGGCGCACCGGCCAGGCCGTCGCCAGCCGCCGCGCGGCGAGCCAGGATCTCGCGGCGGTCAGGCTCGAGCTGCGGCGCGAGCTCGAGCGCCTGCAGCGCAACCGCCGGCTGCAGAGCGAGTTGATCAAGCTGCAGCACGAATCCCTCGACGAGCTGGAAGCGCTGCTGGCCTCGTATCGACGTCAGTACGAGAGCGGCACAAAGAGCTGGCTCGATCTCATGAACATCCAGCGGGAACGCGTCGAGCAGCAGCGCCAGCTGGTGCAGGCGCAGACCGACTGGGAGATCGCCTCGCTGCAGCTGCTGGCGCGGATCGGCGGCCTCGACGGCCTCGCGGGCATCCGGATGCACGACGATGGCTGAGCCATTGCATGCCGGCGCGCGCCATCCCGATCCGGCGCTGGTGCAACGCCTGCTGGAAGCGCTGGGCATTGCCTGCGTGACGGCGCGGCTGCGCGAAGCGGCGGAACGGGTCGGGTCCGCGCCGGCCTCCTGCAGCCAGTGGCTGCGGCAGGTGTTGATCGCCGCAGAGGTCAAAGACGTGGCGCCGGTGCTGCTGCCCTGGCAGCGGTTCGACCCGCGCCGTCTGCCGGTGCTGCTGCGCCAGCGGGACACGTGGTACTTCGCCAGTGACGCCGCCGAAGCCGGTTCGGTGCTGCTGACCGGCGCCGACGGGGCGCAGTCCAGGGTCAGCGGCGCGACCCTCGACGGCGCCGAAGTGCTGTGGATCAGGCAATCGCCCCGGCAGCGAGCGGCAATGGGCGTGGGCCCGGCCGCCGTGCCGCTCACCGGCAACCGGGCGGCGCGGATGGTCTGGCAGGAGCTGTTTCGCGAACGCGGCTGGTTGTGGAAAATCGTCGTCGCCACCTGCCTGGTCAACCTGATCGGCATCTCCACCGCGCTGTTCGCCCTGCAGGTCTACGACCGCGTGGTGCCCACCCTGGCGTACGCGACCCTGACCACCCTGGTCGCCGCCATGGCGATCATCGTGCTGCTCGACTGGGCGCTGAAAACCATCCGCGCGCGCATCCTCGACAGCCTCTCGTGCGCGGTGGACGAGCGCGTCTCGCAGCGGGTCTACGAGCATCTGCTGCGGGTGCAGCTCGATGCGCAGCCGCGCAGCCTGGGGACGCTGGCCGCCCAGGTCAGCAGCCTCGACGCCGTGCGCCACTACTTCTCCGCCACCATGGTGTTCGCCCTGGTGGATCTGCCGTTCGTGCTCATGTTTCTGACGTTCATCGCCGTGATCGGCGGCGCCGTCGCCTGGGTCTACGCGCTGCTGCTGCCGGCGGCGCTGCTGCTCGGGCTGGTGACCCAGTGGCGGCTGCGCGGCCTGCTGCGCGAGCAACTCACCCGCAGCCACGAACGCCAGGGGCTGCTGGTCGACAGCATCCGCGGCGCCGAATCCATCCGCGCCAGCAACGCCGGCTGGCGTTTCGCCCGGGAGTGGCAGGACATCACCGCCAGCATCAATCGCTACGCCATCCAGCAGCGCGCCATCAGCAGTCTGTCCATGACGACGACCAGCAGCTTCTCGACCATCGCCTACGTCGCGGGCGTGGTGGTCGGCGTCTGGCAGATCGAGGCGGGCCTGCTCACCATGGGCGGTCTGATTGCCTGCAGCATCCTCGGCGGCCGCATCATCGCGCCGGTGGCGCAGAGCGTGCAGTACCTGGTGCAGTGGCAGCACGTCAGCCACGCGCTCGCCCTGGTGCACCAGGTGCTGGCGCTCGAGCCCGAGCGCCGTGCCGACCAGCCGTTGCTGCTGCCGGAGGAGGAGCCCGGCGCGATCGCTCTGGAAGGTGTGCGCTTCGCCTACGCAGGCTCGCCCGTGCGCCAACTCATGGTCGACGAGTTGCGCATCGAAGCCGGCGATCGGGTGCTGCTGGTCGGCCCGGTGGGCTCGGGCAAGTCCACGTTGCTGAAGATCCTGGCCGGTCTCTATCGGCCAAGCGAAGGCCGGGTGCGGTTGGGGCGGGCGGACCTGTGGGAGCTCGATCCGCTGGTGGTCAACAGCCGCATCGGCTATCTGCCGCAATCGGTGCACCTGTTCCGGGGCACGCTGCGCAGCAACCTCTGCCTCACCGGCACGGCCAGCGACGACCGCCTGCTGCAGATCAGCCGGCAACTGGGGATCGACGCCATCGCCGCCGGCAACCCGCTGGGCATGGACGCACCCATCAGCGAGGGCGGCGAAGGCCTTTCCGGCGGCCAACGGCAGGTGGTGGCGCTGGCGCGGGTGTTCGTCAACCAACCCCGCATCTGGCTGCTGGATGAGCCCATGGCCTCGCTGGACCGGGACATGGAGGAGCGGGTATGGCAGGCGCTCGCGGCCACCCTGCGGCCGAGCGACATTCTCGTCGTCAGCACCCATCGGCCGCTGCTGGCGGGCCGGCTGGTCAACCGGGTGCTGGTCATGCAGCAGGGGCGGGTGATCCGCGACGGCAAACCGGAGGCGTTGCTGCCGCAGCTGGTGCGACAGCCCGCCCGTCAGCCGGCGGCTCGAGGGGGCAAAGCCGATGTGGTCTGACGGCATGGCCGACGATATGGCCGACGATATGGCCGACGCTGACAGCACCCGCCACAGCCGGCGCATCGCGCGGCTGCAGCAGGCGCACCGCGGCCGCCATCGCACCCTGCTGGTGGTGCTGGCGGTGGCCCTCGCCGGCTTCGTGGCGTGGGCCAGCGTGTTTCAGATCGACGAGGTGGCGCGCGCCGGCGGCGAGGTGATCACCGGCAGCCGCGTGCAGGTCATTCAGTCGGTGGATGGCGGCGTGCTGCGCGAGCTGCTGGTGCGTGAAGGTGATCGGGTGGAGCCGGGGCAGGTGATCGCCCGGCTGGATCAGACCCGATTTGCGTCCAGCGTCGGCGAGATCAACGCGCGCCTGTTCGCGCTCAAGGCCAAGGTCGCGCGGCTGCGCGCCGAAGTCGTCGGCCAGGAGGAGCTGAGCTTTCCGCCGGGCCTGCAGCAACAGGCGCCGGACATCACCCGGGTTGAGAACGCGCTGTTCGAACAGCGCCGCACCGGGCTTGCCGAGGAGCTGCGCACGCTCAGGGTGGCGGTGGATCTGGCGACGCGCGAGCTGGCCCTGGTGCAGCAGTTGCACGACAACGGCGACGCCAGCGGCGCGGAGCTGCTGCGGGTCGAGCGCGGCCTGAACGAGGCCGAGGCCAATCTGGTCAACCGGCAGAACCGCTTTCTCGAGGAGGCGCGTCTGGAGCTGACCCGGGCGGAGGACGACATCGCCCAGAACGAACAGTTGCTGATCCGCCGCCGGCAGGAGCAGGAAAGCAGCGTGTTCGTTGCCCTGCTTCCCGGCGTCGTCAAAAACATCCGGGTGACCACCGTGGGCGGGGTGCTGCGTCCCGGCGACGAGCTCATGCAGATCGTGCCGGTCGACGACGAACTGCTGATCGAGACCCGCGTCAGCCCCGCCGACATCGGCCGCGTCGCGCCGGGACTGCCCGCCAGCATCCGCTTCGACCCCTTCGACTACACCATCTACGGCGGCGCTCCGGGCATCGTCACCTACGTCAGTGCCGACACCCTGAAAGAGCAATCCCAGCACGGCACGGCGGTGTTCTACCGCGTTCACGTCAAGCCCGACGGCCCTCCCGTCCGCACCACCACCGGCCGCACACTTGCGATCGTGCCCGGCATGACCGCCGAGGTGAACATCCGCACCGGCCGGCGGTCGCTGGTCGACGTGCTGCTCAAACCCCTGCGCAAAACCCTCGACGAATCCTTCCGCGAACCCTGAGCCCCCTTTCCCCTAGCCCGGATTATTCATGAATAACTAAAAGAAAAGCCCCGATTGTGTGAGAAT
>JBLRXD010000047.1:0-20722 GCA_047920935.1 Pseudomonadales bacterium | reverse complement strand
GCAGCAGCCGGTTGCGCTCGCCGCCCGAGAGGCTCTTGACCGGCGAATTGACCCGGGCGGGATCGAACAGAAATTCGGCCAGATAGCCCACCACGTGGCGCCGCCGACCCTGGATCTCGACGAATTCGGCGCCGTCGGCGACGTTGTCACGAACGCTGCGCTCCAGCTCCAGGGTGGCGCGCTGCTGATCGAAGTAGGCAATCTGCAGCTGCGTTCCCAGGGTAACGGAGCCCTGGTCGGGCTCGAGCTGGCCCAGCATCAACCGCAGCAGGGTGCTCTTGCCGCAGCCGTTGGGGCCGATGATGCCGATGCGATCGCCGCGCATTACGGTGGTCGAAAAGTCGCGGATGATGGGTTCCTGATAGCTGAACCAGACGTCCTGCAACTCGGCTACGATCGCCCCCGACGTCGCGCCGCGATCGAGCCGCAGCGACACCTGGCCCTGCAGCGCCACCCGTTCGGCCCGTTCCCGGCGCATCTGCTCCAGGCGCCGCACGCGGCCTTCATTGCGGGTGCGGCGGGCCTTGATGCCCTGCCGTACCCAGCGCTCCTCCTCGGCCAGGTTCTTGTCGAACAGCGCGTCCGCACGCTCCTCCGCGTCGAGCAGCGCCGCGCGCCGCTCCAGGTAATCGGCGTAGTTACCCGGGAACAGCCGCAGCCGGCCGCGATCGAGTTCGGCGATGCGGGTGGCCACACGCCGCATCAGCGCGCGGTCGTGGGACACCAGCACCACCGCGCCGGTGAACGCCAGCAGCAACTCCTCCAACTGGGCGATGGCGTCGATATCCAGGTGATTGGTGGGTTCGTCGAGCAGCAGGATGTCGGGCTGCGCCACCCAGGCACGAGCCAGCAGCGCGAGCCGGCGCATGCCGCCCGAGCACTCGTGCATGGGCTTGTCTGCCGGCAGCCCCAGCCGCGACAGCATGGCCTCGACCCGGTGCGAGGCATTCCACCCGCCTTCGCGCTCGATCTGCCCCTGCAGCGTCCCGAGGCGTTCCAGCGCGGCGGCATCACCGGCCCCTTCGCTGCTCAAGCGATGGAATTCGGCCAACGCGGCGCCGAGCCCACCCAGACCCTCCGCCGCGGTTTCGTAGACGGTGGCCTCGGCGCCATGGGGCACCTCCTGGGGCAGATAACCGATACGCAGGCCGTCAGCCACCCACAGCGAGCCCGAGTCGGGCTCGATGGCTCCGCCGAGAATGCCCAGCAGGGTCGACTTGCCGGTGCCGTTGCGGCCAATGAGCGCGACCCGATCGCCCCGCTCGAGCTCGAGATCGGCACCCTCGAGCAGCGCGCGATGGCCGAACGCCAGATGCGCGCCCGTCAGGCGCAGCACGCTCACGCCAACTCTCCCGGCACCGAGTCAGCGCTGCCGTGCTGGCGAATCACCTCGAGGAAGAAGGCGCCGTAGCGTTCCAGCTTGGCCGCACCCACACCGGTGATCGCCAGCAGGCGGTCCGCCGAGGTGGGCCGCAGCTGCACCATTTCGCGCAGCGTGGCGTCATGAAAGATCACATAGGGCGGCACCCCCTGCTCGTCCGCCAGCGCCTTGCGGCGCGCCCGCAACGCGTCCCACAGCGGCTCATCGGCGGGGGCTACGGCAACGGCCGCCTTCGCCACGCGCGGTTCCGTGGCACCCTTCCCCTCACCCGTCGCCGGGCGCTTGCGCCCGAGCGGCAACTGCGGCTCTTCGCGCAATCTCAGGGTCACCTCGCCGCGCAGCAGCGCGCGGCTGTCGCCGGTGAGGCGCAGCGCGCCGTAGCGCTCGGGGTCGGCGATCAGGTAGCCCTGGACGATGAGCTGACGGACCACCGAGCGCCAGCCAGCGACGCTGAGACCGCTACCGATGCCGAACGTGCTCAAGCGCTCGTGCCCGTGCTGGCGCAGCTTGTCGGTCTCTGCGCCGCGCAGCACGTCGATCACATGACCGGCACCGAAGCGCTGGCCGGTGCGGTAAACGCAGGACAGCAGCATCTGCGCGCGCTCGGTACCGTCCCAGGTGGCCGGTGGCTCCAGGCAGATGTCGCAGTTGCCGCAGGCCGCGGGCGCCTCCTCGCCGAAATAGCCGAGCAGCGCCGCCCGGCGGCAGCGGGTGATCTCGCACCAACCCAGCAGCGCGTAAAGCTTCTCCTGCTCGGTGCGCTTGTGCATTTCCTCCGCCTGGGATTGACCTACCATCTGCGACAGCCGCACCACATCCTGCAGCCCATAGATCATCCACGCATCGGCTGGGCGGCCGTCACGACCGGCGCGCCCGGTTTCCTGATAGTAGGCTTCGACGCTTTTCGGCAGATCCATGTGGGCGACGAAACGCACGTCGGGTTTGTCGATGCCCATGCCGAAGGCGATCGTGGCCACCATCACCACCGCGTCCTCCCGCAGGAACCGGCCCTGATGCTCGGCCCGCACCTCGGCCGGCAGCCCGGCGTGATACGGCAACGCCGTGAAGCCACGCTCGGCCAGCGCGCTTGCGGTGGCGTCGACGCTGCGCCGCGACAGGCAGTAAACGATGCCCGACTCACCCCGCCGCGATTCGAGAAACTCGCGCAGCTGCCGCTTCGGATCGGTCTTGATGGCCACGCGGTAACGGATGTTGGGCCGGTCGAACCCATCGACGAAGCGCAGCGGCGCGTCCAGCTCCAGGCGCGCCACGATGTCCTCGCGGGTACGCGGATCGGCGGTCGCCGTCAGCGCCATGCGCGGCACCCCGGGAAAGGTGTGTTTGAGCCGGTTCAGCGCCAGGTAGTCCTGCCGGAAATCGTGCCCCCAGGACGACACGCAATGGGCCTCGTCGATGGCGATGACGCTGACCGGGTAGTTGGCGAGGAACGCCAGAGTGTCCTCCTGGAGTATCCGCTCCGGCGCCACGTAGAGCAGTTGCAGTTCGCCCGTGTGGATCTGCCGGCGGACCTCGGCGCGCTCGCTCGGCCCCTGGGTCGAATTCAGGAAACCGGCGGCAACCCCCAACTGGCGCAGCGCGCTGACCTGATCCTGCATCAACGCGATCAGCGGCGACACCACGATCCCAAGGCCCTCCTGCAGCAGCGCCGGCAGCTGATAGCACAGCGACTTGCCGCCACCGGTGGGCATCAGCACCAGACAGTCCCTGCCGGCGCACACCGCGGCGACGATCTCTTGCTGCTGACCGCGGAAGGCGTCGTAGCCGTAAATCTCGCGCAATAACTCGTGGGCCGATCGTTTCATCGCAGCAGGCTCGGGGAGGAACGGCGCAGTGTGCCAGAGTGCCGGGGGCGGCGGGTACCCCGCGCACGCCACGGCAAGCTATTTGCTGAATTTTGCGGACGCAGGCGGATGCTGGCATGCTGCCGCCATGGATACAGCAATACCTACCATCGCCGAACGGAAATCCAACCCCAGCCGCCACTTCAGCGAGCCCGCCGAGGTGCTCAAAGCCGGCGATCTTTCCCATACCGACAAGATCGAGGTGCTGCGCAATTGGGCCAACGAACTGCGCCAGCTGCAGGTGGCCGAAGAAGAAAACATGCGCGGCGCGAGCGGAGTCGGCAGCCGGTTGCAGGCGGTCGAGCAGGCGCTGCTGCAGTTGGGAGAAACCGACACCGAGCACGACGCCAAAGCCTGATCCGCCGCTACGACTGCACCTCCGGCAGGCTGCGGGCCAGCCAGGCGGCAGCGAAGGCTGCCAGTGACAACACCAGGATGGCGGCTGCGGTAGAGATCAACTGCACCATTGCGGTGATACCTCCGGCAATCAGCAGGAACACGCCGATGAGGGTGTTGCCTACGGCAACATAATCGGTGCGTCGGTTGCCGCCTGCGAGATCCACCACGTAGGTCTTGCGGCCCAGGCGAACGCCGTCGTGCAGCACCGAGAGCACGAAGAATGCCCCCGGCAGAAACCAAGCAGTGGCAGCCAGGCCCGGTGCCAGGCCGTCCACCAGAAACACGGTGGTACCCAGCAGGCCGGAGCCCAGGCCGGTCATGAGCAGCACGCGACGGCTCGACCGGTCGGCCAGCGCGCCCCAGAAGGGGCCACTGCAAAGTGCTGCCGCGCCCTGCGCCAACAGAAAGTAGGCAAGGCTGGTGTCCGCCCGCTGATTGGCTAGCACCACCAGGAACGGCGCAGCCAGAGCGCTCCCCACCAGCAGCCCGCGGGTCACGAGAAAGCGCCGGAAATCGCCATCGTCGCGCAGCAGTGACAAGCTGGCGAAAGCTTTCGAGAGGCCGTTGCCGTCGCCATCGGTGGCCCCCGGTTCCTCGCGAATCAGCGCGTAAATGGCCGCCGCCACGAACCACAGCAACCCCGCCGCGACGAACAGCGCAACGTAAGGGCGATCGCCATCCTCCGGCGTCTGCCAGAGAATGAACGCGAACAGCAGAGTCCCCAGCCCCGCCGCACTGGCGGCAAACCCGGTGACACGCCCGCGGCGGGTTTTCGGCACCGTCTTACCGAGCACGTCTTTCGACGCCACGGAGCAGAACCCGCGGGCCAGGCTGAAGGCCACCACCAGCGCCAGCACCGCGATCCCCGCGGCCTCGCCACTGAGCAACAGCGCGGTCAGCGCCAGCCCGAGCACGGCCATCCCCTGCGCAACCGCACCCGCCACGTAGCTCCATTTACGCAGTGGCAGCGTGCGCATCCAGGCGGCAATGCCCAGCTGCGGCAGCATCGAGCCGGACTCGCGAATCGGCACCAACAGCCCGGCGATCCAGCCGGGCGCCTGCAGCGCAGTGAGCAGCCACGGCAGCGTGGTCTTCGGATTGATCAGCGCATCGCCCAGCTTGGTCGCTGCCTGAGCGATCGTGTTGAGGACGAAGTTCTCCGGCACGGCATTGCAGGCCGCATCGGAGATGTCCGTGCACACCCGGGCATCCTCGTCCTCGTAGAGCGCGGCGTAGAGCCGCTCGGAGACCAGCTGCAGCCGCCCGGCGTCGGGCTCAGCCAAGGAACTCACCAGCGTGGTGGTCCAGCGCATGACGGCTGTGACGGCGCGCCATGGCGACGAACATCTCGTCGCCCCGCGGCGTCTGCTGCACCAGCATCGAGGCGATGACGGTCACCCCGAAGCCGGCAAAGCTGCCACGACGGTAATCGTTCCAGCAACGCTCCCAGGGGTAATCACTGACGCCACACTCGCCGAGCGCGCGGTGATAAGCCCGCACGATGCCCTCCTCCACCGGGCGGCGGTGCTCCGGGAGCAGCCCGGCGCCGAGAAAGTAGGCGACGTCGCTCATCGGGCTGCCGAGGGTGATGCTCTGCCAATCCACCACCGCGATCTTCGGCGGCCGCACGCGGTTGTCGATGAGCAGGTTGTCGAGGCGGTAGTCGACGTGTACCAGCGAATAGGGCGTTTGCAGGCTGGCGAACAAGGGCCCTTGGGGGGCCTGCGCTACCCGCGCAATGATGTCCGCCTCGTCTGCTTCCAGGCGTGCGCCGTAGCGGTCGAGAAAGCCGGGCAACAAGGTCTGGTAGAGGGACAGCAGCATCTCCCGCGACTCCTTGCTGGGCTCGCCGAGCCAGTCGACGCCGCGCAGGCTCTGGTCGTTCCAGCTCGCGCCGTGCAGGCCTACCAGCTCCAGCACTGCCGCCTCCGCTACCGCCGCATCGCACCCTTGCAGCTGATCGCCCTGCACCGCCGGGCGCAGATCCTCGAGCAGCACCAGGAACTCCGGGCCTTCGTCGACGATGGCGGCGTAGTAGCAACGGGGCGTGGAAATCCCCACCCGAGCCTTCAGCTCGCGATAGAAGCGCACTTCCTTGAGGTAGTTGCGCAACTGCACGCCGGTGGCGCGGCTGACGGGGTCGTCCGACGGAAACTTGCCAACCAGCGAGCGCGGCGTGGTGGTATCAGTCGCCGGGAGATCCAGCTCGTAGCGGATGCACATGCCAATCTGGCCGGTACCGATGCGCTGAGCCGTGAACGCCCGCACGTCGGCATCGGCATGGCCGCCCTCGCGGAGCCGCTCTGTCAGCCAACCGGCGGTGATGTCCTGGGGGGTTGGTATCGCTGCCGCTGCGCTCATGCCATTGGTACCTCGAGCAAAACGGTCAATGTACCGGATCGCCCCGGCGATTTCCCCGGCCCCGAGCTATGATGGCGCTGTCGATCGCCGTTGGAAGAACCATGCCGCCATCCGCCATCGCCGCAGAACCCGAGCCGCTGCCGCTGGCCGGGCTGCTGGTGCTCGAACTGGCGAGCATTCTTGCCGGCCCCACCACCGGGCAGTTCCTGGCCGAACTGGGCGCAGACGTCATCAAGGTGGAGAACCCCGCCACCGGCGGCGATCCGACGAGGAACTGGCGGTTGGCGAGCGAGGATCCGCAGGCCGCGGTATCGGCCTACTTCTGCTGCGCCAACTGGGGCAAGCAGTCACTGGCGCTCGACGTGGCCAAACCCGCCGGGCGCCAGGCGGCCGTCGACCTGGCGCGTCGCGCCGACATCGTCATCGCCAGCTACAAGCCCGGCGATGACGCCAAGCTGGGGCTCGATGCCGTCACCCTGTGCACGCTCAACCCGCGGCTGATCTACGCGCAGATCTCCGCCTACGGCAGGCACGACCCGCGGCCGGGCTTCGATGCCATCGTTCAGGCGGAGAGCGGCTTCACCCACCTCAACGGCGCAGCCGGCGGGCCCGCGGTGAAAATGCCGGTCGCCCTGGTGGACCTGCTGGCCGCCCATCAGCTCAAGCAAGCCATCCTGCTGGCGCTGCTCGCCCGCGCCAACAGCGGGCTCGGGCGCCACGTGCACGTCTCGCTGCTGGAGGCGGCGGTGGCGTCTCTGGCCAACCAGGCGAGCAATTATCTGGTCGCCGGCGTGGTGCCCCAGCGCATGGGCTCCGAGCACCCCAACATCGTCCCGTACGGCTCCATCTTTCGTCTCGGTGACGGCCGCGAGCTGGTGCTGGCCATCGGCACTGAGCGGCAGTGGCTCAACCTAACCGACGCGCTGCAACGCGCCGACCTGGCAGCGGATCCGCGTTTTGCCGACAACGGCGCACGGGTCCGGCATCGGGACCAGCTCAATGAGCAACTGGCGCACGCCCTTGCGCGCTGCGACGCCAGCGCCATCGGCGCACGGCTGCAGGCCGCCGGAGTGCCGTTCGGCTTCGTCAACGACATGCAGCAGGTCTGGCAGCAGCCGGCGGCGCAACGGGTGCTGCTGCATCATCCGGAGCTGAGCGGCGTTCGCAGCTTCGTCGCCGAGGGGGTGCCCGGCGCCGCCAGCTTGAGCCCTCCACCCCGCTACAACGCCCACGGCCGCGCGGTGCTGCAGGATCGTCTCGGCTACGGGGCGGCTGAACTGCAGACGCTCGTCGACCAGGGCGCGTGGCCTGGGGACTGACGGCATCGGCGCTGGCAGAGCGGGTGCCGCCGTCAGCTTTTTCCGTGCGGCTGCGACGTTTCATCGACAGGACGCTGGAACGGCCGCCGGCCGTGCCGGCGGCGCAGCCAGTTCAGCGCGCGCAGCACCCCGGGGCGCAATACCAGCCAGCGCTCGAGCCGGTACTTGCCGGGAAAATTCAGCAGCATCAGGCCGATCAGTATGGTCAGCAGCCCCTGCCCCGGGGTGAACAGCATGATGATGCCGAGCAACACCAGCACGGCTCCGAGCAGGTTCTTCAACAGCCCGCCGACCACGGCCAGCAGCGGCTCGGGCGCCGAGCGGCGCCACACCGCGCGGGCATCGCGACTGAAGTAGTCATCGGGCAAGCGCGACACGACCCAGGGAATGGCGACGGCGGTGGCGACGATCGCCATCACCGACAGACCGGTAGCCAGCCACAGCAACTGTGCCCAATCGATGCGAACGTCCATGCGCGCGGAGTCTACTCCGAGATCTGCCGCGTTGCCTTCCACGTTGGCAACCGGGACAATCCGCTGCAATGCACCCGCCCAGGCACCTCGGCCATCCGATGACTCGCCCCCCACCGCCCCAGCGCCCACAGGAAGCTGCGCCCGACGCCGAGCAGCAACGGCGCAATAGTACGCCCCGGAGTACGCCCCGGGTGGCCAGCCTGATCACCGCCCTGGAAGAATTCGTCTGGCGGGACAGCGCTTCCCGATCGCGCTTGCACCAGGCCCTGCTGGCGGTGTTGCGCACCGGATGGGCGGTGGCGCGGGACATGGCGGCCGGCCTGATCACCCTGCGGGCCATGAGCCTGGTCTACACCACGCTGCTGTCGCTGGTACCGTTGCTGGCCATCAGCTTTTCGATCCTCAAAGGGTTCGGGGTGCACAACCAGATCCAGCCGTTGCTGGAGAACGCCCTGGAGCCGTTGGGGGAGCGCCGCGACGAGGTGGTGGAGCGGATCGTCGACTTCGTCGACAACGTTCAGGTAGGGGTGCTGGGCACGGTGGGTTTCATCCTGCTGTTCTACACCACGATCTCACTGATGCAGAAGATCGAGCACGCGTTCAACGACGTCTGGCAGACCTCCGGCTCACGCAGCTTCACCGAACGCTTCAAAGATTATCTCACCGTGATCGTCGTCGGCCCGATTCTCATATTCCTGTCCGTGGGCCTCTCCGCCACGGTGATGTCCGACCCCTGGATGCAGGCCGTCGCCAACATCCAATCCCTGGGCTGGCTCATCGATTTCCTCGGCTGGCTGGTTCCCATGGCGGTGGTGGTGGTGGCGTTCACGTTCATCTACGTCTTCGTCCCGCATACCCGGGTGCGGCTGCTGCCGGCGCTCACCGGCGGCCTGGTCGCCGGGGTGATGTGGAACGCCCTGGGCTGGCTGTTCGCCGGCTTCGTCGCCCAGGCCACCCGCTACACCGCCATCTACTCCGGCTTCGCCACCCCGATTCTGTTCATGATCTGGCTCTACGTAGCCTGGTTGATTCTGCTGATCGGCGCCAACATCGCCTTCTACCGGCAGAACCCCGAGTACCTGGGAGGCCGGCAAATGGTGGGCGACCTCAGCGCCGCCGAGCGCGAGCGCCTGGCGCTGCAGGCTTTATCCGTGATCGGGCAATGCTTCTACCGGGCGCAGCAGGCCCCTGACGCCGCCCATGTCGCCCGCCGACTGCGCGTTCCCGAACAGGCGATTGCGCAGATTCTGGCGCCGCTGGAACTGCGCGGCCTACTGGCGACCACCGCGGCGACGCCTCCCGGGTATCTGCCGGCATGCCCCTGGGAGCATGTCTCGGTCCACGAGGTACTGGAGACGCTGCACGCGGCCAGCGGCAGCCGGCATCCCAACACCAGCCGCTTTGGCCCTGCCGGCCATGATCCGGGCAGCCCCGTGGATGCGCTGCTGCGCAAGCAGCAGCACCTGTCCCAACAGGTGCTCGGCGATGTTTCGCTGCAGCAACTGGTAACCGGAACGGCAGCGGAGCCGGCCCAGCTCAGCCAGCAAGCATCCGCTCGAGCCCCTTCTTGACCAACAGGTTTCCGGAGGTGAACGCGGCCACGCAGTCGAGTTCAAACGGGGCGCTGGTCATCACCGAGCGCGCCGCCAACAGCCCGCTGCGCACCGCCGGGCCGATGCCTTCGCACATGTCGCGGGTCGCCAGGCCAGCCGCATCGCCCACCACGAACGCGTTGCCGCGGCGCCCGACGTCGACCTTGTCGCGCAGGAAATAGCTGTAGCCGCCGGGATCTGCGGGGCGCGTCGGCAACAGGCCCTCGGTCACCAGGCGGTCGGCGAGCAGATTCCAATGGCGGCGGATGTCGTCGCCGCGGCGCTTGAGCTTGTCCGCCATGCCGCCGACACCGACGTTGACGTAGCCTTCGGCCTTGGGGACGTACCAGCTGTAGCCGGGCAAACCCTTGTCGAGGAACCACAGGTGGCATTTGGGATCCTGCCAGTCACAGGCGAACTCCAGCTCCTGGGTCACAGCCTGCAGGCTTTTGCTGCGCGGGCTGTGGGAGCGGAACAGCTCCCGGTACACCGGGCAGCGGGTGCCGCCGGCACCGATCAGATACTTGCAGCGAAAGGAGTCGTCGATGCGGTAGCCGCCCGCCTCCTCGACGATGTGGCGCACGTTGTGCTGCCGCACCTCGGCGCCCGACCGCTCAACCAGCCAGGCATCGAACTCGTAACGCCGGATGGAATGCTGCGGCGAGCGCAGCGGCACGTGCCAGCCCTTGATCGCCACGTCCAGCACCTCGAAGGTGAGAAACCGGTGGGGATAGTCAGCGGGATCGAACTGCAGATCACGCACCACCTCCGGCGTGATCCAGCCGGCGCAGAGCTTTTCCCGCGGAAAAGTTTCCCGGTCGAGCAGCAGGCAGTCCCAGTCGCTGCGGCGCAATTCCCAAGCCGCCGCGGCGCCGGCGGGCCCGCCACCGACGATGATGACATCACGCTGCTCCATTACAGCTCCACGCGCATGTGATCCCGCGTCGGCGGAAATCCACGCCACTCGGGACGCCGGAACAGCACCTGGAACAGCTGCAGCTGCCCTTCGGTGAATGCCGCGATGGATCCGCACAGATACAGCCGCCAGGCGCGGACGAAGCGCTCATCGAACATCTCCGCCACGCGGTCCACATTGGCTTCGTAGCGCTCGCGCCAGTGGCGCAGCGTCTGCGCGTAGTGAGGCCGCAGATTTTCCACGTCAGCGATGGAAAAGCCGAACGGCTCGAAGATGCCCATCATCTCCCGCAGCGTCGGCGGATAGGCGCCGGGAAATATGTAAGACTCGATCCACTCGTTCAGCGGCCGGGAAACGTCCTGGCCGATGGAGTGCACCAGCCCGCGCCCGTCGTCTTTCAGGCAGCGGTCGATGGTTGCCCCCAGATCGCGGTAATGGCCGACGCCGACGTGCTCGAGCATGCCCACGGAGACGAACACGTCGTAGTGGCCGGTGACGTTGCGGTAGTCGTCTTCGATGTACTCGATGGCATCCCCGAGGCCCTCACGCTCGGCCCGCTGGCGGGCATAAGCCACCTGCTCGGTGGAGATGTTGTAGGAGCGCACCTTGACCCCGTAATGCCGCGCCATATAGCGAGCCAGACCGCCCCAGCCGCTGCCGGCCTCCACCACGGTGTCACCGGGTTCGAGTCGCAGCTTGCGACACAGCAGTTCGAGCTTCGCCGCCTGGGCCTGCTCCAGGGTCGCCTCGGGCGTCGGGTAGTAGGCGCACGTGTACTGGGTGTAGTCGCGGTCCAACCATAGTTCGTAGAAATCGTTACCCAGGTCGTAGTGGGAGTTGATGTTCTCTCGGGACCCGGTCAACGAGTTCGGCCGCGCGCGCTTCGCGACCAGTCGCCGCGCCAGCCGGCGGGTGGGGCCCAGCTCGAGCTCCAGCCTGGCCAGGGCCGCATACAGCGGCTCCAGCGTATCGAGGAGATCGCCACTGACGGTCAACCGCCCCGCACTGAACAACTCGCCGAACGACCGGGTGGGTTTGTACAGCAACCGGTAGAGCGCGCCGCGGTCGTGCAGCCGCACCGTCGCCCCGGCCGCCGCCTGCCCGCCGGGTAACTCGACGCCACGGCCGTCCCACAGCACGACGGAAATCGGTGGCCGCCCGATGGTATCGAGCAGACGAACCATCAGCCACTTCTCCGCCTCGGTGGGCGCTGCTGAGCGCGTACCGGTACGCGTCAGATCCAAGGTTCCGTTTTCGCTGAGCTTCTCCTGCGAGTTTCCATTCATCGGGAATCCTCCTGCGCGATCCGCACGACAATGATACCCACCGAAACGCCTCGGACTCAAAGGCATAACCGTAAGATACCCGTTTACAGGTACGACTATTGCAAGCATGCCCTCGAGCAGTGTTCAGCTTCAGCGGAGTGACTTCATGACCAACCAGCCGATGCCGCCCGATCCCCAGCTGATCGAACGATTCGAAACCCAGCAGCTCGAGCATGCGATTACCGGCATCACGCCGCTGTCTTACGATGGCCGCAAGAACCGGGTGAGCATGAAAAACCAGATTCTCAACGTCGGCCGGGCTGTGGAGCAAAGCCTGGGGCAGCGCGCTGCCGGCGATCTGCGCCGGCGCCTCGAAGAAGTAGCCGAAGACCTGCGACTGATACAACGCCCGGCCAGCTGGTGCGTGCTCACCGACGGCAGGGATTATGAGAGCCTGGTGATACCAACGCCGTTCCCGGAGCGGGTGATGGTGGATACGCGCTATTACGTGCGGCCGCTGATTCAGGCGCTGGCCGTCCATGCCGAGTTCCTCGTGCTCGCCCTGAGCCAGGGCGACGTCCGTCTCTACCGGATCAGCGGCGAGCAGATGGTCGAGCAGCAGGTGGCGGCTCTGCCAGGCTCGCTCACCGAGGTGGTGGGCCAGGAGGTCGAGCCCCAGTCGCTCCACCATCATGTTGCCGGAGGGGCGATCTTCAACGCCCAGGGTAAGGGTCATGACGATCGCGACCCGGAGCTGGAGCAGTTCGTCGGTGCTGTCGATCGCGCCATCACTGACGATCCGCAACTGCGGCAACAGCACCTCATGGTCGCCGCCGTCGAGGAGCTGGACGCACTGTACCGGCTGCTCTCCCACCATCGTTTGCTGTTGAGCGTGCCGATCCGCCTGAGCCCCGATCAGACCCGCCCCGAAGAGCTTCGACGGGCCGCCCTCGAGGCTTTTTCCCAGTGGCGCGTGGCCGACAACCGGGCCTTTTTCACGGCGCTGCAGGAAGATCCGAACCATACCACCGACATCGAGCGCATCGTTCGAGCGAGCATCGAAGGCCGCGTCGACACCCTCATGGTCGATCAGGATCGATCGCTGTGGGGGCGCTTCGATCCGGACACCTGGGAGGTGACACTGTATGATGAACGCGAGCCGCTGAGTCGCGACCTGATGGACACGGCCGTGCGCGCTACCTGGCGTCAGAGCGGAACGATACGCATCCTGGACGGCCAGCAGCGGGAGTCCCTCGGCATGGATAGCCTGGTGCTGGCGCGGCTGCGCTACTGATGATCGCGCACCGGAGCCTGAGCGCTGTGTCTGTTGCCGCCGTTGAATCATGCTCCCGGACTGAGCAAGCCTCATGCCAGCGGTTCGGCCATGGCGCCCAGGCGCACCGCGCCTGAGGTTGAATGCGCGCTCGAGCGTGCTATAACGTCGCGTTTCGCAGTAAGCCGCACAGCCAGGAGTACGTTCGTCATGAGCCAGCAGCCCCACCAGATTCCGGACGGTTCCAGCGAGGCCGCGGCACGCTTCGACGCCATCGTCGTCGGCGCCGGTTTCGCCGGTCTGTACATGCTCCACCGGCTGCGCGAAAGCGGCTACTCCGTGCGGGTCTACGAGGCCGGCGACAACGTCGGCGGCACCTGGTACTGGAACCGCTATCCCGGCGCCCGCTGCGACGCGGAAAGTCTGGCCTACTCGTACTCCTTTTCCCCGGAGCTCGATCAACAGTGGCAGTGGACCGAGCGTTACGCCACCCAGCCCGAGATCCTGCGCTACATCGAGCACGTCGCCGAGCGCTTCGATCTGCGCCGCGACATCCGCTTCGAGCGCCGCGTCACCAGCGCCCACTTCGACGCCGACACCGATCTGTGGACGGTGGCCACCGAGGCCGGCGATCGGGCCTGCGCGCCGCTGTGCATCATGGCCACCGGCTGCCTGTCGGTGCCCCACGTGCCGAATCTGCCGGGCCTTGAAACCTTCAGCGGCGAGCGCTACCAGGCCAGCCTGTGGCCCCACCATCCGGTGGACTTCAGTGGCAAGCGCGTCGGCATCATCGGCACCGGCTCCTCCGCCATCCAGGCGATTCCAGTGATCGCCGCACAGGCCGAGCATCTCACGGTGTTCCAGCGCACCCCGAACTTCAGCGTGCCGGCACGCAACTACCCACTCGACCCGGAGTTCGTGGCGGAGTTCAAGCGCCACTATCGCACCCATCGGGAGCTCGCCCGAGAAGGCAAAATCTCCGGCTTCGGCGGCCTGCGACCCGTGCCTACCGAGCAATTGCCCGCGGCGGAGACCGCGGCCGACCACTCGGACGCGGAACTCGAGGCCATACTCGCCGAATACTGGAACGAGGGCGGCGCGCGCTTCATCGGCGCCATCGGCGACACCCTCATCAACGAGGCGACCAATCGGCTGGTGGCGGACTTCGTTCGCAATAGAATTCATCGCATCATCGAGGATCCGCAGACGGCGGCCGCGCTGGCACCGACATCCCACCCCGTCGGCAGCAAGCGCATCTGCGTCGACAGCGATTACTACGAAACCTACAACCGCGACAACGTCACGCTGGTGGACGTGGAGCGCTCGCCCATCAGCGCCATCACCGCCACCGGCGTGCAGACCGAGCACGGTCACTATCCGGTGGACGCCCTGGTGCTCGCCACCGGCTTCGACGCCATGACCGGCGCGCTGCTGCGCATGGACATCCGCGGCGTCGGCGGCCTGCCCCTCAGCGACGCCTGGCAGGACGGCCCCCACACCTACCTGGGCCTGGCCATATCGGGCTTTCCCAATCTGTTCACCATCACCGGCCCCGGCAGCCCCTCGGTGCTCAGCAACATGATGGTGTCCATCGAGCAGCACGTCGACTGGATCAGCGACTGCCTGCAGCACATGCGAGCCAACGGCCATCGGCGGGTGGAAGCGCAGCCCGAGGCGCAACAGCAGTGGGTAGCACACGTCAACGAAGTCGCCAACGCGACGCTGTTTCCCAAGGGCGGCTCCTGGTACCTCGGCGCCAACGTCCCCGGCAAACCCCGAGTGTTCATGCCCTACGCAGCCGGCGTGGGCGTTTACCGGGAGTTGTGCGACCAGGTGGTCGCCGACGGCTACCGCGGTTTCGCCTTCCGCTGACGGCCTTGAAGACGCCGGCAGCCGCCTCAGCCGCTGGCATCGCCGGCGTTGCGCAGCTGCCGGTAACGTTGCTGATGCCGATGGGCGGAGACCTGATCGCCACGCATCTCGAAGATGCGGCCCAAGCGGCGGTGGGCTTCGGCGACGGTTGCGGCACGGCTGTAATAGCCAATCGCTGCGTCGGCATCGCCCCGGTGCTCGGCCAGCGCGCCAAGGGCGAACAGCGCCTGGGGATGCTCGGGCGCGCGTCGCAATGCCTGTTCGTACAGGCCATGAGCGTCCGCGAGGCGGCCTTCGCGGCGTTGCAGGTCGCCCAGCCTGACATACGCCTCGACGCACTCCGGGTCGAGCTCCAACACCACCTGATAGGCCAGCGCGGCTCGCACCCCATCCGACCCCTCGAGATCCGCGGCCAGCTGCAGCCAGTCGGCAGCGCTGGGCTCGTTGGTGTAATCGAGATCATCCGGCTCTCCCCGCGCGCCGAAGTGCGCCACTTCGGCCGCCAGCGCCTGGAACGCGAATGCCAGACTGCCTTGCCCTGAGAGCGCGCTCCAGCCCGCGTCGCCTTCGAGCACTACCACCTCGCCGCCATGGGCTTCGATGCGCAACGCGGCGAGCGAGCGCCAACTCATGGTGCGCCGCAGCGCGACCAGCGCGGCCAACGCCCGCCGCGGCGCGATGCTGGCCGAGAGGAGATTCTTCACCGTGCGCAGCACCACCACATCGGCAAACTCGAATCGATAGTGGCCGCGCGCGCCACGCTGCGGCGACAGCAAGCCGCGTCGCACGTAACGGCGAATCTGCGCTGGAGACAGGCCGATGAGCTGAGCAGCTTCCCGTGTGGTGTAATCACTCATGCCCTGTCGACTATAACCATGCAAAACAGGGCTCACAACATACCTGGCAACGCCAGGATAGTCGGTAACACCCGGTGTGCCGCGCCAGCCACTGACGGTAGACTAGCAGCACAGCCAAGAGGGAGAAGTTTCATGGGAATGCTCGACGGTAAAGTAGCCCTGGTAACCGGCGCCGGCGGCGGTCTCGGCCGCGCTCACGCCATGCTGCTGGCCGAGGAAGGCGCCGCCGTGGTGGTCAACGATCTGGGGGGCTCGCGCGACGGCACCGGCACCGGCTCGCGCATGGCAGACGCGGTCGTGGACGAGATCAAGGCCGCCGGCGGCCAGGCGGCGGCCGATTACGGATCGGTGAGCGACCCGGCGGCAGCCCGAGCCATGGTGCAGACGGCGGTGACGCAGTTCGGCAAGTTGGACATCTGCATCAACAACGCCGGCATCCTGCGGGACAAATCGTTCAAGAACATGACCGACGACATGTGGGACATCGTCGTCGAGGTGCATCTGCGCGGCACCTACCTGGTAACCAAAGCCGCCTGGGAGCAGATGATCTCCCAGGGCACCGGGGGGCGCATCGTCAACACCAGCTCTACCTCGGGGCTCATCGGCAACTTCGGCCAGGCCAACTACGGCGCGGCCAAGGCCGGCATCGCCGGCCTGACCCGGGTGCTCGCCCTGGAGGGTAGAAAGTACGGCATCACCGTCAACACCCTGGCCCCTGCGGCCTGGTCGCGGATGACCGAAAACATCATGCCCGAAGGCGTGGAGGAGCGCTTCGGCCCGGAAAAAGTCTCACCCGCCGTGGTGTGGCTGTGCAGCGACGACGCCGGTGACGTGACCGGGCGGCAATTCTCCGTCGGCGCCAACCGCATCGCGCTGCTTTCGTGGCAGGTGACGGAGATCGCTGACAAGGACCCCACCGACTCACCCTGGTCGGTGGACGAGGTAGGTGAACGGATGCGGGCGACCATGGGCCACTGGCCCAAACTGCTGAAGCCCATGGAAGTATGATCCTGCAGGCTGACGACCCGCCCGAGCCGGGGGCGGGCGTGCCCCCGCCCGAGCCGGGGGCGGGCGTGCCCTGGTGGCAGGACGCCGTGTTCTACCAGATCTACCCGCGCTCGTTCGCCGACGGTAACGGCGATGGTATCGGCGACTTGCCCGGCATCTGCGAACGCCTCGACTATCTGGCCTGGCTCGGCGTCGACGCCATCTGGATCTCGCCGTTCTTCTGCTCGCCGATGAAGGACTTCGGCTACGACGTCTCCGATTACTGCGACGTCGATCCCCGCTTCGGCACCCTGGCCGACTTCGATGCCCTGGTGGCAAAGGCCCACCATCTGGGCATTCGGGTGATGATCGACTGGGTGCCGGCCCACACCTCCAGCGAGCATCCCTGGTTCCTCGAGGCGCGTGCTTCGCGCCACAGCGCGAAACGCGACTGGTACGTGTGGCGCGATCGGCCAGCTGACGGCGGCATGCCGAACAACTGGCGCGCCGCCTTCACCCATGGCCCCGCCTGGGCCTGGGACGAAACCACCGAGCAGTTCTGGCTGCACAGCTTTCTGCCGGAGCAGCCGGATCTCAACTGGGACAATCCGGCGGTAGTCGCCGCCATGCACCAGGTGTTGCGCTTCTGGCTCGACCGCGGCGTCGACGGCTTCCGTGCCGACGTGGTGCACAACATCGGCAAGGATCCGGCCCTGCCAGACGTCGAGCCACGGCTGTCGCACATCGCCCACTGCGGGCTGAACGATGACCCTCGAACCCACGCCCACCTGCGCGAGATCCGCACCCTGCTAGACGGCTATCCCGGCAATCGGACCATGGTGGGCGAGGTGTACCTGCTCGATACCACCCGGGTGGCGCCCTACTACGGCACCGCCGATCAGCCCGAGCTGCACATGTCGTTCAACTTCCCGCCGCTGTTCGAAACCTGGAGCTCCGCCGGCTGGCGGCAGCGCATCGACGTCACCTGGGCGGTCATGGATCCTCGCGACGCCTGGCCTACCTGGGTACTGTCGAATCACGACGTGATTCGCCATCGCACCCGCTACGGCTCGGAGGCCCGCGCACGCGCCGCCGCCCTGCTGCTGCTCGGTCTGCGCGGCACCCCGTTCCTGTACATGGGCGAAGAGTTGGGGCTCGAAAACGCGCTGGTGCCGGCCGAGCGGGTGGTGGACCCGGGCGGGCGCGACGGCTGCCGGGCACCGCTGCCATGGACCGCCGAGGCGCCCCACGGCTGGGGCGTCGACGCCTGGCTGCCCTACCCACCCGACGCCGAACAGCGCTGCGTCGACCTGCAGCGCGACGATCCGCTCAGCATGCTGGCGCTGTACCGCCGCTTGCTGCAACTGCGCCGCGACTCGGCAGCGTTGCGACGGGGTTCGTTCGAGTGGCTCGAAACCCCGGATGGCGTGCTGGCCTGGCGCCGCATCCACGGTGACGACGCGTGCCTGGTTGTGGTGGCCTTCGAAGGCAACGACCAGCCCATCAACCTGGCGCCGTTCGCCGGCTACGTCACCGCAATCAGTTCCGACGGCGCCGGCGAAGGCCAGCCCCTGCCAGACCGTATCGAGCCCGACCGCGCTCTATGGCTGACCCGCAGCAGCGCCGCCGGCCCGCTTGGCTGACCGCGCGCGGCTCGGCGCCCCGCGTAATCAGGAGCCCGCGGGCTGCTGCGGCGGCTGCAGCCGCAGCAGCAGCACCGCCAGCAGAGCGAGCGCGTACAGACACACGAAGCTGACGAAGGCAGCGTTGTAGCTGCCGAACGCGTCGTAGATCCAGCCGGCGAGCGGCATGCCACCGAGCGTCAGCGGCGCCATGGCGGTTCGCATGGCGCCGCCGACCTCGCCGAAAGACAATGCCCCGAAGCCGATCGCCGTCAGCGCGTTGCGCAGCGGCACCATGCCACCGAAGCCGAAGCCGAACGCCGCTGCCGCCAGCAGCACCGGCAGGAAGCTGCCGGCAAACAGCAGCAGGCCCACCCCCAGCAGTTGGGTGAGCAGCGACACCATGACGCTGACCCGGGGGTCCAGCTTGTCGACCAGCCAGCCGAACACGGGTTTGCTTACCAGCGCCAGGCCCGCCATGACCGAGAGCACCAGAGACGCCCGCAGCGGATCGATGCCGATGTCGGTGATGTGCGCGAACAGATGCAGCGACACGCCCGAGAAGATGCACCCCATGACGCCGAATATGGTGACGATGCCCCAGAAACTCGGACTGCTCAGGTACTCGCGGCGCTTCCATACCCGGTTGGTGGTCAAAGGCTGCGCCGCAGCCCCCCCATGCAGGCTTTCCGCGTCGTCCAGATCGGCCGTCACCTGCGGCGTCGGCCGGGGCGGATCGCGCAGCAGCAACAGGGTCAGCGGCAGAACGGCCACCAGCGTGATCGTCCCATAGGCGACGAACGCCCAGCGCCAGCCGAAGGTCTCGATCAATGCGGTGGCAATGGGCGGCGTCAGCACGCCGGCGGTCGACGCGCCCATGGCCAGCAACGACAGCGCCAACCCCCGCCGGGTGTCGAACCAGCCCACCACCAGCTTGCTCGGCGCCGGGCCGCCGAGATGGAAGGTCGCGAGGCCGAAAAACAGACCGAGCACCAGGAACAGCGCCAGCTTGTCGCCGACGGCCGACAGCGCGAAGTAGCCCAGGGCGGTCCAGATCGCCATGACGGTCATCAGCCGGGGCACGGGGAACCGGTCGAGCAGGTATCCGGCCAGCGGCGCGGTGAGCGCGGCCACCGCGCTGGTGATGGTGAATCCCAGAGACAGCTCGAGCCGCGAGGCGCCGAGTTCCGCCGCCATGGGCACCAGAAAGATGCCACGTGTGTAAGACAACAGGCCGCTGGTCAGCAGGCCGACGAAGTAGCCGCCGATGACGATCACCCAGCCGTAGAAAAACTTTCGTTGCTGAAAAACCGCCGGTGCGTGCGTAGTCACGCGAAAAAGGGCTCAACCGACCAGGCGCGCACCTTGGCGATCATGGCGCGTGCTCCTGGTCGGTTTGCGAATGATCCAGCCGTGCGGACAGCTCCGCATAGATCTCGTCGGCGGCGGCCGCCAACTGCTCGATGTTGAGTCGGAACTCGGTGTCGTCGATCACCCTGATGCTGAGATCGGTACGCAGAAATATGCCGCCGTGTTCGTCCACGCCAAGCTTGACACGATCGTAGGCGGCGTTGAGCTGCAACAGTCGCAGCAGCAGATCGGGCGTCGGCTCCCAACTGCCGGCCCGTGCCAGCAGGGTGAACAGAATCAGCAGGTTCTCGTGCGCCACCACGTTGATGCGCACCTCCTCATGAATGTGGCCCGGCAGGCGCACGGTCCACAACTGACGTTGCACCTGCTCGTAGTCGTGCCCCGAACGCTGCAGCAGCCCGGCGATCTGCGCCGCGGCAGATGCTGCCTGGCGGCCATCCCCGGCGCTGCCGGCGAGGCTGACCGCGGGCGCGGCCAGCAGCCACATGGCCGAGGCGAAGGCCGAGGCCAAAGCCAGGTGGTAGGCCAAGCGTGTTTTACCCAACTGATCCATGTTCGCTGTCCTCTCCAGGCGCGCGATGCGACATCATACCTTCTGCAGCGGGCCATTCGGCAGCCGGTAACTGGACGCCGAGCCCCGAATTGGCATGATGCTTGATTGTTCCACAGCAAGACGTGCGCCGCCCAGCGGGCAACGTCGCAACACCGGGAGAGACGCCTGATGCCACTTTCTCTGGACGCCGCCTCCGAAGTCTTCTCTGAAGCGCTGCGCGAAACCGTCAAGCGCTACTCACTGCTGTACCTGATCCAGGGGTTGTTGCTGATCGTGGCGGGGGCTTTCGCCTGGCTGTTCGCGCTGCTCTACCCGCTGGTGACGCCCACGGCGGTGATCGCCATGCTCGGCTGGCTGCTGGTCGTCAGCGGCATCGCCCAGGGTCTCAGTCTGATCGGCGCGCGCCAGGTGCCCCATTTCTGGCTGCAACTCATCTCCGTCGCCATCGCCGTGCTCATCGGCCTGCTGCTGCTGCGCGACCCGGCCCAGGCCATGATGTCGATCTCACTGCTGCTGATCGTGTTCTTCATGATCGAGGGCATCTCGAAGATCGTCTTTGCCCTGACGATCCGCCCGTTTCCCCACTGGGTGTGGCTGCTGGCCAGCGGCATGGTCGGGG
>JBLRXD010000046.1:0-20763 GCA_047920935.1 Pseudomonadales bacterium | reverse complement strand
AGGCATCCTGTCGGCGCTGCGCCTGAAAGGCGAGAAGCTCGACCAGCAGCGCATCGTCATTCACGGCGCCGGGGCTGCCGGTCTCGGTATCGCCCGGCAGATAAAGGCGGCGCTGCGCCTCGACGGCGTGGCCGAAGACGATCTGCATCGCTGCGTGGCCCTGCTCGACAGCCGCGGCCTGCTGGTGGACGACCGACCCCAGTCCGACGCCTACAAGGCCGAGCTGGCGTGGCCTTTGAAGACGGCGCTGGAATACGGCATCGATGACGACCGCTCGCTGGAAGCGCTGGTAGCAGGGTATCGCCCCACGGTGCTCATCGGCACCTCTGGTCAGCCGGGCGCGTTTCACGAAAAGCTGGTGCGAACCATGGCTGCCGCCGTGGCGGCACCGGTGATCATGCCCATGTCCAATCCCACCGCGAGCAGCGAAGCCACCCCGGTGGATCTGGTGCGGTGGACGGACGGGCGTGCGCTGATGGCGACCGGCAGCCCGTTTGCCCCGGTGGAGCACGGCGGCCGCACCATCCATATCGGCCAGGGCAACAACGTGTTCGTGTTCCCGGCGCTCGGCTTGGGCACCCTGCTCGCCGAGGCGGTCGAAGTGTCGGACGCCATGATCACCAGCGCGGCCCACGCCCTGGCCGCACAGGTGACGGACGCGGAACTCGACCGCGGGCTGCTCTACCCGGACGTCGGCCGGCTGCGGGAGATCACTGCGGTCAGCGCCGCCGCGGTGTGCGCCGAAGCTTTCGAGCGCGGCCATGCCCGCGGCGTTCGCCCCGAAAATCTGGAAGCGGCGGCCCGCGACGCGATGTGGAGCCCGGATTACCCGAATTTCATCTGATGCCGGGTGGAGGGAGCGATCGGAACCATCGCGATCAGGAGATCGCTCCCACCGGGGTCCGCCCTGCCGTTGTGCACGCTGCCGGTATCGCTCATCATGGCGCCGTTTCCAGGCAAACTCCGATGACTATGAAAGCGTTAGTTCTCACCCTCGCGGCGCTGATGCTGTTCGCCTGCGCCACTTCGCCCATGGGCCGCAGCCAGCTGCTGCTGTTTCCCGAAGGAGAAATGGCGCAGATGGGCGCAGCCGCGTTCCAGGATATCCAGAGCAACAGCAAGGTGTCGCAGAACGCCCAGACCAACAGCTTCGTGCGCTGCGTGGCGGATCACATCATCCGCGCCATGCCCGGCGGTGATCCCGCCCAGTGGGAAGTGAAGGTGTTCGATGATCCATCCGCCAACGCCTTTGCGTTGCCGGGGCGCAAGATCGGCGTGCACACCGGGCTGCTGGACGTGGCGGAGAATCAGTCTCAGTTGGCTACCGTGATGGGGCATGAGGTGGCTCACGTGCTGGCGAAGCATTCCAACGAGCGAGTCTCCGCGAACTTCGTCACCCAGTCCGGTTTGCAGTTGGCGCAGATCGCCGTGGGCGCCGACAGCGCGGCCAAGCAGCAGCTGTTCGGCTTGCTCGGGGTCGGGGCTCAGGTGGGCGTGCTGCTGCCGTTCGGCCGTGCCCAGGAAGCCGAGGCCGACCTGATGGGGCTCGAGCTCATGGCCAACGCCGGCTTCGATCCGCGCGAGAGCGTACGCCTGTGGCAGAACATGCAGGCGCAGGAAAGCGGTGGTCGACCCCCGGAGTTTCTCTCCACCCACCCCTCCAGCGAGCGCCGCATCAGCGAGATGAACGCACGCATGAGCAAGTACATGCAGATCTCCACCGAGGCGCGCGCGCAAGGCCGCTTTCCCGACTGCCGCTGATCAGGCGTCTACTTTCGCCGTGGTGTCGGTCTTCGCCGCGGCGAAAGTCGAGGCCTCGGCGTCCGCCGCCGGCCCGGGCCGCTCGATCGGCTTCGGCTGTTGGCGTTGCTCGGCGATGAACCACGCCGGGATCAGCGACAGCACGAACACCATGCCGATCAGGTAGAAGGCGTCGCGGTAGGAGAGCATGGTGCTCTGGGCAGCGAGCACGCTCTGGATGTAGCCGAACGACGCCTCGAAGCCTCGATAGCCGATGAGGCCCAGATGCTGGAACTCGGCGATCACCAGCCTCATGAATTCGGCGGTGGTGGAGTTGTCCCAGGTCTGCGTGGCATTGAGGGCGTCGTAGTGCAGCACCATGCGGTCCTGCATGGCGAGCGAGATCAGATTGATGCCGAACGCACCACCCAGCTGCCGCAGGAAATTGATGGCGCCAGAGCCCTGGGCGATCAAATGGATGGGGAGAGGATTCATGGCGGCCGCGTTGAGGCTGGGGAAGATCATGGCCAGCCCGACTCGCCCGACCGCGTACCACCACAGCATGGTGACGGCCGGGGTGAGCGCATCGGCATAGATCATGGGGTAGTTGCTGAGGGCGAAGAACACCAGCCCGATGAGGATCATGATGCGATGCGACGTCAAGTCGGCGAGCCGACCGGCCAGGGGGAACAGCACCGCCATCACCAGCCCCGCAGGCGCCATCAGCAGCCCGGCGTCGGTGGCGATCAGTTGGCTTACCGCTTGCAGAAACAGCGGGAACACATAGGTGGAGCCGTACAGGCCAATGCCAACGGTAAAGGTCACCACGGCAGCGGCGACGAAACGGGGATTCAGAAACAGGCGCAGCTCGAGAATCGGCTCCGGAGTGAACATCTCCCATCCCACCCAGGCGAAGAAGGCCACCGTGCCGATGGCGATGCTCCACAGCGCCGGGTCGTGGTGCCAGCCGTGCCGCTGCCCTGAGGCGAACCCGACCAGCAGACCGACGATGAACAGCGAACACAACAGGGTACCCATCCAGTCGAACGACGGCTTGGGCCCGGTCTCTTCGCGCGCCGGAAAGAACGCCTTCGCCATCGGCAGGCTGAGTGCCACGAACGGCACTGCAGCCAGAAACACCCAACGCCAGGACAGGTGATCCACCAGATAGCCGCCCATGGTGGGGCCCAGCGCGGGGGCGAGAATGGTGCCCACGCCCATCAGGCCCATGGCCATGCCGCGTTGCCTGATGGGGAATACCTGGGCTGTCACCACCATGCCGATGGGGGTAACCAACCCCGCCGCGGCGCCCTGGATCACCCGGGCGATCAGCAGCGTTTCGGTGGTGCCGGCCAACGCGCCGAGGAATGAGCCGCCGATGAAAACCAGCATGGCGAACAGGTAAGTGGCCGCGATGCCGAAGGCGCGAATACACCAGGCGGTGATCAGCATGGTCACCGTGCCTGCGGCGAGGAAGGCGGTGGCCAGCCACTGGGCTTCGTCCGGGGTCATGCCCAGCGCACCCATGATGTCGGGAATCGCGATGTTGACGATGGTGGAGGTCAGCAGCGTGGCGAACGAGCCCAGCATGCCGACCCCGGCCGCCCACCAGCGGTAGTTCGGCCCCAGCTGGCGGAACTTGTCGAGGAAGCCTTTGGAGGCTTCTATGCCTGGCGGTACCGGATGGTCGCTCATGAGCCGCGAGGGATCTTGACCTCCACCATCATGCCCGGCTTCAGCCGCGCATCGTGTTCGTCCAGGTCGATGGAAATCTCGATCCGCTGGGTAACTTTGGTGAAGTTGCCGCTCGGGTTGGGGTTGGGCAGCAGCGCGAACTGGCTGGTGGCCGCATCACCGACGCGGCGGATCACCCCGGAGTGACGGCTATCCGGGTAGGCATCCACCCGCACGGCGACCCGATCGCCTACCGCCACGTGCCGCAGATCGGTCTCCTTGACGTTGGCCTTGACCCACAGGCGCGATGGGTCGTGCATGACCAGCACCCGCTGACTGGCCGACACGTGCTCGCCCCGCTCGACGAACAGCTGATCGATGACGCCGTTGATGGGGCTGGTGATGGTATGGTCGTCGAGTTCGGCCTGGGCCTGCGCCAGTTGCTGCTCGGCCTGGCCGCGCCGCTCCTGCAGCGCCCGCAGCTCGTGACGCAGCACGGCCACCTCGGCCCGGTCGGCCTCCGCCACCGCGACGTCCGCCTGGGCGGTGGCGATCTCCGCTTCCCGCCGCCGAGCGGTCTGCACGGCGCTGCGATAGCTGTTCTGAACCTCCTCGAACTGCTGTTGCGACAGCAGCGCCGCCTCCTGCAGGCGCCTGGCGCGCTGCCATTCGGCCTCGGCGATCTCGAGATCGCCCTGGGCGGTGGCGAGTTCCGAGCGCACCGCGTCGAGCTTCGAGCGCGCCGCCGCCAGCTGGCTGAGGGAGCGTCGCTCTACCAGTTCCATGCGGGCGGCAGCGGTTTCCAGATTGGCTTCGAGCACGGCCACGGCAGCCTGCTGCTCGGCGCGGCGCGCCCGGGCGCGGCGGTCGTCGATTCGCAGCAGCACGTCGCCAGCCAGGACGTGCGCGGACTCCGCCACCGGCACCTCGACGATCCAACCGGAAACCTGGCTCGACAGCAGCAGCATGTCGGCGGAAATCCGCGCGTCGAGCACATAGACGTTGGTCAGCCGGTCGTACAGCCACCAGGCGCCCCACAGGGCTGCGGCGACGGTCACCACCATCACCAACAGATTGCTTACGCTGTGAATGCGCCGCCGGGCCCTGGAGCCACGAGCGGCGTCACCGCTGCTTGCTGGTTCGGCCAAATTCATCTCCCCCCTTCGAGCGCTCAGCATAGCAAAGCCGAGCGCCTCCCACCGAATGGTCAACGCTGTTACTGTATCCGCCTTTGCGGCGCCGGGCTGACGCCCCGCCCGTCGACGATGCTCATCAGTCATGGAGACCCGATGTTAACTGCCGAAGAAGCCCTCGAACGCCTGCAGGAGGGGAACCGCCGCTTCGTGGCGGGAACCTGCAGTACCGATACCCTGGCCAGCCCCGCGCGTCGCAGCGCGGTAACGGCCGATCAGAATCCGTACGCCATCATTCTCGGGTGCTCCGACTCCCGGGTTCCGGCGGAGATCGTCTTCGACCAGGGGCTCGGCGATCTCTTCGTCATCCGGGTAGCGGGCAACGTGGTGGCGCCTTCGCAGATCGGCAGTGTGGAGTTCGCTGCCGAATGGTTCGGCACCCGGCTGGTGGTGGTTCTCGGGCACTCCCGCTGCGGGGCGGTGGTGGCCACCCTGCAGCAGCTCATGAACAGAACCGAGCATCCTTCCCGGAACCTGCGCTCCATCGTCGATAGGGTGCGGCCGTCGGTGGAGCCGCTGCTGGAGACCCGCCCCGGGCAGGATCTGGATGTGCTGGTGCACCATGCGGTGCGTGCCAACGTGAGGGCCTCGGCGAACCAGCTCCGGCACGGCTCGGAGGTGCTCGAGCAGCTCGTGCAGCAGGGCAAGCTGCTGATCGTCGGTGCCGAGTATTCCCTCGACACCGGCGCCGTGGAGTTCTTCGAAGGCATGCCGGGGGCCATGCCGGCGACCGTGCTGGCTTGAGCGCGCGTGCGATGAACGGCGACCCGATCGCCGTCGACGTGCTGGTGATCGGCGCCGGCGTGGTGGGCATGGCCTGCGCCCGCGCCCTGCAGCGAGTCGGCTACGGGGTCTGCGTAGCCGATCCCCAGCCGCCGGGTAGCGGCTGCTCGTTCGGTAACGCCGGCGTCATCGCCACCGAGCATGTGCTGCCGCTGGCCCGGCCCGAGACCCTGCGCCGGCTCCCGGCGATGCTTGGCCGCGATGGGCCGTTGCACCTCAAGGCCGCGCGGCTGCCGGGCCTGCTGCCGTGGTTTCTGCGCTTCGCCCGGGCCTGCGCCCCGGACCAGGTGGAGCGCGGCAGTCGCGCCATCGCCGCGCTCACCAGTCGATCCCTACCGGCGTGGCAGCAGGAACTCGCCGCGTGCAACGGCAGCAGCCTGCTGCAACTGCGCGGCATGTACAGCGTCTACCGCTGCCCGCGCGCCTTCGCCGGCGATGCCGCCGAGCGCGCCCTGGCGCAGCAACTGGGCGTGCGCTTGGAATTGTTGGGCGGCGATGACTTGCGGCAGCGGGAGCCGTCTCTGAGCGAGGCGCTGCAGCATGCGGTGTTCTATCCGGATGTGGCTCACGTGCTCGATCCGCAGGGGGTGGTTCGGTGCCTGGTGGATGCCTTCAACTCGGCCGGCGGTAGCATCGTCAGCCGCGCGGTAACCGCCCTTGCGTCGCGACCCCACGAGGTCGAGGCGCGGTTGGGCGACACCAGGATGCGCGCCCGCTACGTGGTGGTGGCGGCCGGGCTGCAGTCCGGCGAGCTGTGCAGGCCGCTCGGCTGGCGTCCGCCACTGGCGGCGGAGATGGGCTATCACCTCACCTTTCCCTCCGCCGTCGGGCGCCTGCGCGCCCCGGTGGCGGCGGCGGAAGACGCCTTCATCGCTACCCCGATGGGCGATCATCTGCGGGTGGCGGGAACCGTGGAGTTCGCCCGTCGCGAGGCGCCTGCAGCGTGGCATCGGGCCGAATGGCTGGGGCGCCGGGCGACGCTACTGTTTCGCGATCCGTTGCCTGCTCGCGGTCTGCGCTGGCGCGGATCGCGCCCGAGCCTAGCGGATTTTCTGCCCGCCATCGGCCCGCTGCCGCGGCATCCGCGCATCATTGCGGCCTTTGGTCATCAACACATCGGCCTCACCACCGCCGCCGTCACCGGCGCCATGGTGCGCGACCTGGTCAGGGGCGAGAGCCCCGAGGTGGATCCGCAGCCCTACGCACCCGCGAGATTTCCCGGTCGCCGCTGAACGTGCGCCGGCGGGTGCTCGCAATGGCCGCGCGCCATCGGCACAATCAGCCGAACCCTCAGTCAAGCGCCCGGAGTCCCGTTCATGAAAGACGAAACCCTCGCCATTCACGCCGGCTATGCCAGCGAGCCCACCACCAAGGCCGTTGCCGTGCCCATCTACCAGACGGTGGCGTACGAGTTCGACAATGCTCAGCACGGGGCGGATCTGTTCAACCTGGCGGTTCCTGGCAACATCTACAGCCGCATCATGAACCCCACCTGCGACGTGCTCGAGCAGCGCGTCGCTGCCCTCGAGAAGGGTATTGGTGCCCTGGCGCTGTCGGCGGGTAGCGCGGCCATCAACTACGCGATCCTCAATCTGGCCGAGGCCGGCGACAACATCGTCACCGTGCCCCAGTTGTACGGCGGCACCTACACGCTGTTCGCTCACATGTTGCCGCGGCAGGGCATCGAGGTGCGTTTCGCCGAAAACGACTCGCCCGCAGCGCTGGAGAAGCTCATAGACGGTAAGACCAAGGCGGTGTTTTTCGAGACCATCGGTAATCCGGCGGGGAACATCGTCGACGTGGCCGCCGTGGCAGCCATGGCCAGAAGCCACGGCGTCGCCACCATCACCGACAACACCGTGGCGACCCCGGCGCTGCTCAAGCCGATCGAGCACGGCGTCGATATCGTCGTGCACTCGCTCACCAAATACATGGGCGGGCACGGCACCACCCTCGGCGGCAGCATCGTCGATTCCGGCAACTTTCCCTGGGCCGAGCATGCCGAGCGTTATCGCACCATCAACGAGCCCGAGGCGTCATACCACGGCGTGATCTACACCGAAGCCATGGGCCCGGCCGCCTACATCGCGCGGGCGCGCACCGTGCCCCTGCGGAACACCGGTTCGGCGTTGTCACCGTTCAACGCTTTTCTGCTGCTGCAGGGCATCGAGACATTGCCGCTGCGCATGGAGCGCCACTGCGACAACGCTCTGGCCGTCGCCAAATATCTGCAGGATCATCCGAAGGTGGAGTGGGTGAGCTTCGCCGGCCTGCCCGGCGACCCTCATCACCAGCTGGCGCAGAAGTACATGCAAGGCCGCGCCGCCAGCATCATGACTTTCGGCGTGAAGGGCGGATTCGCGGCGGGCGTGAAGTTTTACGATGCGCTGAAGCTGTTCAAGCGCCTGGTGAACATCGGCGATGCCAAGTCGCTTGCCTGCCACCCCGCGTCCACCACCCATCGCCAGCTCACGGAAGACGAGCAGCGCAAAGTGGGCGTCGCCCCGGAAGCCATCCGCCTGTCCGTGGGAATCGAGGCCATCGACGACATCATCGAGGATCTCGAGCAGGCACTGGCCGCGGTGGGCTGAGCGATTCCTCTGTCTGTGTGGCAGCGATCTCCACAACCTTCCCCGTATGGAGCAATTTTGATTGAACGGTGTATCGGCGGCGCTGCTGGGGACGATACTGGCCATCGGCCTGGCGCTGGGCGGATACTTCGCGGGTAACGGCTTCGTTCAGGCGCGCGCGCTGGAACGCTTCGTCGAGGTCAAGGGCCTGGCCGAGCGGGAGGTGCGTGCGGACACGGCGATCTGGCCATTACAGTTCGTCGTCGTGGGCAACGAGCTCGATACGCTGCTGGCCGAAGCCGAACAGCAGGGCGAGCAGGTGCGAGCCTTCCTCACGCTCCACGGGTTCGCTGCCGACGAGATCAGCGCCAACGCCCCCAGCATCAACGATCGACTGGTGCACGGCTATGCCGATCCCAATCTGAAGTACCGCTACTCGGTGTCCCAGGTGATCACGGTGTTCACCTCGAAAATCGATGAGGTTCGCGCTGCAGGGCGGGAGTTGCTGGAGCTGGGCAAGGCCGGCATCGTCTTCAATCAGGATCACTACGAGTTCCGGCCCCAGTACCTGTTCAACGGCTTGAACGATTTGAAGCCGGGAATGATCGAAGACGCCACCGGCAACGCCCGCGACGTCGCTCAGAAGTTCGCCGAGGACTCGGCAAGCCGGCTCGGCAAGATTCGTTCGGCTCGCCAGGGGCAGTTCACCATCTCGGATCGCGACAGCAACAATCCTCACATCAAGAACGTAAGAGTGGTTTCCACGCTGGAGTACTACCTGGCAGACTGACGGCCGCATGGATTTCCGCCCGCACATTCTGCTTCGCTCGCCCCATCTGCAGACCGTTCTGTCGAGCCGGCTGCTGCGCCTGGGGGAGAGGATCGCCGTCGACCTGAACGCCGAGGCGGAGCTGGTGACGATACCGTGCCGAGACGGCATCAGGCTGCAGGCGCTGGTGAATGCGCAGCCGCACCAGGCGCCGCTGGTGGTGCTGATCCACGGCTGGTTGGGCAGCGCCGACGCCCCCTACCTGCGACGGGCGCTGGCGGCTCTGCACGCCGCCGGATTTTCCGTGGCGCGACTGCTGCTGCGCGATCACGGCGGTACCGCCCATCTGAACGAAGGTCTGTTCAATGCCGCCCGCATCGACGAGGTGGTGGACGCCTGCAACTGGCTGGCCGAGCACCATGCCAGCGGAGCCTGCGGGCTCATGGGTTACTCGCTGGGAGGCAACTTCGTGCTGCGCCTGGCCGCTCATCCGGACACGTCGCCACGCTTTCGTGCCGCGCTTGCGGTGTGCCCGGTGCTCGACCCGGCGGCTTCGGTGATTGCTCTGGACCGGGGCTGGATCGGTTACCGCCGATACTTCGTCGGCAAATGGCGCAGAGCCTTCGACGAGAAGCGGCGGGCGTTTCCCGAGCGCTTCGACTCCGCCGTGGTGCATCGGCTCAGCATGGTGGCGACGGTGACCGACTACTTCGTGTCCCGCTACACGCCGTTCCGCGATGCGGACGAGTACTACAGCCATTACACGCTGGGTCGGGCTTTCCTGCGTCAGGCGCGCATGCCGATGCGCATCCTCTCTACCGAAGATGATCCGGTGCTGCCGGCCGAGCACGCCCGGGCGCTGCTGGGGGCAACGTCGGACGCCGACGTGGTCACCCTCATCCGCCACGGTGGGCACTGCGGCTTCGTCGAGGATTTTCGCCTGACCTCGCCGCTGCAGGACTACGCGGTCAGATACTTCGACCAGCACCGCTGACGCGGCGGGTTCAGCCCAGCTTGTCCGACTCCTCCAGGCGAAAGTCCAGTTGATAACGGCCCACCGGCAACTCGCGGATGCGGCTGCCGGTGGCATCGAAGATGGCGTTGGTCAGTGCCGGGGCGATGCCGGGGGTGCCCGGCTCGCCGGCGCCGCCCCAGGCAGCGCCGGAGGCGATGATGTGGGTGTCGATCTGCGGTGTCTCGTCCATGCGCAGCATCGGGTAGTCGTGGAAATTTCCCTGCTTCACGGCGCCCTGATCGATGCGGATCTCGCCGTGCAGCGCGGCCGAGAGACCGTAAACGATGCCGGATTCCATCTGCGCGCGGAACCCGTCGGGAGAGACGGCGAACCCCGGGTCGGCGACGCACACCACCCGGTCCACGGCGACGCGGCCATCCGTGACGCGGACGTCCACCACCTGGGCAACGATGGTGCCGAAGGATTCCTGCAGTGAGATGCCGCGCCCGCTTCCTGCCGGCCGCGGGCGAGCCCAGTCGGCTTTTTCGGCGGCGAGTTCCAGCACCGCCCGATGGCGCGGCGCGTGGTCGAGCAGGTCGCGGCGGAACTCGAACGGGTCTTTGCCGGCGGCGTGGGCTACCTCGTCGATGAACGACTCCGTGAAGAAGCCGTGCTGGGAGTGGTCGACGCTGCGCCAGGGCCCGAACGGCACGTGGGTCGGGCTGTCGGCGTAGTGCACGAACTGGTGGTCGATGGCGTAGGGTACGTGGGGCGCCTCTGCCGGCTCGTGCTTGTCGACGAACTGGTTCTCCCAGGCGATCAGTCGCCCCTGGTCGTCGAGGCCGCCCTTGAAGCGCGACGTCACCGCCGGCCGATAGTGGTCCTGGCGGACGTCTTCTTCCCTGGACCAGATCAGCTTCACCGGCGCCCCAACCGCGCGCGACACCCGGGCCGCCTGAATGGCGTAGTCGGGATACGCTCGGCGGCCGAAGCCGCCGCCCAGATAGGCGTTGTGCACGGTGACGTTGTCGGCGTCCAGGTCGAGCGCCTCGGCGACGGCGTACTTGAACCCGAGAGGGTTCTGGGTGCCGGTCCAGAGCTCGCAGCGGCCGTCGCGAACATCCGCGGTGGCGTTCATCGGCTCCATGCAGGTGTGGGCGAGGTAGGGCACCCGGTAGACCGCCTGCACCACGCGCTCGGCGCGGCCCAGAGCCTTGCGGGCGTCGCCCCGCTTCAGGTCGGTCTGCTCGCGACCGCTGGCCAGCGCGGCATCCATGTCGCGGTCGAACTGGGCGAAGATGGCGTCGCTGTCTACCGTATCGGCATCGGTGGCCGTCCACTGCACGTCGATTCGCGCCAGCGCCCGTTGTGCCTGCCAGTAGCCGTCGGCCACCACGGCCACCGCATCCTCCAGCGCCACCACGTGGCGCACGCCGGGCATCTGCAGCGCTGCCGCGTCGTCGGCGCTCGCGACCTTGGCGCCGAACACCGGTGCGCGGACGATGGCGGCCATCAGCATGCCGGGCACCTCGGCATCGATGCCGAACCTCGCCGCGCCGGTAACCTTCTCGGGGATGTCGGTGCGCGGTACGTCCCGCCCCATGATGGTGAACTGCTCCGGGCGCTTCAGCGGCGGGGATGCCGATGGCTTGCGGGCGCCAGCGGCGGCGGCGAATTCGGCGTATCGGGCGGTGCGGCCGGAAGCGCTGTGGATGACTCGCCCGTCGCGGCCGACGAGTTCGCTGCGCGGCACCTGCCAGGCGTCAGCGGCGGCGCCCAGCAGCAACTCCCTGGCTGCGGCGCCGGCCACCCGCATGCCATACACGCCGGTAGTGCGTACGCTCAGGCTGCCGCCGGTGATCTGCAGGTGCATCATCTTCACCGCCTGCATCAGCACGCCGTCTACGGTGGGCACCAGCACCCGTGGGATGCGCATCTCTCCCACCAGATAGCCCTTGGCGAGCGCGTAGTTGGCATACTCGTCGTGGGCGGGCGCTTCCAGCACGCGAACGTCTTCCCAGCGCGCGTCGAGTTCGTCTGCCAGCATCTGCGCCAGCGCCGATTGGGCCCCCTGGCCCATCTCGGAATGCGGCACGATGGCCGTTACGATGTTGCCGGCGTCGAGCTTCACCCAGGCATTGACCAGATGCTCGCCGTCGCCGGCCACCAGCGGCGTCAGCCGCGGCGTGCGGTGCCCCGGCCGCACCACCACGCCGACCACCAGGGCGCCACCGGCGACTACCCCGCTGGCAATGAAGCCACGTCGCGTCCACTTACCCACGATTTTTCTCCGGCACGAAAACCTGCACCGCATCAGCGGCCGCATCAGCGACCGCATCAGCGGCTGGGCCGGCCGCTCTGGCGACGCTGTGAATGGCGCGGCGAACCCGCGGGTAGGTGCCGCAACGGCACAGGTTGCCACGCATGGCTGCGTCGATGGCGGCATCGTCCGGCGTCGGATCGGCGCGCAGCAGCGCCACCGCGCTCATGATCTGGCCCGACTGACAGTAGCCGCATTGGGGCACCTGGGCATCTATCCAGGCCTGCTGCACCGGGTGCAGCGCATCGCCGTCGCCGATACCTTCGATGGTGGTGATCTCGGCGCCGATGGCGGCGGACACCGGCAGCACGCAGGCGCGGACAGGGTTGCCGTCGAGATGCACGGTGCAGGCGCCGCACTGGGCGACGCCGCAGCCGAATTTGGTGCCGATCAACCCGAGGTTCTCGCGCACCACCCACAGCAACGGGGTCGCCGGGTCCACCTCCACCTGGTGGCTGACGCCGTTGACGAGCAAAGTGATCATGGCTGCTTCCGGTTGTGGTGATCGCCCCCATGCTAACAAATGCCGTCACGCTTTGCCTGCCGCGCCGCAGCATCTGCCGGGCGATCTCCATCTGCGGCGGCGTCGCCTCTATAATGTCCGGTCCTGTCATCTGGGGTCGTAGTGCAAGAGTTGAAGGTCAGTCATAGCGGCGAGCCAGCAGGGCACGCCTTTCTCGAATTCCGCTTCGCGGCGCAACCTCTCGAGGTGCAGCCGCAGTCGGTTCCCGCCGCGGATGCAGCCGCTCCTGGCAGCGCGCCGCTATGGGTGCCGCTGGAACCGCTGCACGGCGACCGCGAGTACTGGCTCGTCGACGAGCCGGTGGCGCAGGGTCCCATGGGCGCCTTCGAGGCGCGCCAGAGCGGCGATCTGCTGGCTCTGTCCGCCTGGCGCTCCGTCACAGCGGCGCAAATCGCCGGTGCCTCGCGGCAGCTCTACCTGCAAGCGCTGCAGGCCGCCGCGGAGGCGGGCTTTCCGCACCTCGCCCGGGTGTGGCAGTACCTGCCGGACATCAATGCGGGTTGCGGCGAGGCCGAGCGCTACAAGCAGTTCTGCGCCGGGCGGGCGGCGGCGCTGGGGGAGTTGCAGCTGGACCCCGGCAGCCTGTCGGCGGCCTCCGCCCTGGGATGCGTGGCCGAGTTGCCGCTGCAGATCACCTTCGTCGCCAGCCGCGTCCCGGTGCAGCACCTCGACAACCCGCGGCAGACCAGCGCCCATCGCTATCCGCCGCGCTACGGTCGGGCGCCGCCCAGCTTCGCCCGCGCCAGCGTGCTCGGAAGGCGGCTGCTGATCTCGGGGACCTCCGCCATCGTCGGCCACCACAGCCAGCATCCCGGCGATGTCGACAAGCAACTGCGCTGCACCATGGACAACCTGCTGCTGCTCATGGATCACGCCTGCGCCGAGACGGATGCGCGGCGGGTGGAGAATCTCCATGCCCGCGTCTACCTGCGGCACGCACGGCACCTGCAGCAGGTTCGCGACGCCATGAACGCAGACCTGCCGAACCTGGCCAGCGCCGTCTACCTGCGGGCCGATATCTGCCGCAGCGACCTGCTGGTGGAAGTAGAGGCCACGGGCGCGCTGCGCTAGATCCAGGGTTGACGGCGCCCGTGGCCCGCACCTTGCCTCCGCACCGGTTCCATGAGGTAGCATGCTTGCTCTACTTCAGAGGATACGGTGAGGAGGACCTACCGATGCGCAAGATCGTTTTGGCCGCAGCGCTGCTGTCGCTGGCGGGTATCGCCCAGGCGGGCGAGCTCGACATATCCCACTGCAAATTCCCCGAGATGCCGGTGGTGCCGGACGGCAGCACCGCGTCCGAGGCCGAGATGGGCCAGGCGGGCGCGGAGGTGCGAAGCTTCGTGGCCGGCACTCAGAGCTCGCTGGAGTGCCTGGCGGCGACCGAAGCCGAGATGGAAGAGGAACTCACCGCCGAGCAGCAGGCGCAGCTCGTTGCGCTTTACAACGCCGGCGTCGATCAGATGACGGCGGTGGCCGAGAACTACAACGCCCAGGTGCGGGAGTTCAACGCCCGCGAGTGACGCCCGGCTTGCGCTTCAGCGCTCGGTAACCCGCTGCCGGGCATCACCAGGGGCGGCAGCCGCGTCTTTGTCGGTGGCCGTCTCTTCGGCGACCGCTTCTTTATCGGCGGCCGCTTCCTTATCGGCGGCCGTCTCTTCGTCGGTGACCGTCTCGACGTCGCTGACCGTAGCGCCATTGGCCGTTTTCCCGCCATCGGCCGATGACGGGGCATCGGCGGCCGCTCGACTTTCGGCATCGGTAGCCTCGGCTCCGGGCTGCTCGAGCGCCGCTTCGGCCCCAACCGCGGGGCGGACCATCGGGTCGGCAGCTTCGTCGGCACTGGTTTGCACTTTGGCGGTGGCCGGCTCGTCAGCCGTCGCCGTTCCGGCAGCGGCGCCGTCTGCGTTCGCTGGCGCCGGCTCCTCGTTCGCTGCGGCTCCGAGTGCGTTGCGAATCTCGGCAGGGATCAGATCCTGATGACCTTTGGGCGCCTGCAGCAGCGGCCCGGAAGAGACGTCGCCGCACAATATGTTCGAACTCTTCGCCAATTGCTGATGCAGATCGGTGTAAGCATCGTTCAGCGATTGGAACTTTCGTGCGGTCTCGCTAAATTGGGCCACCACCTGCTGGCGGTAGCCGTCGAGTTCCACGCGAGAGCTCTCCAACTGGCTTGCCAACTCCCGGGTTTGGTCGGCGGCGCGGTTCGACCGGCCGCGTGTGACGGCGAAGCCGAGAGCGAGGCCGCCGGCCAGGCCCAGCAGCATCGTGGCGATCAGCCATTCCAATCCATACACCTCAGAGCGTCTCCTGTGCCGAAATCTGCCGGCCGAAGTGTACCCCGAGCGAACGACAAATGCCGCGCGCTGGACGCATCGTGAGTCTGGGCCGACACCTGGTGCGCGGGCTGACCGTCCTGGGGGGGCTGCTCGCCGGATTGCTGCTGGCGGGCTACGCTGCGTGGCCGTGGCTCATCGTTCTGCTCAGCCCCTGGCTGGCCACGGCCGTGGGTGGCGACCAGCTGCGAGTGGCAGTGAGCCGGCCGGGATTCTCGGCGCTGACCGTGGCCAGCCTGGAGCTGCAGCGCGGCGGCCTGCACGTGCAAGCCCGGCAGGGCGAGCTGCGCTACCGGCTGTTCGACCTGCTGGCCGGGCGCCTGCAGTCCGTAACGTTCGACCAGCTGACGTTGCAGGTGGTGGCGGGGAACGCCACCGGCTCCGGCAGCGCTGTCATCCCGCCGTCGTCGGCCATTCAGCCGTCGTCGGCCGATCTGCAGCGGCTGTTCGCGCGGCTGCCGGCGGAGCGGCTGCAGGTTGGTCTGCTGCAGCTCGAAGTGCCGGCGCTGGAGTTCCGCGCCCGCGGGCATCTGCTGCTGACGCCTGCGGCCCTCGATGCGCGCCTCGAGGCGATCGCTCCGGCCCGCGCTCGTGGCCTCGAGCTGGCCGTTCGATTGACCTCCGCGGCGCTGCTGGATCTGCAGCTCGGCGATGGCGGCGATCCTTTTCTGCGGGTTGGCTCCGCACTCGGCGCCGACCGGGTCGACATCAACGCTGACCTCGACCTGAACGATTTCGCGCTCGAGCTGGCTGTGGAGCTTGCCGGCCTGCCACCGGGCCAGGGGAGCGTCGCCGGCGGGCTGGCCGCCTCGCTGCCGTGGCCGCTGCCGGACGGGCTGGGGTGGGGTGCGGTGACCGCCAGCGGCGGGCTGCGAGCGGATTGGCAGCCCATCGACGGGCAGTACGCACTCAGCGACGCCAGCGTCCAGTGGCAGCTAGACGGCGCCGTGGTGAGCGCCGCCGGCAGCGCTCGCGCGCGCTACGCCGGGCAGGCGTTCGCTCTGCAGGCCGCCGTGGAGCGATTCCACCTGGGCGGCGGCGACGCGCGCGGCAGCATCGAGCTGAGCCCGCTGGGGCTGGTCGCAGCCGCTGCGCCGGAGACCGCGGGCGCCCCACTTCTGGCTGCCGAGCTGACCCTGGCAGAGGCCGAGTTGCTGGTCGACGCCGATTTCGACCTGCGCGGCGAGGTGCTCGAGCTTGCCCAGGCCCTGGCCGGTGCGCCGCCGGGGCACGGCGCGCTGGCGGGGCGGCTGTCGATGACGCTGCCGTGGCCGCTGCGGTTGCCGCTGGATGTGTCGGCCCTGGCGGCTGGTGGCGGCCTGCGCGCCGCGGGCAGCGTGCGCGGCAGCTGGGCCTGGGAGCAACAGCAGGTGGCGCTGCACGACCTGGCTGGCGACTGGCACTTCGCCGATGGTCACCTGGCCGGCGAGTGGCGCGGCGACTTGCGCTCCGGGGCGCTGCGGGCGCCGTTGCGCCTGGCATTGCAGCCCATGGATCCGACCGCGGTGCTGCTGGCAGCGACCGGCGAGTTGGCCGTGACCGGGCTCGGGAGCGCGCCGTTCGCCCTGACCCACGACCTGCAGACGGGCGCCGGCGCGCTCCGGGCCGAAGCGGCATTGGTGATCGCCGCGCCGCTGGCGGCGGGGCTGACGTCCCGTTGGGCGCACCCCTATGACCTTACTGCCGGGCGGCTGGGCATTGCCGCCGATCTTCACTGGACGCAGCCGACGCGCCCCAGCGGCACGCTGGCGATATCCATGGAAGAAGTGGGCGGCCACTATTGGGATTACCTCGCAGAGGGTATGCAGGGTCTGCTGCAATTCACCGCGAAGGACGGCGACTGGGCGTTGCTGTCTTCGCCTCTGGGGGCGAGAGCTGTGGAGGTTGGTTTCACCGTGGGGCAGGTCGAGTCGCGGCTCGCCTGGGCGGGCGATACCGTGTCCGTGCATGCCGCTTCCGCCACGCTGCTCGGCGGTCGGGCGCGGGTGCCGGCGTTCGACTACCGCATCGGCACCGGGGAAGCCCGTTTCACGGTGGCGCTCGAGAATCTCGATCTGGCCGAGATTCTGGCGCTCGAAGGTGAGCAGGTGGTAGGGAGCGGGCGGCTGGACGCGAACCTGCCAGTCACCCTGGTCGCCAATGCGGTCAGCATCCGCGGCGGTTCGGTGCGCGCCCATGCCCCGGGCGGGCGGTTGCAGGTGTCTCCGGCGCTGGCTGCGGGTGCCGGCCAGCCGGGGCTGGATTTCGCGCTGCGCGCGCTGCAGAACTTCGACTACGTGATGCTCCAGGGGGACGTCAGCTACACCGAGCAGGGCGATCTCGCCTTTGGGGTCCAGTTGCAGGGTCGTAACCCGGACGTCGAGGGAGGCAGGCCCATCCGCTACAACCTCACGGTCACCGAGAATCTGCCGCTGCTGCTCCAGTCGCTGCGTCTCCAGGATCAGGTAACCCGGGGGCTGCAGCGGCGCCTCGAGCGCAAGCCGGAAAAGCATTAAGCGATTGCTGCTGCTGCGGCCAGTAGGTAATCTCGGCGGCCTCACATGGCGAGGCCGCCGAGTTGCGAAATTTGACCAGCGTCCTGCTCTGCCTTGCCCTGGGTGCGGCGGGGTGCACGCCTACCGTCAGGGTGGCGACCGACGAGCCCATCACCATCAACCTCAACGTCAACATCAAACACGATATTCGAGTGCGGGTAGACCGGGAGCTCGAAGATCTGTTCGGCAACGACAGCGAACTGTTCTAGTGAGGAAAGCGAACATGGGCCGAGTTGCCGACATCGTAAAGGCTTCTCTGATCATTCTGTTGCTGGGGCTGTCGAGCCATGCACTGGCCATGGATCTCAACGCGGCCAAGGGCGCCGGATTGGTGGGCGAGACCGCCGAAGGCTATCTGGATCTGGTGAACCCGGCGGCTCCGAGCGAGGTGGTGGCGCTGGTGCAGGAGGTCAACGCCAGGCGCCGCGCCGAGTACCAGCGGATTGCCGAGCAGAATCGCATCGGCCTCGAAGAGGTGGAAGCGCTGGCCGCCAGAAAAGCCATCGAGAAGACCCGCCCCGGCGGCTGGATCCGCATCAACGATCAGTGGCGCCAGAAGTGAGCTGACCCGATTCAGCGCTCCGGCGGCTGCGCGTCGCCGTTCTTGCCCGGCGCGCCGTTGCTGCCGGTCTCAACCGCGGTATCAACTGCGGCCTCAAGCCCGGTCTCGACGGCGGTTTCGCCGGAGGGCTCAGCCCCGGTGCCGGGGTTCGCGCTGGCGCCGCCCGGCCCGTTGGCTTCTCGGCGAAACCGGCCGACGATCTCGAATGCCAGCCCCGACACCGGGTGCAGCCGGGTGACCCGGAAGATCAAGCCGGTCCGCGTCATGGATCTCACCTTGCGCGCCTCCTTCAGCCGCGGCAGGAAAGCCGCAGCCACCGCCAACCGCGCCACGGTCGAGACGACGAACACTCCGTACAGCGGCGTCAGCCACGACCAGGTCTCACCGCCCAGGTGAATCTCCCGCGGTAGCATCGAGCCGAGCCACCCTCCCAGCACGGCGCCGAGAAAAACCCCGGTGGCGGCCAGCACGTTGTGAACGGCCATCAACGTGGCGCGGCGGTTCCTGGGCGTCAGATCGTAGACGGAGTTGGTGGCGCTCAGGGTGAACCCGGCCCAGGCCAGCCCGGAAAGCGCCTGCACCCCCAGCAGGTACCAGTAGCTGGTGGAGACCAGCCACAGGGCCGGCAGCAGCGGGATGAACAGCCCTGTGGTGACCAGAATCAGGCGGTTGCCGAACAGATCCGACAACCGCCCCCAGCGATTCAGCGTCAGGAACTGCACGCATACCGACGCCACGGTATTGAACATGAAGGCGACGTAGCTGAAGTTCAGGTCGCGCAACATGTACAGCGCGAAGAAGGGCGAGGCGATGGCCACGGCGAACTGCATCGACGCGAAGAAGAAAGAAAACCGCAGCAGCCCGGTCTCGGTCAGGCCCTGCCACAAGTCGCGATGCCAGGGCGCCTCGATGGCCGCCACGTGGCCGGGCGGATCGTACATGCGGTGCAGGTGCCAGGCGGACGCCAGGCGGAAGGCCGAAGCGGTGAAAAACAGCGCTACGAACCCCCAGTAGGTGGCCTGAATCAGGTCGAAGACGTGCAGCACCAGGCCGGCGGCGATCAGCATGGAAAAGTTCGCCAGGCTCGACAGCCGGGTGCGCAGCGCGAAGAAGCGGCCGCGCCGCGACTCCGGCACCAGATCGCCCATCATGCTGCCCCACTGAGGGGAGCCCAGGTTCGGCCCGATGTAGTAGATCACCGCGCAGGCGATCAGCATCGGCAGAGCCAGGGACGGAAACGCCGCTGGCAGCAATGCCAGCGGTATCAGGGTGACGGCCTGCAGCAGCGCGCCGAACACGATGATCTCGCGGCGCTTGCCGATCCGGCGGCCCAGCCAGGCGGAGCTGAGCTGGGAAAACGACGCCAGCAGCGGCGGCAGCGCCGCAAGCACGCCGATCTGCGCGGTGCTGGCTTTGAGGAACACGGCGAACGCGGAGAAGTAGTTTTCCGCAGTGCCGATCATGGCCGAGAAGTAGATGCCGTCCCACAGTGAGTGCTTGAGAGACCGATCGGTACGCGGGTCTTTCGCCAGCTTCTGCGACGCGATGAAGCTCGTCGTCATTGGGGGGGTTGGGCTCACCTGGGCGAGGTTGGCGCATCATAGTCCCGGCGCGCGATTTAGCCAGCGGAAAAATCATCGGGCCCACGTGGTCAGGCGCAGCTGAGCATATGCCGCAAAGTTCTCGACGCACCCGCCGCCGCCGCTTCCGTTGTCAAGACATGACGCTATAGTGCGCACTCGCATCCGCAGGAGCAGTTTGGTTGGGCATCGACGCCTGGATAACAGTGGCGGTGGTGGCGGGCACGGTGGCCATGCTGATGGCAACCCGGTTCGCGCCGGACGTCATTCTCGTGGCCGCCTTGACGTTGCTGATGGTCACCGGCGTGCTCACTCCGGCCGAGGCCCTCAGCGGCTTGAGCAATCCCGGGCTGGCGACGGTGGGCGTGCTCTACGTGGTCGCTGCCGGGCTTGTCGACACCGGCGGCATTCACATGCTGGGCTCGCGCCTGCTGGGCCAGCCGAAATCCACCAGGTCAGCACAGCTGCGGTTGATGTTGCCGGTGACCGGGCTGTCCGGCTTCCTCAACAACACCCCGGTGGTGGCGATGATGGTGCCGTTCGTCGAGGAGTGGGGCCGGCGCTGCCGTATTCCGGTCTCCCGGCTGATGATCCCACTGAGCTACGCCGCCATCTTCGGCGGCATGTGCACCATCATCGGCACCAGCACCAACCTCATCGTCAACGGCATGTTCATCGAAACCAACACCCATCGCGGGTTCGGCTTCTTCGAGATCGGCCTGCTGGGGGCGCCGCTGGCGCTGGTCGGCACCCTCTTCGTCATCGCCACCGGTCGCTGGCTGCTGCCCGACCGGCGGCCGCCACTGTTCGAGCCCGAGCAGGTGCGCGAGTACACGGTGGAGATGCTGGTGGAGGAGAACAGCCCGCTCATCGGCAAGAATCTGGAAGAGGCGGGGCTGCGCAACCTGCCCGGCGGCTTTCTCGCCGAAATCGAGCGCGGCGGTACGGTGTTGCCGGCGGTTTCGCCCCACGTGCGGCTGCAGGGCGGCGACCGGCTGTTGTTCGTCGGCGTCGTCGACTCCATGGTGGATCTGGTGCGCATGCGCGGCCTGGTGCCCGCCCCCGATCAGCTGTTCAAGCTCGACGCCCCCAGGGCCGAGCGGCGCTTCTTCGAGGTGGTGGTGTCCCGCTCCAGCCCGATGGTGGGGATGACCATCCAGGAAGGGAAGTTCCGCACCCGCTACGACGCCGTGGTGATCGCGGTGGCGCGCAACGGCGCCCGGG
>JBLRXD010000045.1:0-20852 GCA_047920935.1 Pseudomonadales bacterium | reverse complement strand
GCTACCGCTTCGGAATTAGCGGCCGCTACCGCTTCGGAATTAGCGGCCGCTACCGGAAACCGCGTCAGGCGCTCGCGCCTCCCGCGTTTTCCGCGCAGCGGCCAGGAGCTACACCCCGCGCCGCCCCGCTATGAACAGCACCAGGGCGACGACGAGCCCCACGACGAACAGAATCCAGGCAATGTTCGCGGCTGCACCGGCGATGCCGGTGAAGCCGAGAACGCCTGCAACCAACGCCACCACGAGAAAAACCAGGGCCCAATAAAGCACATCATCCTCCTTCGTCGGATTTGCGAGAGTGTGATTCCAGCGCCGACTAATCAGATGCGGCGCTGGAACTCCTCAACCTGCTTGCGCGCCTCGTCACGGCCGATGCCGTAGCGCTCCTGGATCTTGCCTTCGAGCTTTTGCGAATCTCCTTCGATCTGATCGAGATCATCGTCGGTGAGCTTGCCCCATTGGCTCTTCACCTCGCCGGTGATCTGCTTCCACTTGCCCTTCAGGGTATCTTCGTTCATGTCGGTCTCCTTGATCCGCCGGTCCCCTTTACCAGGGGCCGGAATTGCCACGTGTCAGCCAATGCTGACACCACTTCGCCATTGCGGGCTTTGCAAGCATCGCGCCAGTGCCCCGTCGCCGCTGCGGGTAACAACTGGCATGAGAAATGCTGTGTAAACCAGACGTTACGGTGCGCAATGGGCAGGCTGAACGGGTACCGGTGGATGCGGTGCGAGTGGGGGGATCTCAGGCCAAGGTGGACGACTGCCGGCGGCCTACGATGAAGCGAGGTGATGGAACGTGAACATCTTTCTGATCGACGATCACGAAGTGATGCGCGATTCGCTGGCACGCTATCTGGCTGTGATGGGGCACCGGATCAGCGGGATGGCGTCGAACGCCGAGGAAGCGCTGCTGGAGCTGAAAGATGCGCCGGTGGATCTCGCCATCGTCGACGTCTCCCTACCGGGCATGAGCGGGATCTCGCTGGTCTCGGAACTGCGTCAGCAGCGACCGGAAGTGCGCTGTGTGATGCTGTCCGGACACCGGGAGGAACGCTACGTCAATCGGGCCATGGAAGCGGGTGCGCACGGCTATCTACTGAAGGGCTCGGCGGATCTGCTGGAACGGCTCGAGCAATTCGCCACCACCGACGGCGACACCAAGCCGCCGGCCACCAACGGCCGTCGACTGCCGCCGCGACAGAGCCGGCGTCGGCGCAGCCCTCACGGCCGGCGTGCAGCGGCCAATGCTGGGGGCGGCTGATCGCGCCGGCTGATCGCGCCGGCTGATCGCCGGACCCCGGCTGGCGCCGGCAACCTCAGTCGACGGGATACGCCATGCTCGACAGCAGCGCCAGTTCGGCGCGGCGAGAATCCAGCCGCGTGTGTTGCACCACCACCGGCACGTCACTCTCGATCAGGCTGGCGTAGTCGGTATCCCGGGGAATCGACTGCGGATCCTGAAGATCGTTGAAGCGCACATGGCGGGTGCGGCGCGCCGGCACCTCGAGCCGAAACGGACCCACGGGATCCTGATCGCTGAAGTAGATGGTGATGCCGACGTGGGCATCCCTGTCTGCGCAGTTGAGAATGCAGGCGGTTTCGTGACTGACGAAGCGCGGGTCGGTCTCGCCATCGTTGGAAGGAATGTAGCCTTCGGCGATGACCCAGCGTGTCCGGCCGATGGGTTCGCTCATGATGCTCTCCTGTTGTGATTCCTGTTGTGATTCCTGTTGTGGTTCCTGTTGTGGTTCCTGTTGTGGTTTTCTGTTGTGGCTGTCGAAGCCGTTCCTCAGATGCGATAAGGCTCGGCTACCCGCGCCCGCAACTCGATGCCGAGGCCTGGCCGTTCCCGCATTGGCGCCAGATGGCCCTGGTGCGGCCGTGCCGCGCCTTCGAACAGCAATTGCTCGATGCGCACATGATCGTGAAAGTATTCCAGGTGGCGCAGCGGTACCGCGGCGCAGCAGGCGTGCAGGTGCGCGCACGGTGCGGTGTGGGAGGACAGCGGCACCTGGTAGGCCTCGCACAGTGCGGCTGCATGCATGAAGCCGCTGATGCCGCCACAGCGGGTAGCATCCGCCTGCAGCACATCGACGCTGCCGGCCCCGAGCATGTTGCGAAAGTAGACGTCGTCGTAGCCGTACTCGCCGGCGCTGATCTCCATGCCCGCGGGCGCCCGCAGGCGCAATGTCCGCAGCCCATGCAGATCGTCGGACGAGACCGGTTCTTCGAACCAGCTGACGCCGCGGTCGGCGAACCGCTCGGCAAACGCCAGCGCCTGCTTGACGTCGTAGGCCCCGTTGGCGTCGACGAACAGTTCCGCCGCGACGCCGATGGCCTGACGCGCGGCAGCGACCCGCTTCACGTCCTGCTGGGGGTCCGCGCCGACCTTCATCTTCACTCGGCCGATGCCGTCGGCCACCCAGCCGGCAAGCTGCGCGCACAGATCGTCGATGCTGTAGCTGGTGAAACCGCCGCTGCCATACAGCGGTACCCGCTCGCGCACCGCGCCGAGCAGGTCGGCCACGGATACACCGAGCAATTTGCCTTTCAGGTCCCACATGGCGATGTCCACCGCGGAGATGGCCATGGAGGAGATGCCGGGCCGTCCCAGATTGCGGATCGCCCGCACCATGGCCAGCCAGGCGCCGGGGATGTCGAAGGCGTCGCGGCCATGGATCGCGGCCGACAGCAGATCGTCGATCAGGATCGCGGCGGCGGCGTGGGCATAGGTATAACCCAGCCCGCGCTGCCCACCCGCCTGCAACTCCACCAGCACCAGGGTGGTGGCGTCCCATGCCAGGGTGCCGTCCGCCTCGGGTTGCTCGGTGGGGATCCGATAGACGGTTACCGTCACCGTGTTTATCGGGGCCTGCGGTTTCACTTCTGCCGGCGGCTGCCAATCCCCGCGAACATCTCCTTCACCGAAGCACGCACGATGCCCACCGAGTCGGGATCCCCTTTCAGCAGCGCCGACATGTAGGCCCGAGCATGCTCCAGCTTGATGTGTGGTGGCAACGGAGGCACATTGGGGTCGGTCACTGCTTCCAGCACCACCGGCCGATCGGCGGCCAGAGCTTCGTCCCACATGGAGGCCACGTCCTCTGGCCGGTCGACTCGCAGCCCGCGCAGGCCGATCAGCTCGGCGAACGCCGCGTAGGGAAAGTCGGGTACCGTCTGCGAGGCCTCGAATTTGGGATCGCCGGCCATCACCCGCTGCTCCCAGGTGACCTGGTTGAGGTCCTGATTGTTGAGCACCATGATCACCAGCGCCGGGTTGCTCCAGCGGCGCCAGTACTTGGCGATGGTGATCAGACCGTTGATACCGTTCATCTGCATGGCGCCGTCGCCCACCAGGGCGATGACCGTGCGCTGCGGGTGCGCGAACTTGGCGGCAATGGCATAGGGGACGCCGGGCCCCATGGTGGCGAGCCCGCCGGACAGCGACGCCATCATGCCGGTGCGGATCTTGAGGTCGCGCGCGTACCAGTTGGCGGCCGAGCCGGAATCACAGGTGAGTATGCAGTCGTCCGGCAGCCGCGGCGACAGATCCCAGAACACCCGCTGCGGGTTCAGGGGATCGGCCGCGTTGTGCGCCCGTTGCTCCAGAGTCTGCCACCACTGCGCGACGCTGGATTCGATGGTTTCCCGCCACGACCGGTCCTGCTTGCGCTGCAGCAGCGGCATCAACGCCTGCAGGGTCGATCTGCTGTCGCCCACCAGATTGACTTCCATGGGATAGCGGATGCTCAGCATGCGCGCGTCGATGTCTATCTGAACCCCGCGGGCCTGACCCTCCTCCGGCAGGAATTCCGAGTACGGGAAGGTCGAGCCGATCATCAACAGGGTGTCGCAGTCGTTCATCATTTCCCAACTCGGGCGGGTTCCCAGCAGGCCAATCGATCCGGTTACCCAGGGAAGGTCGTCGGGCAGCGCCGCTTTGCCGAGCAGCGCCTTGGCTGCGCCGGCACCAAGCAGTTCGGCGACCTGCTGCACCTCGGGCCCGGCGCTCAACGCGCCGGCCCCCACCAGGATCGCGACCTTGCTGCCCTCGTTGAGCACTGCCGCGGCGTGCTCGAGGTCTTGCTGCACCGGGAGCACCTGCGGCGCACGGTAGCCAATGCCGGAATGCACGGTGCCGTGAGCGTGGGGCGGGGTCACCACGGCGTCCATTTCCTGAACGTCGTTGGGGACGATGACGCAGGTCACCGTCCGCTCGGACTTGGCGATGCGCAGCGCCCGGTCGATCAGGTGGCGCACCTGAGCCGGTGACGTCGCCATGTGGACGTACTCGTGAGCCACGTCCTTGAACAGCGATATCAGGTCTACCTCCTGCTGATAGTCCCCCCCCAAAGCGCCGCGAGCCTGCTGCCCGACGATGGCCACCACCGGCTGATGGTCGAGTTTGGCGTCATACAGCCCGTTGAGCAGGTGGATTGCGCCGGGGCCCGAGGTGCCGAGGCACACGCCGACCTCACCGGTGAATTTGGCGTGCGCGCAGGCCATGAAGGCGGCCAGCTCCTCGTGCCGAACCTGAATGAATTCGAGCTTGTCCGAGTTTCGATCGATCGCGCCCATGATCCCGTTGATGCCATCGCCCGGGTAGCCGAACACCCGGTCGACGCCCCATTCGGTCAGCCGCCGTACCAGTAAATCCCCCACTAACTCTGCCATCACGTTGCTCCTCTGCTGCGGTGACTGCTGCGGCGATGCCGATTGACGGAAACCCGCATTGGCGCCGTCATCCGGATGTGCAAGATCGGTGCCCCCGCGTTGATCAGTCAGGTGGGGTGGCGGGCAAGACAAACTTACCTGCCTGGCCCAACCGGCCAACTGCGCGACGTCAACGCTGCGCCGCTCCGGGATCCGCCGGTGCCGCCGCCAGCTGCGGCAGCAGCTTCACGATGCGACCGAACCCACCGAGCCTGACGAAGTGCAGCCGGATTCGCCTGCCCCGCGCAGCAGGAGCAAGTGGCACGGGTCGTGCAGCGTGCCGTCAAGGAGCCGTGCAACGAGTCGCGTGCAGTGGGTCGCGCAACGCAACGTGCGACGGCTAGTGCAGCACGACGTGCTGCTGCACGCTGAAACAACACACGCTGAAACAACTCGCGGTGAAACAACAGAGGTCGACAATGACGCACAGCAGTTCACCATCTTCCATAGCAAGCCGGCCAACTCGACCGTGAGCACCATGCTCGCCGCCCGGTTGGTGGCGCCGCGCCGCTTCGAGCTCGAGCGGATACCCCTGCCTGCGCCCGGAGTCGGTCAGGTTCGAGTGCGTCTGGACGGTTGCGGCGTTTGCGCCTCCAACCTGCCCGTATGGTCGGGACGGCCATGGTTTTCCTACCCGTTGGCGCCGGGCCAGCTGGGTCACGAGGGCTGGGGCACAGTGGAAGCATTGGGAGCAGGGGTGGACCAGCGTTGGCTTGGCCGGCGCGTGGCGACGCTGTCTGATCGCTCGTTTGCGGAGTTCGACTCGGTTGCGGTGGACGACCTGATTCCGCTACCCGCGATGGCGCCCGATCTGGCTCCGCTGGAACCGTTCGGCTGTGTGTTTAATGTCTTCGACCGGGCGCGGATCGCCCCGGGAAACGTGGTGGCGGTGATCGGTCTTGGGTTCATCGGTCTGGGCGTCGCCCGGCTCGCCGCCCAGGCCGAAGCTCGTGTGCTGGCAGTGTCTTCCAATCCGCAGGCGCTGGCGGTAGCTCGGCAGTTCGGTGCCGAGGTGGTGAAGCTGGACGATCGCAACGAGGCTCGGGGCGCCGTTGATGCTCTCACCGGCGGACGCGGCTGCGACGTGGTGGTGGAATGTACGGGTCATCAATTGCCGTTGGATCTGGCCGGTGATGTCGTCGCCGAGGGCGGCCGTCTGGCAATCGCCGGATTCCATCAGGACGGCACCCGCAGCGTCGATCTGCAGCAGTGGAACTGGAAGGGCATCGATGTCATCAATGCCCACGAGCGCAGCCGGGCGCGAATCAAGCGCGGCATGATGCTGGCGGCGGAGGCTCTGGCGGCCGATCACGCGTGGGCCAAGGTGTTCGTCACCCATCGTTTGCCGTTGAGCCGCATCGGCGAGGCGCTCGAGCAGGCCAGCGAGCGCCCGGTGGGCTACATCAAGGGCGCCGTGCTCAGCGGCTCGGGTGAGGCGTGAGCATGGCCGAGCCGGTACGGCTGGCGCTGCTCGGCTGCGGCTGGATCGCGCGCAACAGATTGCGGCAGATCGCCACCGACGGTCTGGCCGAAGTGGTTGCCGTGATCGATCCCTCGGCCGAAGCCTGCGCCGGCATCCACGATCTGGCGCCGGCGGCGCGAGTTCAGACCGATGCGGCCGCCCTCGATCTCGAGCAGGTGGACGGGGTGATGATCTCTACTCCGACCGGGCTGCATGCCGAGCAGGCGGTGGAGCTGCTGCGACGGGGTGTTCCGGTGTTCGTGCAGAAGCCGCTGGGGATATCGACGGTCGAGGTGGCACAGGTGCTCGAGGCTGCCGCTCGCAGCGACGTTCCGGTGGAGACCGACCTCTGCTATCGACACCTGCGCAGCGCCCGCGCTTTGCGCAGCGAGCTCGGCAACCGCACGGTAGGAAAGCCATTCTACATCGAGGGCTGCTTTCACAACGCCTATCGACCCAACGCGCGCTGGTCGGTTGAGCGCCGTCTGGCGGGTGGCGGCGCGCTCATGGATCTCGGCATACATCTGCTGGATCTGCTGTCCTGGGTTACCGGGCAGCGGGTCTTTCTGGGCGGCGTGCAGCTGCGGCATCGGGGCGTGCAACCGGGGGCCGCCGACGTGGAGGATTTCGCGCGCCTGGACCTGAGCCTCGAGGACGGCGCCGAGGTGCGGCTGCTCAGCTCGTGGGATGCATCCACAGGTCGGGACGCCGAGATTCGCCTGTGCATCTATGGGGCGAACGGCAACCTGGAGCTGATCAACCGGGACGGCTCCTTTTTCGACTTCGACGCCCGGCGTTGCTTCGGCACCTGGGTAGATCATCTGGCGACGGACGTATCCGACGACTGGCAAGCGGGACCGCTGCGGCATTGGCTGCGGCAGGTCCGCGAGCGGGCTGGTTATGAGGAACCGGCCGGTGTCCGTCAGACGGCGGCGATCATCGATGAAGCCTACAAGCTGGGACGGCCAGATGCCGCTGCGGAGCTGCCGAAGCGGAGGTCTGTCTGCCATCCGGCCAAACGGGAGCACCTGGGATGAACGTATTACTGACGGGCGCTGCTGGATTCGTCGGCAGCAATCTCAGCGACCGGCTGGTGGAGTCCGGCATGCACGTCACCGGCGTGGACAACCTGATTACCGGCCGAGTGGCGAACATCGAGCATCTGCTTGATCACCCGAGCTTTCACTTCGTCCAGGGCGACGCTTGCGATGTGGCGCTGCCGGATGAACGCTGGGATGCCATTCTGCACTTTGCCAGCCCTGCGTCTCCGCCCAAGTATCAGGCTTATCCGCTGCAGACCATGCGCATCAACAGCATCGGCACGCAGCGGTTGCTGGACCTGGCGTGTGCCCACGAAGCTCGATTCCTGCTGGCGAGCACCAGCGAAGTCTACGGCGATGCCGAGGAGCACCCGCAGCGCGAGTCGTACTGGGGCAACGTCAATCCCATCGGGCCGCGCAGCGTGTACGACGAATCCAAGCGCTATGCCGAGTGCCTGGTGAGCGCCTACCACCGCCGCCTGGGATTGCGCAGCTGCATCGTGCGGATATTCAACACCTATGGCCCGCGTATGGATCCCGGAGACGGGCGCGTGGTCAGCAATTTCATTACCCGGGCGCTCGCGCACCAGGCGCTGGAGGTCTACGGCGAGGGCCGGCAGACGCGCAGCTTCCAATACATCGACGATCTGGTGACGGCGGTGCTGCGCTGCCTCGAAGGCTGTCACGCCGGCCCCATCAATCTCGGCAACCCCCACGAGGTGACGGTGCTGGAACTTGCGGAGCAGGTGATCCAGCTGACCAACAGTCGGGCCACCATCGAGTATCTACCGATTCCCGAGGACGACCCGGTGCGCCGCAAGCCCGATATATCGCTGGCTCGCGAAGTGCTGCAATGGGCGCCGGCGGTGCCGCTGCGGCAGGGCTTGCAGCGCACCATCGACTACTTCGCCGGTGGTGGCGCTGGCGCGGCGGCTGCCGAAATCGCCCGCAACGACAACGACAACGACAACGACAACGACAACGATAAGGCCAAGGCCAAGGCCAAGGCCAAGGCCAGGGCGAATGGCGACATCGTGGCGCGCGACCAATTCATAGACGGCACACGCGCCGCCAGCGGTCCGCGAGCGGCGCCGCGGATCGCCGGCGGGCGGCGCGGACAGGGGGGCGAGCGATGAAAAGGGTGCTGATCACCGGAGGAGCCGGCTTCATCGGTTCTCACGTCTCCGAGCGACTGCTCGAGCACGGCTGGGACGTCAGGATCCTCGATTCCCTGGAACCCCAGGTGCACGGCGCCAACGGCAGCGCTCTGCCGCCCCACGTGCTCGGCGCGGTGGATCTGCGCCGGGGTGATCTGCGCGACCGTCAGCAGGTTGAATCCGCCGTCCAGGGCGTCGATGCGGTGATTCACCTCGCCGCCGCGGTGGGCGTCGGCCAGAGCATGTACGAGATCTGTCGCTACACGTCCATGAATGCCGGGGCCACCGCGGTGCTGGCCGAAGCGTTGATGGTTCATCCGGTGGAGCGCCTGGTGGTGGCGTCGAGCATGAGCGTTTACGGGGAAGGGCTGTACCGATCGGCTGGGGGAGAGGCTTACGGCTGGGTTCGCAGAGCGCCGGCCGCTCTGGGACGTCAGCGCTGGGAGCCGGAGGATGCACAGGGAGCGGCGTTGCGGCCGGTGCCGACGCCGGAGCACAAGCGCCCGGACCTGTGCTCCATCTACGCACTCACCAAGTTCGATCAGGAGCAACAGTGCCTGATCCTTGGCAGGGCGTATGGCATGCGGGTGGCGGCGTTGCGGCTGTTCAACGTCTACGGCCCGCGGCAGTCGTTGTCGAACCCGTACACCGGGGTGCTGGCGATTTTCGCGTCGCGGTTGCTGGCGCGAAGGCCGCCGGTGATTTTCGAGGATGGCGGCCAGCGGCGTGACTTCGTCAGCGTTTACGATGTGGCGGAAGCCTTCCGCCTGGCGCTGGACACCACCCCCGACGGCGCCGTCGTCAATATCGGCAGCGGCGCGCACCGCTCCGTGCTCGAGGTGGCGAAAACCCTGCGTTCGGCTCTGAACGCCGAAGAAGTGCCGTTGGAGATCAGCGGCAAGTACCGCGCCGGCGATATCCGTCACTGCTTTGCCGACATCGGCCTGGCGCGCGACCTGCTCGGCTACCGCCCGCAGGTGGACTTCGTTGCCGGCATGCGCGAATACGTGGCGTGGCTGGCGGAGGCGGGCGGGCAGAGCGAGGACAAGCTCGACGTCATGCAGGCCGAGTTGACCTCCAGAGGGCTGGCGCGATGAGGCCGCAGGCGCAATCTGAGGGCTTGGTGCTCGTTACCGGCGGCGCCGGCTTCGTCGGCTGCAACGTCGCCGCCAGCTTCGCTGCCGAGGGGCGCCGCGTGCGGTTGCTGGACAACCTGTCGCGGCCCGGCGTCGAGCGCAACCTGCAGTGGCTGCAGCAGCGTTTCGGTGGTCTGGTCGAATTGGTGCAGGAAGACCTGGCGGCTACCCGCCACCTGCCGAGCGTTCTCCGGCAGGTGGACGCGGTGTTCCATTTTGCAGCGCAGGTGGCGGTCACCACCAGCCTGGAAGATCCGCAGCTCGACTTCAGCACCAATCTGCTGGGAACGTTTCGGCTGCTCGAGGCGTTGCGTCAGCTGGATGCCGCGCCGGCGTTGGTATTCGCCTCGACCAACAAAGTCTACGGCAATCTCGACTCGCTGAACCTGCAGGAGGACAGGCAGCGCTATCACTGCCCCGAGCGCCCGGCCATCGGCGAAGACCAGCCGCTGCTGTTTCACACTCCTTACGGCTGTTCCAAGGGCGGCGCCGAGCAGTACGTGCTCGACTATGCCCGCAGCTTCGGGGTGCGCGCCACGGTGCTGCGGATGAGCTGCATCTACGGCCCGCGCCAATGTGGCACTGAAGATCAGGGCTGGGTCGCGCACTTTCTGCTGCAAGCCCTGCGCGGCGAGCCGATCAGCGTCTACGGCAATGGTAAGCAGGTGCGCGACATTCTCTACGTGGACGATCTGGTGGCCGCCCAGCGTGCGGCGCTGGCACACATCGACCAGCTGGCCGGTCAGGCCTGGAATCTGGGCGGTGGCGTGGCCAACGCGGTGAGCCTGCTCGAGGTTCTGGATCTCATCGCGGCGGTTACCGGCACGGCCCCCGATGTGCACTTCCGGGCGGCGCGCGCCGGCGATCAGAAGTTCTACGTCTCCGACCACGCGGCCTTCAGCCGGCGCACTGGCTGGGCGCCGCAGGTGGGTGCGGCGGAGGGGCTTCGCCGACTCTGCGACTGGGCCGCGCAACATGACCTGGCGACCCTCGGCGGCACCGCGGCGGCTGCCGTGCACCAGGCTGCCAGCCGATGAGGTTGCGGGTGCTGATGACAGCGGACACCGCGGGCGGGGTGTGGATATACGCCCTGGCGCTGTGCCGTGCGCTGGCGCCGGCGGGCATCAGCGTCCGGCTGGTGGCGCTCGGCGATCTGCTGCCCGCACAGCGTGCGACGGCGCGGGAGGTCGGCAATGTGGAGCTGGTGGAGTGCCCGGTGCGGCTCGAATGGATGTCGGAGCCATGGCACGACCTCGATCGGCTCGAGGGCGAATTGCTCCGCCAGGTCGACGTGGGCGACTGCGACCTGGTGCATCTCAATCACCTGGTTCACGGGCATCTGGATTGGCAGCGTCCGGTGGTGTGCGCCGTGCACTCGTGCGTGCTGAGCTGGTTCGAGGCCGTGCGCGGCGAGCGCGCGCCCCCATCGTGGGATGAGTACCGGCAACGGGTGGCGCGCAGCCTGGGCGCTGCCGACCACGTGGTGGCGCCGAGCCGCTGGATGCTCGACCGCGCCCGGCAGTTGTACGGGCCGTTCCGGGCCGGCAGCGTCATCGCCAACGGCAGCGATGCGCCGCTGGTGGATCCGCGGGCCGGGCGCGACGGCGTCCTGGCCGCCGGCCGTGTCTGGGACGACGCCAAGAATCTGCAACCTCTGGCCGCGATGGCGGAGCGGCTGTCGGCGCCGTTGCGCATTGCCGGCCCGGCGCGCTCTCCCGACGGTCAGCGTGTCGAAATCGGCGCACGGCGCTTGGGAAACCTCGATCAGCAACGGCTGTGGGCCAGCATGGGCCGCTCGAGCCTGTTCGTCGCACCGGCTCTGTACGAGCCTTTCGGGCTGGGAATCCTCGAGGCGGCTCGTTCCGGTTGCGCCCTGGTGCTGGGGGACATCCCGTCGCTACGGGAGTTGTGGGACGGCGCGGCGTGGTTCGTCGACCCGCGGCGGCCGCAAACGTGGCAGCAGGCCGTTGAGCAGCTGCTGCACGACAGGGAGCAGCGTTTGCGGTACGCCATGGCCGCTCGCCAGCGCGCGACCGGCTACTCTCTGGAACGCATGGCGCAGGCATACCTGAGCCTTTACCGAGACACCATCGACCTGACCGCCGCGAGGACCGCCGGGAGGAAAGCCTCATGAACTTTGCCTTGTTCTACCACTCCGTGCGCTCCGACTGGAACCATGGCAATGCGCATTTCCTCCGCGGGGTGGTCCGCGCGCTGCAGGCGCGGGGGCACCAGGCGGTGGTGTACGAGCCCGAGGACGGCTGGAGCTGGCGTCAGCTGCGCGAGGATCAGGGCCCCCGGGCCCTGGCGCGGTTCAACGCACGCTTCCCGGACATCCGCTGGCAGACTTATCGCACCGACAGCATCGATCTGGATGCGCTGCTCGATGGCGTTGACGTGGTCATCGCCCACGAGTGGAACGACCCGGCGCTGCTGTCGGCGCTGAGCCGCTACCGCACCCACGGTGGCGGCCGTGGCGGCCTGCGACTGCTGTTCCATGACACCCACCACCGCATGGTCAGTGAGCCCGAGACCATGGAGCAGCTCGACCTGACGGGCTTCGATGGCGTGCTGGCGTTCGGCGCCGTGCTCGCCGACGCTTATCGGCGTGCCGGCTGGGGGCGCAGCGTGTTTACCTGGCACGAGGCCGCGGACGTCAGCACGTTCTTTCCGCTGCCTGCCAACCCGGTGGAGGACGTGGTGTGGATCGGCAACTGGGGCGACGGCGAGCGCGAGCGCGAGCTGTCCGACTACCTGATCGAGCCGGTGCGGCAGACCGGCGCCCGCCTGGGCGTGCACGGGGTGCGCTATCCGCAGTCGGCGCTGCAGGCGCTGACTGCCGTGGGCGCCGACTACCGCGGCTGGATCGCCGGGCCAGACGTGGCCGCCGCCTTTGCCCGCGCGCGACTCACCGTGCACGTGCCGCGTCGCTGGTACCGGGAGCGTCTGGTGGGTATTCCCACCATTCGCGTATTCGAAGCTCTGGCATGCGGGATAGCTTTGATTTCGGCGCCTTGGGAAGATGTCGAAGGCTTGTTCGCGGCGGGCGACGAGTACTATCTGGCCACCGACCCGGACGAAATGGTGCAGCACATGCGGCGTCTGCTGTGCGACGACGATGAGCGCCGGGAGGTGTCCCGCAACGGCTTGCGCCGGATACTCACCCGGCATACCTGCCTGCACCGGGTGATGGAACTGGAGCGCGTGCTGCAACGCCTGGGCGCCGGCGCCACTGCGGAACGGCTGGCGATATGAACATCGCGTTCTGGGGATCGAGCCTGGTTTCCGCCTACTGGAACGGCGCGGCAACCTACTATCGTGGGCTGCTGAAGGCGCTGGCGAAGCGCGGCCATCGGGTGACCTTTTACGAACCGGATGCGTTCGGGCGCCAGCAGCATCGCGACATGGCTGCGCCGTCCTGGGCCGAGGTGGTGGTGTACCGACCCGAAGCCGATCTCAGCGGCCTGCTGGAGCAGTCGGCGGCTGCCGATCTGGTGGTCAAGGCGAGTGGCATCGGGGTGCTGGACGAGTTTCTCTGCTACGCCCTGCTGTCCGGCCGTCGCGGCGGTGGAACGGTGATTTATTGGGACGTGGACGCGCCCGCTACCCTGGCTGCATTGGACGCCGGCGAGCATCCCGTGCTGAGGGAAGCTGTCGGCGATTTCGATGCGGTGTTCACTTACGGCGGCGGCCCGCCGGTGGCCGCAGCATACCTGCAACGCGGCGCCCGGCAGGTGCGGGCGATCTACAATGCGGTCGATCCGGAGACCCACTTTCCGGTGCCCGCGGTGGAAGCCTACCGTGCCGATGCGACCCTGCTGGCCAATCGCCTGCCCGATCGTGAGGCTCGGCTGCGCAGCTACTTTCTGGACGTGGCGGCGGCGCAGCCCGGCTACCGCTTCCTGCTCGGCGGCAACGGCTGGAGCCGCCAGGACGTCAGCAGCAACGTCGGTCTGCTGGGGCACGTGGCGCCCCAGGATCACAACGCCCTGAACTGCAGCGCGCGGCTGGTGCTGAACGTCAACCGTGAGGACATGGCGCGGGTCGGGTACTCGCCGGCGACCCGGATCTTCGAAGCGGCCGGGGCAGGCGCCTGCATCGTCTCCGACGCCTGGGAAGGCATCGACTGGTTTCTCGAACCCGGCGCGGAGATTCTGCTGGCCCACGACGGCGCCGAGGTGGCCCGCTGGCTGTGCAGCGTCGAGCCGGATCAGGCGCAGGAGATCGGCCGTCGCGCCCGCCTGCGGGTTCTCGACCAGCACACCTACGACCATCGGGCGCTGAGCGTGGAGCAGGCGCTCGCCTCTCTGCAGCAGCCGGCTGCGGCGGAGGATGGGCGCCAGCAACGCACCACCATCAGTTGAAGGAAAGCAGCAGATGCGTATCGTCATCTTCGGCCTGTCGTTGACGTCCTCCTGGGGAAACGGCCATGCCACTACCTATCGCAGCCTGGTCAAGGGCCTGGCCCTGTGCGGGCACGACGTGACCTTCCTGGAGCGCGATGTTCCCTGGTACGCGGAAAACCGGGATCTGTGGGAGTTCGATTACTGCACGCTGGGCTTGTACGATTCCCTGGATGAGCTGGCGCGCGACCACGGCCGGACGATTGCGGACGCCGACGTGGTGATGGTCGGCTCTTACGTACCGGAGGGCATCCGCCTGCTGGACTGGCTGCGTCAGCGGCGGCACGATTCCCTTTGCTTCTACGACATCGACACTCCGGTAACCCTGGAAGCGCTCGAGCACGGCACCTGCGAGTACCTGCGGCCCGATCAGATCGGTGGTTTCGACATCTATTTTTCGTTTGCCGGTGGCGCCGCGCTCAGCCGGCTTGCCGAGTTGGGCGCGCGGCGGCCTCGGGCGTTGTATTGCAGCGTCGATACCAAACTTTACCATCCGCCGGACCCGGCGCAGCAGGCGCCGGCGGCCGGCGGTTGGGAGCTCGGCTACATGGGCACCTACGCGGCTGACCGCCAGCCCGTCGTCGAGCGCCTGCTGCTCGAGGTGGCGCGGCGCCGGCCCGAGCAGCGCTTCGTCATCGCCGGGCCCGGCTATCCCGATGCCGATGCCTGGCCGGCAAATGTCGAGTGGCTGCCCCATGTGGCGCCCGCCGAACACGGCGCCTTCTACGGCCGTCAGCGATTCACCCTGAATGCGACCCGGGCTGCCATGGTGGCCCTGGGCTGCTCGCCAAGCGTGCGCTTGTTCGAGGCGGCTGCCTGCGCGACCTGCATCGTCTCCGACCGCTGGCCGGGGCTCGAGGAGGTGCTGGAGCCCGGCGAGGAAGTTCTGGTGGCCGACAGCACCGAGGAGCTGCTGGCGCTGCTCGAGGCGGTCTCACCACAGCGCGCTGCCGCCATCGGCCGGGCGGCGCGGGCGCGGGTCGTGCGCGAGCATTCGCACCTGCAGCGAGCGGAATACCTGGTCGGCTGCTTGCGTGAGCCGGTGGAGATGCGACGTGTCGCGACTTGAGACGCTGCAATCCGACGGCGGCGCGGCGGTGGGACCTCTGGCGGATGACATCCGCCAGCTGGCGCCATGGTTTCACAATCTGCGCCTCACCGATGGCAGCGAAACCGCGCCGGATCATCCGCTGGGCGACTTTCCGTCTTATCAGTGGCGGCGCATCGCCGCCGCCTTGCCGTTTGATCTGGCTGGCATGCGGGTTCTGGACGTGGGTTGCAACGCTGGTTTCTACGCCTTCGAGATGAGCCGGCTGGGAGCCTCGGTGCTGGCCATCGATCTCGACGAGCACTATCTGCGTCAGGCCCGCTGGGCCGAGCAACACATTGTCCACGGCAGCAGCGTGGAGTTCCGTCGTGCCAGCGTTTACGACGTGTCCGGCTGGGGCGAACGCTACGATCTCATCAATTTCATGGGTGTCTTTTATCACCTGCGCTATCCGCTGCTGGCGTTGGACATACTGGCCAGCGTCTGCGAACGCTGGCTGATCTTTCAGAGCATCACCCGTGGGGGCGACGAAGCTGGCGGTGGCAGCAGTCAGCCACCGCACCACACCCCCGAGGATCTGGCGCTGTCGCAACTGGCGCCGCTGTCGACGCGCGACTGGCCGAGCCTGGCATTCGTCGAGCATCGACTGGCCGGCGACCTGAGCAACTGGTGGGTGCCCAACGAGCCAGCGGTGTTCGCGCTGTTGCGCAGCGCCGGCTTCGAGGTGCGCAAGGCGCTGGCGCCCGAGACCTGGCTGTGTCAGCGCGTCGCCGAGCGCACCGGCCCGAGGCTGGAATTCTCGGTCTGACGAGCTGCCGGGGATCGGTGCGGCCGCCACCGGAGCGGGTGCCGTGGAGGGAGCTGCAAACATGCATGATCAGGAACAGACGCCGGTGCTGGGTGACAAACTCGGCATCTGCCAATGGTTCCACTTCGAGGCCTACGACGACGTGGAGCTGGCGGTGCGGCATTTGCACGAGCTCGGCATCCGCTACCTGCGCACTGGCATCTCCTGGGCCGACTTTCATCGCCCCGCAGGCAAGCGCTGGTACGACTGGCAGATGGCGGCGCTGCGCGACTTCGAGGTTCTGCTGTCGGTGTGGCATACCCCCCCGTCGATCTCCGCCTCCGGCACCTGTGCCGGCCCACCGCGGCGGCTGCTGGATTACGCTGATTTCATCGGTCAGGTGATCGACGAGTACGGGCACAGCTTCGAGACCCTGGAGCTATGGAACGAGCCGAATAATCGCTACAAGTGGGACTTCGTCGATTGGGATCCGGAATGGCGCCGGTTCGGCGACATGGTGCGGGCGGCGGGCGAGGTCGCCGGCGCCCGCGGCAAGCGGCGCATCCTCGGTGGCATGATACCGGTGGACCCGGACTGGCTCGAACTCATGGGCCGCTACGGCGTGCTGGACCAGGTGGATGGCGTGGCCATCCACGGGTTCCCCGACATGTGGTGGCCCAACCATCCCAACTGGGACTGGCACCGCCACTGGCACGGCTGGCCGGAGAAGATCCAGCGCGCGGCAGGGGCCGCTCGCGGCCTGCCGGTGTGGATCACCGAAACCGGGCTGGCGACCTGGGACCTGGACCGCGGTGTGCCGGCGCGGCATCGGCTGCAAGCCGAGCGGCTGATCACGGCGGCGGCCGCACCGGCGGAGCGCGTCTACTGGTATTCGCTGCTGGATCTGCACCCGCAAAGGGATGCCATCGAAGGCTTCCACGTGGACGAGAACGAGTACCACCTCGGCCTTACCACCTGGGATGGCATCCGAAAGCCGGCCTGGTGGCAGATGCAGCGCCTGCTGCGTGATGGTGCTGCACCCTCAGGCCGGGTCCGCCGTCTGGCATAAGTGCTGCATCACCCCCCGTGGGCGCGCCCACGGGCGGCGACAACCACGGAGGCCACAGCATGGCGAGTCAGACCACCACCGATCACGACACCATCCGGCGTTGGGCCGAGGCGCGTAGCGGCCGGCCAGCATCTGTCCGGGGAACCGGCGATGGCGGCGATCCGGGCATCATCCGCATCGACTTTCCGGGTTACAGCGGCGAGGAGACGTTGCAGCAGATCTCCTGGGAAGAGTGGTTTCACAAGTTCGATGAACAGCGCCTGGCGCTGGTGTACCAGGAGAAAACCGACGCCGGCGACCCCAGCAACTTCAACAAGCTGGTGAGCAGAGACACCTGAGCAGCCGCGGAGGTTTCAGCCGAGGAGGTTTCAGCCGCGGACCAGGGAGAGCAGGCGGGCGCGCCTCGGCGCGTTCTCATCGGCCGGTGATTTGCCGCTGGTGAGGCTCGCAGCGGGCACCACATCGTCGTCGAGCCAGCGGATCAGACCCTGCCACTGGGTGAGTTCGGCGCCGGCGTCCGAGGGCCGTAGCTCGCAGATCCCCCGGCCCGTTTCCGCCGCTCGGGCATATGCCTGCACGTCCCGCAGCACGGCCACCACCGGCACGCCGAGGCTGTCGAGGAAGCGCATGAGCGCCTGATACATGACCGTATGGCGTTTCACCCGATTGGCCACGATGCCGAGCACCCGTGGCCCCTTCGGTACCTTGGCCTGCACCAGCAGAGCGCCGATGCAGCGAGCGGCCGCGTGGATGTCGATGTCCGACGGCAGCACGGGAACCAGGATCTTGTCGGCGTGGCGCACGGCGTCGATGAGCTGTGTGGGGTCGAGAGCTGCGGGGGTATCCACCACCACCCGTTCGGTCTCGGGCGGGACCCGCATCGCGAACGACCGAGTGACCGACGAGGACACAGGCGCGTAGGCCGAGACCCCGTGAATGGCCGGCAAGCTTGCCGAGCGCTGGTTCAACCAGCGCATGGCGGAGCCTTGCCTGTCCTCGTCCACCAGTGCGGTTCTCAGACCAGCATGGGCATAGGCGGCAAGCAGGTTGGTGGCAATGGTGGTTTTGCCGGCCCCGCCTTTTGGATTCAGTACTACCGTCCGCAGTGTCACGGCAGGCTACCTCCTGTTGCAGGCCTCCCGAAACCTACCTCATGACGGCATCTGGCACAACGCGCTGATTCGCAGTTCAGACTTCTTCCGGCGTTGCCCCTTCGTTTACCGACTTGTCATGAGCGAGCTTCGCCGCCATCAGCTGCGGCACGTAGCGGTCGAGTTCCTCCAGCGTCCAGACGCCGCTCGACTTGTGGAACTGCCGGATCACCGCGGGCTGCTGCATGATGGCAATGCCGCCGCGGCCGCTGTGAAAGATCTGCGAGGTGATCCCCGAGGCGGCTTCGGTCGCCAGCCACGCGCAGATGGGCGCGATGTGCTGGGGCCCACCCTGTGCCAGGTCTTCCTCGTCGACCTTTTCGCCGCGATTTTCCCGCAGCGGTATGGTCATGCGGGTGAGCGCCCCCGGCGAGATGGTGTTGACGGTACAACCGTACTTGGCGAGTTCCAGAGCCAGCACCCGGGAGAACCCGGCAATGCCGGCTTTGGCAGCGCCGTAGTTGGCCTGACCGAAATTGCCGATGAGGCCGGAGACGCTGGAGAAGTTGATGATGCGGCAGCCGGTGCGGTTGTGCTCGCGGATGTAGCGGGCAAAGGGCCGTGAGCAGACGTAATGGCCCCTCAGGTGCACCGCCTGAACGGCGTCCCAATCGGCCTCTTCCATGTTGAAGATGGTTTTGTCGCGGAGTATGCCGGCATTGTTCACCAGCACATCCATGGCGCCGAAGCTGTCGACGGCGGTTCGCAGCAGGTCTTCGCCCGTGGCCATTTCGGCCACCGATCCGGTGTTGGACACCGCCTCTCCGCCCATGGCGCGAATCTCTGCGACCACGTCGTCGGCGACCTTGCCGGTCCCGGAGCCGTCGGTATTGGCGCCCAGATCGTTCACCACGATTCTGGCCCCTTCCCGCGCCATCAGCAGCGCAAGCTCACGGCCGATGCCGCGGCCGGCGCCGGTTATCACGGCGACTTTTTCGTCGAGCCTTCCCATAGTCTCGTTCCTCCCCGTTTCTGTTCAGCCGACCCCCCGATCGCCTGTCGAGCCACCCGTAGGAGCGATCTCCTGATCGCGATCGCGATGGCCTGATCGCACGCGATCAGGCGGAGATCGCTCCTACGGGTGGGTATCAGGAGTGAGGTATTAGGTACCCCACACCTTGGTGCGGACCTCCTGCTCGCCCGGGTACTTGCCGAGTTCCATGCGCGCCACGGTGCGGCGATGCACTTCATCCGGGCCGTCGGCCAGTCGCAGGGTGCGCTGGCTGGCGTACATCTTCGCCAGCGGGAACACCTGGGAGACGCCGGCGCCACCGTGAATCTGAATGGCGTCGTCGATCACCTTGGCGGCGATGTTCGGCACCGCGACCTTGATCTGGGCGATCTCGCTGCGGGCTACCTTGTTGCCGACGGTATCCATCATCCAGGCTGCCTTCAGGGTCAGCAGACGCGCCATTTCGATGTTGATGCGCGCGTCGGCGATCTTGTCGTAGTTGCCGCCCAGGTCGGCGAGCTTCTTACCGAAAGCTTCCTTCGCCATGGAGCGGCGGCACATCAGTTCCAGCGCCCTCTCGGCGACGCCGATGGAGCGCATGCAATGGTGAATGCGGCCCGGCCCGAGGCGGCCCTGGGCGATCTCGAAGCCGCGGCCGGAACCAAGGATGATGTTGTCCTTCGGTACCCGCACGTTGGTGAAGCGCACGTGACCGTGGCCGTGGGGCGCGTCGTCGTAGCCGAACACGTGCATCATCTTCAGCACCTCGACGCCTGCGGTTTCCACCGGCACCAGAATCTGCGACTGGCGCGAGTGCCGTGGGGCGTCGGGCTCGGTGACGCACATGACGATCATGATCTTGCAGCGCGGATCGCCGATCCCCGATGTCCACCACTTCTCGCCGTTGAGCACCCACTCGTCGCCTTCCAGGCGCGCTTCGAGGCTGATGTTGGTGGCGTCCGAAGAGGCCACCTGGGGCTCGGTCATGGCGAAGGCGGAGCGGATCTTGCCCTCGAGCAGCGGCTGCAGCCACTCGTCCTTCTGCTGCTCGGAGCCGTAGCGGTCGAGCACTTCCATGTTGCCGGTGTCCGGGGCGGCGCAGTTCATGGCTTCCGACGCCAGCGGGTACTTGCCGAGAATCTCCGCGATGTGGGCGTAGTCCAGATTGGTGAGGCCGGCGCCGCGCTCGCTTTCCGGCAGAAAGAAGTTCCACAAGCCCCGCTTCTTGGCGTTCTCCTTCATCTCCTCCATGACGGTGGTTTCGGTCCAGCGCCCACCTTCCTCGACCTGACGCGCATATGCCCCTTCGTTGGGCACGATGTAGTCGTCGATGTAGCGCTGGATGTCGTCGATGAGTGGTTTGACGCGGTCGGATATTCCAAGGTCCATATCAGGCTCCCCCTAGTGGTTGGTGATTAGTGATTGGTGTTTGATGATCAGTGGCTGGTGAGTGGATTACCCGTGAAAAAAGGTGCGGAATGCGGAAAGATTTTGATACTAATACAGACCGTCGGGGTTGTGCTACGGGAAGGAAATTGGAGAAGTACGGAGCAGCTACGCTCGATCTTGTCGAGCGCGTTCTCGGCCGCGGCATCGATCACGCGGTGGTGCTGATGCGCCATTCGGCGCGGGAGTTCGCGCCCGACGTCCACGATCTCGACAATCCGCTGACGGCGGAGGGGCGCGAGTTGGCTCTGGATCTGGGCGCCAGCCTGCCGAAGCACCTGCTGGTGCGGGCCTATGCCAGCCCGCCCGAGCGCTGCATGGAGACCGCGGCGCTGCTGCTCGACGGGCACCGCCGCGACGGCGGGCCGGCGACGCGCCACCGCCCACTGGAAGCGCTGAGCGTGTTCTACGCGCTCGACCAGATGAAGATGTGGAAGGGCATGCACGCCGCCGGCGGTCTGGTGCCCTATCTCGGCACGTGGGTGC
>JBLRXD010000044.1:0-20945 GCA_047920935.1 Pseudomonadales bacterium | reverse complement strand
CGACCAGCTGTCGGAGGAAGGGGCGAGCCAGGTATTCAAACCGTTGACGAAGAACGATCTCATCGTTGGCGCGGTGGGCGCCCTGCAGTTCGACCTGGTGGCGTATCGGCTGCGGGACGAGTATCGGGCGGATTGTTCGTACGAAAGCACCACCGTCCACGCAGCGCGCTGGGTGGACTGCAAAGACGCAAAGAAGCTCGAGGAGTTCAAGAGCAAGTTGCGGGAGAATCTGGCCGTGGACGGCGGCGGTTACCTTACCTACCTCGCCACCAGTCGCGCCAACCTGCAGCTCGCGCAGGAGCGCTGGCCCGAGGTGGAGTTCCGCAAAACCCGCGAGCATTAGCATTGATGGGTCGATGATCATGGACGAATCTCTGCTCGAGGCCTTTCAAGACTGTGCCGAGGACCCCGCTGCCGACGAGGTGCGCATGGCGATCCTGGTGGCCCGGACGCTGGATCCGGCGGTGCGCGGCGACCGGGTGGAAGCGCGGCTTGGCGCGCTGGCGGCTCTCGGCACCCCAGGTCAGGCGCCTTGGGAGTTGCTGCGCGAGCAGGGTTTCGCCGGCAACCTGCAGAACTACTCGGCTCTGGAGAACAGCAACATCGCCTGGGTGCTGGAGCATCGACGGGGCATACCGATCTCCCTGGCGGTCGTGTTGATTCGCCTGGCCAGACAGGCGGGCCACAGTGCCACCGGCATGAACTATCCCGGGCATTTTCTGGTGCAGATCGACGAAGTCATCGTCGACCCTTTCGTTCTGCAGCCGGTGACTCGCCAGCAGCTGCTCGAGCAGCTGCCCGATGACGTGCGGGCGCGACCGGCGTCCCAGCTGTTCGCCCCGGCATCCACCGTGGCGGTTGGTCTGCGCATGCTGAACAACGTCAAGCTCGCCCACCTCAACGCCGCCGCCTGGCATCGAGCCCTGGAGGCCGTCGATGCCCAACTGCGGCTGGCGCCGAGGCACAGCAGCCTGCACCTGGAGCGCGGCGACCTGTGGCGCCGCATGGGGTTGATCCAGCCCGCCCGCGTCGCCTACGCGGAGGCGCTGGCGCTGGCCGACGAACTGCCCCCGGCCGCGGCGGAGGAAGTGCGCCGTGCGGTCCAGGCCCGCCTCGACGACCTGGGGGGAGCGAGCGACATCGTTCACTAGATCGCGATCTGGAGATCGCTCCCACACCGGAGATCGCTCCTGCAAGAAGAGGGGGGTGGGGGCGCGTCAGTCGGCCATGTCGGGGAAGGGGTCTTGCAGATCGAGGCGCACCGGCTTGCCGAAGCCGGGCAGGTGAATGGCGTCGCGGCTGATTTCCAGGTCGGCGCCGTCGAGCACCCCTTCACCGAAGCGGTAGATGGATGGCAGGGTGGCCTTGTTCATGGCGTCGTCGTAGTCGGCTGCCTGCTGCTCCACCTGCTCGGCGGCGCGGGCGTGGGCGAGCATCGCCTGCTTGCCCCAGCGCTGCTCGAGCATGCGCAGGGTCTTGGTGGGGGAGAGGAACACGCCAGTGGCGTTGTTGCCGCCGAACCCTTTGGAGTTGATCAGCGCGGCTTCCATCCGTTGCGGATCTACCTGCAGGTGCTCCATGGGCAGGTGCAGATGGCTGGCGTGGACGTCGTCGGCGATGTGGTCGATGGTGGTGATGCCCGGCAGCCAGCCATGGGCCCAGAGGCCCAGCACGGCGGACAGCTGGTCGCCGCCGGCTGGCGCCATGGAATGCCCCACGTAGGCCTTTACGGCGCCCACCGGCAGGCGCTCGATGCCGTTGACGCGGGCCAGCTCGTTGAGGATGTGGGATTCGGTCACCCGGTTCTGCGGCGTGCCGGTGCCGTGGGCCTGGACGTGGGTGCCGTGGTGCAGGGCGTCTTCGCCCAGCATCGCCCGCACCAGCCCCATGGCCTTGGCCACGGTGAGGTAGTTGCCGATGCCGGGGCCGGGAATGGACTTCTTGTAGCCGTCGGCGTTGACGAAGACCTCGGGCACCGAGCCCAGCACCCTGGCGCCGAGCTCCAGCGCCAGCTCATCGTCCATGAGCACGGCGTATATCGCCCCCTCCGCCACGGTGAAGCCGCAGTTGTCCGAGAACGGGCGGCAGGCGCGACGGTAGTCGGGGGCGTCGCTGCGGCGGTCGAGCGCCATCAGCGCCTCGTCTTCCGCCAGAGCGCCCATGATGCGATAGCCCTCGATGACGTCGGGGAGGATGGGGGCTTCGGAGTTGCCCACCATGACTACCCGCTTGCGGCCGGCGCGGATGTCGGCGATGCCCTGCCTGACCGCGTACAGGAACGTGGCGCAGGCGCCGATGATGCCGGCGGTGCCGCCTGCCGACCCCAGCACGTAGGCGTTGATGAAGTCACCGGGCATCTCGCTCAGCCCCAGGGGCACGTTCTTCGAGGTTGGGCGCTTGCCGAGCAGCGAGTTCTGCAGCAGCCCGCCGTAGCCGTCGGCATCGAGTTGCCCCATGGCGCTGCCCGAGTAGACGGCGAACTCGTCCGGCGCCACCACCGTTTTCAGCCGATCCAGGTCGATGCCGGTGGAACGCAGCGCGTCTGAGGCGCCGAACACCGTGAGCTGCAACCCCCGTGGGTGATTGCGCGACTGGTACAGCGCGCCGGGATCGAAGCCGGTCGGCAGCTGCCCGGCGCAGGAAACCCGCGACTTGCGGCGATCGGGGAACAGCACGTTAACTTCCGGCAGGCACACGCGCACCGTGCGGTCGTCGACCTGGGTCAGTTGCCACTCCGGCGGCACGTGGTCCGGCAGATGGCGTCGGGCCAGGGTGAACGACAGCGATGTGGCGTCGTCGGGTCGCAGCAGCGAGCTCTTGTGACAGAGCACGTTGTCCAGGTCGAACGCCTCGATTTTACGGATCAGGGTGTGGGCGTCGATGTAGGCCCTGGTATCAGCGTGGCCGGCGTCCGCCTCCAGATTCATGAGGCTGGCCAGGCTGCGATAGGTGCGGCTGCGCAGGGATTCGTCCAGCGCCTCGATCACCAGGCGTCGGTAGGCGTGGTGGAATGATACCCGGCCGGCGCCGTTGATCCCGCCGAACCCGACGATCACTGGAAGTCTGGTGTGGCTCATGAAATCAGTTCCGCTGCAGCGCGATGGCGGTGGCTTCGCCGCCACCGATGCATAGTGCCGCGATGCCGCGCTGCTTGTTGCTCGCTTTCAGGGCGTGGGCCAGGGTGACGATCAAGCGACTGCCGGTGGAGCCGATCGGGTGGCCCTGGGCGCAGGCGCCGCCGTAGACGTTGACCCGCTGCGGATCGAGGCCGAGCTCGCCGATCGCCAGCATCGTCACCATGGCGAATGCTTCGTTGATTTCGAACAGGTCGACATCGCCCAGTTGCCACCCCAGCTGTTGCAGCAGCTTGTTGATGACGCCGATGGGCGCCAGGGTGAACTCGCTGGGATGTTGCGAGTGGGTGGCGTGACCGGCGATCCGCGCCAGCGGCTCAGCGCCGCGCAGATCGTCTTCACTCGCCAGCACCAGCGCCGATGCGCCGTCGGAGATGGAGCTGGCATTGGCGGCGGTGATGGTGCCGTCGGCTTTGAACGCCGGCTTCAGCGATGGGATGCGCTCGATCCTGGCCTTGTGGGGTTGCTCGTCGTCACTGACGGTGGCCCCGCCGACCTGCAGCGGAGCGATCTCCGCGGCCAGGGCGCCGGACTGCATGGCCGCCCGCGCGCGCTCCAGGGAGCGGATGGCGTAGGCGTCCTGAGCCTCCCGGGTCAGCTGGTAGGCATCCGCCGTCTGCTGGGCGAAGGTTCCCATGGCGCGACCAGTTTCCGCGTCTTCCAGCCCATCGAGGAACATGCTGTCCTTCATTTCGGCGTGACCGATGCGCAACCCGCCGCGCGCCTTGGCCAGCAGGTAGGGTGCATTGCTCATGCTCTCCATGCCGCCGGCTACCACCACCGAGGCGCTGCCGGCACGGATGATGTCACTGGCGAGCATGGCGGCTTTCATTCCCGACCCGCAGACTTTGTTCACCGTGGTGGCGCCGCAGCTGTCCGGCATGCCCGCCTGGCGCATGGCCTGGCGCGCGGGCGCCTGCTTCAGCCCGGCGCTGATGACGTTACCCATGATCACCTCGCTCACCGTGGCGCTGTCGATCGCGCCGCGGGCCAACGCCGAGCCAATGGCGTGGGCGCCGAGTTCCGGGGCGCTCATGGAAGCCAGCGCGCCCTGGAAGCTGCCGATCGGCGTGCGTGCTGCGCTCAGAAGGTATACCTGACGGCTCATGGTGCGGCTCTCTATAGCGAATGGGTTGCGCGCATTCTACCTGCGCTTGACGCCGGAGCAGAACCGCTCAAACTTCCCGGAAGCGGGGAATCAACTCGACGAAGTTGCACGGTTTGAAGCTGGCATCGAGTTGCAGGCGCAGGATCTTCTCCCACCCGGTGCGCACGGCGTTGCTCGATCCGGGCAGAGCGAAGATCAGCGTGGCGTTGGCCAGCCCACCCAGGGCGCGGGATTGGATGGTCGAAGGGCCGATCTCCTGAAACGAGATCTGGCGGAACAACTCGCCGAATCCGAGTATGGTTTTGTCGAACAGCGGCGCCAGGGCTTCAGGGGTGCTGTCGCGGCCGGTGAACCCGGTGCCGCCGGTGGTGACGATGACGTCGATCTCGGGCTCGGCGATCCAGCGCGATACGATGGCGCGGATCTGATACACATCGTCCGGCGACAGGCAGCGATCCGCCAGCCGGTGGCCATCAGCAGTGAGCAACTCGACCAGAAGGTTTCCCGAAGTATCGTCTGCCGCCGTTCGTGTGTCGGAAATGGTGAGCACGGCACAGTTCAACGCTGTCATCGGTCTGAACCCCTGTCGGATCGACTTGATTTATGCAGCAAAATCGGTCACTTACGATCGCGTCCGTTTGCGTCTGCGAGGTCAAGTGGCTAGAGTACCGGCCATCTTACACCGGGTAGGTGACCGTGGAAAAACAGCTAGTCGAGGGTGACAGGCTTTACCTCATCGCTGAGAGTCTGGCCAAGGATTTTTCGCTTTTCCCAGCAACCGATGTGGAAGAGCCATTGCCAGGCCTGCTCGGCGAGCGGGAGATTCTCCGGCAGCGCGACCGTCTCGCCAAGCTCGACGTCGACTCTTACATCGAGGCAGTGGTGGCCAGGGCCGAGGATCCGGCGCGTATGCCCGCGCCAGAGGTGATTCGTCAGCTTGGGCGGTTGCTGGACGAAGAAAGCAACGGTCCGTTCTACGCAGCCACGCTGGAAATGCAGTTCAACGGCGAGCCGCGCTCCGTCGGCTTCATTGCGCAGAATCGCGCCGTGCGCAACGGCGTGTGGATGCCGGAGCATCATCTGGCCGCGGCGCGCAAGATTCAGGCGTTCTCTCAGCGCGCTCTGCCCATCGTGACCCTCATGGATACCCCCGGCGCCGATGCCGGGGAAGAAGCCAACCAGCAGAATCAGGCCCACAGTATCTCCCGGCTCATTGCCGAGGCGAGCAACGTCGACGTGCCCAATGTGGGCATCGTCTTCGGCCTCGGTTACTCGGGCGGCGCCATCCCGCTGGCGGCGAGCAACATGATTCTGTCGGTGCGCGATGGCGTGTTCAGCACCATTCAGCCCAAGGGCCTGGCGAACATCGCCCGTCGGCTCAACCTGTCGTGGCAGGAGTGCGCCAAGTACGTCGGGCTGTCGCCGTTCGAGCTCTACAGCCAAGGCAACATCGACGGGGTCATCGACTATGCCCCTGGCGAGACCGGTGACAAGCTCGAGAACCTGCGTGCGGCCATCGTTCACAGCCTGATCCGCGTCGAAGACAAGGTGAAGGAGTTCGTCGCCGAGAACCCCTACATCCTCGACCACTACCGTCAGAGCCTGCAGCGCTACCTGAACCCGTCGGAACAGCTCAAGATCATGCAGGCCACGGCCTCCATGAAGGTGACCCGCAACCCGACCGAGTACCTGAACGTGTTCGGGGTGGCGTTCCGCTACCTGCGCTACCTCAAAGTGCGGCAGCGCATTCGGGCAACCAGCAAATCCCAGTACGGCCGCCTGGCGGATCAGGAGCTGCCGAAGGGCGAGCTGGACGTGCGGGCCGATCTCGAGCGGCGCCAGACGTTCCTGCGCTGGATGCAGGATCCCGATCGCATCGTCTACGACGATATGCTGTCGAAGGCGTGGAAGAACTATCACGAGAAGAAACAGGCGGTGCATGACGAGCGTGGCCGCATCGCGCAGCTGATATTCGGTGAGCCGAAGAAGAATTACGAAGACGCACGCTCCGGCCTGCTCACCGCGGTCGGGGTGTTTCTCTACAACCGTTGGAAGTCCGACGCGCTGGGCAACCTGCGGGCGCTCAAGGAATTCCTCCAGCACCATGAAGACATCCGGCAGATTCTCCGGGTGGAAGACATCCAGCAGCCTCGCGAGTTGGCGCTGGCGCTCGGCAACGACGTCAAGTTGCTGCCCCGCTTCCGGCAATGCTTCAGTCATGAGGGCAAGAAGCTGCTGCGCAAATCCGGGGTGGAGGAGAAATCCGAGGTCTACCTCGCCAATCAGCTCACCAACGAGTTGAACCTGGTGATCATCGGCGAGCCGCTGGCGCCGTTGCTGGGCGACGATCTGGGGCCGGCGGCGCGGGCGCTGCGAGCGGCCAGCGCATCCGACGTGGCGCTCAACCGGGCCATCCTCATGGATCGCGCCGGCGAGTTCATCGCGCCGCCACGCACCGGCGCCAAGCCGGTAGCGTTCAGCGACATGACGGTGCTCGACGTGCTGATCACCGACGATCTGCGGCAGGATTTCGTCACCGAGGCCGAAAACCTGCTGCTGTTCGATTCGGTATACGATCAGATCATCGCCAATCTCGACAGCATTGCCGAGGAGGCGGAGTCGAAGCAGGCGCTGTCGAAGGGGTCGCTGGCCCGGTTGCTGGACACCACGCTGAATCTGGCCGCGCAAGGGGTGACACTGGGTCGGCGCCCCAGCGGCGTATCCTCCGAGGAGGTGGCTGGTCGCCTGCGGCAGCAGTTCATCGACTGGTATCTGCGGGTCATGCGGATGCCGAAGAACACCGAGTTCTTCCGCTCGGTAGAGGAGTGGAAGAAGGCCACCTTCCCGCACCTGTCGGACACCTTGTTCGTGGTGGTGACTCACTTGTTTGACGTGCTGCTGTACTCGTTCATCCAGTCGGAGCGTGACGGCAAGGCGTATCAGGGCCGCATCGCGCCGAAGAACATCGGTCGCCGCAAAGACTTCTGGAATCGGCTCAACATTGCCTACCGCGATCTGCTGATCCAGAACGTGTTGCGGCGCTTCAAGAACCAGCGCGGCACCACCTATCACAATTTTGTCGATACGTTTTTCGGAGAGTTCGAAGAGAAGTTTGCCGAGCTGATCAGCTCCGATCCCTGCGCCTTCCCCGGTTTCCGGCTGGCCATCGAAGGCGCTTTGAAGGCCGACATCTCACCGTGCGGCATCATTACCGGCATCGGCCGGTTCAAGGGCATCGAAGGCGATGTCCGGGTCGGCGTGGTGGTTTCCAATGTCGAGTTTCAGGCCGGCTCGTTCGATATGGCCAGTGCCGAGAAATTCTGCCGCCTGCTGGTGGAGTGCGCGGAGCAGCACCTGCCGGTGGTGTGCTTCGTCTCCTCGGGCGGCATGCAGACCAAAGAGGGCGCCGGAGCGCTGTTCTCCATGGCGGCGGTCAACGACCGCGTCACCCGCTTCGTCCGCGATCACGACCTGCCGGTGATCATGTTCGGCTTCGGCGATTGCACCGGCGGCGCTCAGGCGAGCTTCGTCACCCATCCGCTGGCGCAGACCTATTACTTCTCCGGCACCAGCATGCCGTTCGCCGGGCAGATCGTGGTGCCGTCCAACCTGCCGCTGAACGCCATCCTCTCCAATTATCTTTCTCAGGTCAGCGGCTCCATGCAGGGCCTGGTGAAGCATCCGTTCCAGCCGGAACTCGATGAGGAACTGCGCCGCATCGACCCCGAGATACCGGTGCCTCAGGAGACGGTTCAGGATGTGGTGCAGCGCGTGCTGTCCGGCGTGCTGAGCCAGCAGCGGCCCGTCGTGGTGGCGCATCGTACTCGCTACACCGATCGGGATCTGATCCGGCCGGTCCGCCGCACGCTGATTCACGCTCGCGGCTGCACGGCCGCCAAGCTCATTCGCATCGCCCAACGCAACGGCATCGAGGTGGTGCTGGTGCAGTCGGATCCCGACATGGAATCGGCGGCGGTGGACATGTTGCTGCCGCGCGACACCCTGGTGTGCATCGGCGGCAACACCCCGGACGAAAGCTATCTGAACGCGCAGAGCGTGTTGCGGGTAGCTGAGCACGAAGGCGTCGACTCGCTCCATCCCGGGATCGGCTTTTTGTCGGAGAACGCGCAGTTCGCCGAGTTGTGCCGATCCCATGGGATCAACTTCATCGGGCCGCCGGTGGCCGCCATGGACACCATGGGCAACAAGTCCAACGCCATCAATACCGCCATTCGCCTGGGTGTGCCGGTGGTGCCAGGCAGCCACGGCATCCTCACCGACGTGGAGCGCGCGGCGGTGGTGGCCGAAGGCATCGGCTACCCGGTGCTCATCAAAGCCGTACACGGTGGCGGCGGTAAGGGCATTCAGGTGGTGGAGGATGCTTCCCAGTTCCACGAGTTGTTCCACCGGGTGACGGCGGAGGCGCGGGGCGCATTCGGCAACGGTGACGTCTATCTGGAGAAGTACGTCACCTCGCTGCGTCACATCGAGGCCCAGTTGCTGCGCGATACCCACGGTAATACCCGGGTTCTCGGGCTGCGCGACTGCAGCGTGCAGCGCAACAAGCAGAAGGTGTTCGAGGAGTCGGACTCCACCATGCTGACCGAGGAGTTGCGCGCGCAGGTGATGAAGCACACGGCCGCCCTGGCCGAGGCGGTCTCCTACGTGGGCGCCGGAACCGTCGAGTTCATTTTCGATCTGGATGCGGGCGCCATTTACTTCATGGAGATGAACACCCGGCTGCAGGTAGAGCATCCGGTCACCGAGTGGGTGTCTGGCGTCGACATCGTCGGCCAGCAGTTTCGCATCGCCTCCGGGGAATCCATCGCCGAATTGCCCATCGCCCGCAACGGCTACTCCATCGAGGCAAGGGTGACCGCCGAGCGCGTGCAGCTTGGCGCCAACGGCGAGCTGTCGTTCCGGCCCCACCCCGGGCAGATCATCGACTGTGACTTCCCCGAGGAACCGGGAGTAGAGATCATCGCAGCGGCAGCGGCCGGCAAGTTCGTCTCGCCCTACTACGACAGCATGGTGGCGCAGGTGATCGTCCACGCGGAAGATCGCCCGAGCGCCATCGCCAAGCTGGGTGAGTATCTGCAGCGGGTGCGCATCACCGGCATCTGCACTAACATCCCGCTGCTCCGACGCATCCTCGCCGACGAGGTGTTCCAGCACGGCATCTACGATACCGATTACCTGCCGGGGTTCCTCAAGCGTACCGACTCCGAGACCCTGATCCGCGAGATCGAAAGTTCCGCCGGCGAGATGTCCGCAGCCATCGATATGGATGCCATTCGCATCGACGGCAGCGACGAGCTCAAGGTGCTGGCGCCGGCGGCGGCCATTTTCTACACCACGCCGACGCCGACCGAGCCCGAGTACGTGGCGGTGGGCGATCGCATCTCGGTGCGTCACACCATCGGTCAGCTCGAGGCCATGAAGCTGTTCACGCCGTTGAAGCTGGCCGACTTCAACGGCGGCGACGACCAGCTTTACGACGAGTCGCGCGAGTACGTGGTGACCCGCATCAACATGGCCTCGGGCCAGCAGGTGAACGCCGGCGATCTGCTGTTCGTCGTCAAGCCAGCCTGACTGGTTTTGGTGGGAGCGGTCTCCAGACCGCGATGGCGCCGCTTCCACCGATCCATCACACCAGCATCCTTCCCCCCTGCACCACGCAGGCCCCGCCGATCGCCAGAATCACCCAACCGCTGACGCGCCGAAACTCGTGGTCGGCGAGGCTATCCAGCAGCCGCGTGCCCACCCGCGTGCCAGCAATGGCCGTCAGCATGGCCGCGGCGTAGAGCCACGGCGGCAGCTCCCCGGCGGTGCCGATGAGCGCGCCGTAATAGATCAGCTTCAGCAGGTGCCCGAGGGTCTGCGTGATCGCCTTGCTGGCGACGATCTGATGCCGGCTGAGCGTCGACTGCAGGTAAAACATGTCGAGCAACGGGCCTGAAGCTCCGGCCAGCAGCTGCGCCGCGGTGACGACCACGCCGCACCCCATCGCCGTCGGCCAACGACTCATGTCGAGAAATTCCGGGCTCGGCATTACCCGGCCGACGAACGGCATGCTGCCGACCAGCAGCAGCACCACGCCCGGTTGCGGCACCAGTGCAATGGTGGCGAAGCCGGCCACGGCCAGGATCGCGCCGGCGACGTAGGGCGGCAGGATGCGCCACTGCACGTGCCGCCACAGGAACAGCGCGCGCGAGCCATTCGACACCGCCTGCACGGCTCCGTGCAGCACCATGGCCGCGGGCACCGTCAGCACCGCCACCAGAATGGCCATCAGGATCATCCCGCCGGCCATGCCGAGGATGCCCGAGAGCACCGCGGTGAGCAGCACGCTGACGAGGATGAGCAGGTTCAGCAACGGAGATTCCTCTGTTGTAGGAGCGATCTTCAGATCGCGATCGGGAGATCGCTCCTACGTGTGGCGCAACTCTGCGCGGTTCATTTTCATGAGAAAAGCGAATAAGAGGAATATCATCCTTCCTTAATTGGAATCGAACGCGGCGGGTACGGTCATGCTCGAGAATCTGGAAACCCTGGTGACCCTGTCGAAGACCGGCACCATGATGGAAACCGCCACGGTGCTGAAGATCTCTCAGTCTGCGGTGAGTAAGCGCATCGCGGCGCTGGAGCGTTACTACGATCGGGCCCTGATCGAGCGCCACGGTCGGCGGGTGGTGCTCACCCACCACGGCACCCGTCTGGTTGAGAAGGTGACCCCGGTACTGTCGGAATTGCGCAGCGTGTTCCTCGAGGACAACGCCCTGCGCCGCGGCAAGATCATTCTCGGGGTCTCCGAGGCCATCCTCGCAAGCTGGGGGCCGCGGCTGTTCGCGCGGGTGCAGCAGCGCATGCCGGAGGTGGAGTTCGCATTTCACGCCCAGCGCTCGCCGGTGGTGCTCGACCGCATTCGCTCCGGCGAGTACATGGTGGGCATCTGCACCGGCTCGCCGGATGCCGATACCGATCTGCAAAGCGAGGTGATTCGCCGGGAGGCCATGGTGGTGCTGCCGTCGGGGCTGGAGCCGATCGGCTACGTGGTCGGTGACGAACTGGCGGTGATCACCATCGAATCCCGCTCGGGGGCGTGGCGTTCCATCGAAGACGACATGCGGCGCCTGAATCTGACGCGCCGGGTGTCGCTGGAGTCGTTCTTCTCGGTGGCGCAGATGGCCCTGGCGGGGTTCGGCCACGGCCTCGTTCCCGAAGGCGTGGCGCGGACCCTCGGGGTGGCCGAGGACCAGTGGATCAGCCTGCGGGAAGCCGGCCTGCACCGCCCGGTGCGCTTCGTTGCCCGCAAATCCATGTTTTCTCAGCCGCTGGTTCAGGATTTTTATGCGGCCGTGTCAGAATGGGCGGAAACCGTCTGACCGGAGCGCCCATGGATATCTATCTGCATCACTACCCGGCATCGCTGTTCTCTGAAAAGGTACGCTTGCTGCTGGGGTATCTGGGGCTGACGTGGAATTCGGTGGTCATCCCCAGCATCATGCCGCGCCCGCTGCTGATGCCCCTGTCCGGCGGCTACCGCAGGACACCCGTGCTGCAGATCGGCGCCAACGTCTACTGCGATACCAAGATCATCTCCCGGGCGCTGGCCCGGCATTGCGGCAATGGGGAACTCTACAGCCACGGATTCACCGCCCATCGGGTGGCGGACTGGGCAGACACGCAACTGTTCCAGGTGACCGTGGCGCTGAACTTCTCGCCCAAGGCGGTGGCGGCGATGATGGGCGGCTTCCCGCCCGAGGAGGCGGCCGCGTTCCAGAAGGATCGGGCCCAGCTGACCCAGGGCGCCAGCATCACCAGCTTCTCCGCTGACGCGGCTACCGCCTACCTGCGGCACTATCTGGAGGAGTTCAACGGCGGGCTTGGCGAAGGCTTTCTGTTCGGCAGCCGGCCGAGCATTGCCGACTTCTCCGTCTACCACTGCCTGTGGTTCGTCAACAATAACCGCACCAACGCGCCCCTGCTCGATGCTTACGGCAACGTGCGGGTGTGGATGGACGAGATGGCGGCGTTCGGCCACGGCCGGGTGGAGGATTCCACCGGCGAGGCCGCGTTGGCAGCGGCCAAAGCGGCGACGCCGCAATTGCCCGCCATTGTCAATGATCTGCCGGGGGGCTTCAGCCTCGGCCAGGAGGTCGACGTCGCCCCGGTGGATTACGGCAAGATCCCGGTGCGCGGCCGATTGGCGGCTTGGTCCGCCGAAGAAGTGGTCATCGAGCGCGAAGCGCCCGAGACCGGCCTGGTGATGGTGCACTTCCCGGCGCCGGGCTTCGAGGTGCGCCAGGCCTAGCGCCACGGTCGCTCAGACGTGCAGCCTTACCGGCAGCTGCGTGTAGCCACGGACGAAGTTGGAGATGGCCCTCACCGGCGCGCCAACCACCTCGATCTGGCTGTAACGGTCGAGCAGCTCCTCCCAGAGGATGTTGAGCTGCAACTCGGCGACGCGGTTGCCCATGCAGCGGTGCACGCCGTAACCGAAGGCAAGGTGCTGGCGAGCGTTGCCGCGGTCGATCTGCAGGATGTCGGCATCCTCGAAGACGTTTTCGTCCCGATTGCCGGAGGCATACCACATCAACACCCTTTCTCCCGCAGGAATGGTCCTGCCGCCAATATCGACATTCTCCGTCGTCGTGCGACGCATGAATGCCAGCGGTGTCTGCCAGCGGATGATTTCGGCCACAGCGTTGGGAATCTTCGACCGGTCGGCCTTGAGCTTGGCGAACTCCTCCGGCCATCGATTCATTGCGACAACTCCGCCTGAGATGGAGTTTCTCGTCGTGTCGTTGCCACCGACGATGAGCAGGATCAGATTTCCCAGGAACTCACGCGGCGGCATGCTGCGGGTGCTCTCGCTGTGCGCCAGCATCGAGAGCAGGTCGTGTCCGCCCGGCTGGGCCACCCGCTCGTCGCGCAGCTCGGTCATACGCGACAGACACTCGTTGAGCGCCCGGTCGCGCTCTTCCAGTGTGTTCCAGAAGCCTGCTTTGCGAGGGGACGTCGCTATATCGGACCAATGGGTCAGCTTGTGGCGTTCTTCGAAAGGAAAGTCGAACAAGGTGGCGAGCATCTGCGTGGTGAGCTCGATGGATACGCGCTCCACCCAGTTGAAAGGCTCGCCGATGGGCAGGCTGTCGAGAATTGCAGCCACCCGCTGCCGGATCGTCGGCGCCAGTGCGGCGAGATTTCGCGGGCCGGCTACCGGTGCGACGGCTTTGCGCTGCTGCGCATGTTTCGGGTCGTCCATGGCGATGAAGCTCGACGCCGCATCCTGCTCCGGCGGCATATCCAGCCCGATGGTCGGCTCGGAGGAGAAACGGCCGGCGTCGGTATCGACCGCCTTGATGAGGTCGTAACTCGTCACCGACCAGTACGGACCGACGATGCTGTTTTCATGGTAGTAGACGGGCGCCTCGCGGCGCAGGCGCTCGAAGTAGGGCCAGATGGTATCGAAGCGCATCAGGTCCCAGTGGGCGACGTCGATCTTCTCCAGCGGAAGCGTTGCGGCGTGCGCGCGCGCGTTCTCCAGTCGCTGCTCGTTCTCCAACTCGTATTGCTGCCAGTCCATCGTCACACCTCCACAGACCAATTCAGACCATAACCCGAAGCACCGATTGAGGATAGGAGGGACAAACGCACCGGGGCCTCGTTCAGCTGCCGATGGTGCCGCCATCGTCTTTGACGATCATCACCGTGGCCGATCGCGGCCGCGCATTGGCGCCCCCCGCTCCATAGCCGGCATTGCCCGGCCAGTGGCTGGTGTACTCGCTCGGGTCGGGCGCGGTGGCCACCGGGGCGCCGCTACCCGGATGCTGGACGTTGATGAACAGCACGCGGCCATCCGGTGTTTCCGCGAGGCCTGTGATCTCCTGATCGACCGGGCCGACGAGGAAGCGCTTGAGCGTGGCCTGCGTCGGGCGGGCGCCGATGTGGGTGGTTACGGATCCGCTGCCGTAGTCGAGCGTCAGCCGATTGCCGTCGCCGACCTGGCCGGGCACCGCCGCCAGCAGCATGCAGTTGGATTTGTGCGTCATGGCGTCGTCGTCGGTCTGGATCCAGAACAACCCCGTGCTGTTCGTGAAGCTGATTCCGTCCGGGCTCGAAAACGCCTGGTCTGCGGTCAGCCCGGATAGATTGACCAGCGCAGTGTCGGCGTCGCTCTCGGCGCCGAACAGACCCGGGTCAGCACGGATCAGTCGTTGCTGGGCGCGTCCGGCAACGGCCACGTGTGGCTGGACGCGATGACGCTCGGGCTAGAACTCGACGAACTGGCCGCTGCGATGCAACGGCTCGCCCGGTACCGTGGGCACGCGCGCCGCCGGGCGGGCGCCGGCATCCCGCACGGCCTTGCTGCGCCTGGCCGCAAAGGCGTTCGGATCAGGCTGCGGCAGCGGGTCGGTCCACAGCGCGTCCTCCCCGAAGAACCGCAGCGTCAGCGAGCGCCGCTCGATGCCGGGTGTGGTGCCGCCGCCGCCGTGCAGCGTGGCGAGGTGGAACACCAGCAGATCGCCGCGGGCGATCGGCCACGACACGATGTCCCAACGCTCGCGGTTCGCCTCGATGTCCGGAAGCCGCGGCATCGCGCTGTCGGGATACAGCGGGTGGGTGTCGTCGTCGAGGTCGAGGTAGCTGGCCCCATTGTAGAGTTCGCCCCGGTGGGAGCCACGGACGAACTCGAGGCATGCTTCCCGCGGCAGGTCGCCGAGTGAGATCCAGATGCCGATGACCGAGTCGCCGCCGAAAGGCAGGTAGGAAAGATCCTGATGCCACGGGGTGCGGCGGGCATGGCCGCCGTACTTGTGAAACAGCTGCTCGCCCAGGTACCAGACCCGCTCCGTCCCATAAAGGGCCCGCACCATCGCGACGAGCGGGGTCTCCTCGAAAATGCGTCTGAACGCAGGCTCGCTGGGCGTATAGCCGGTGGATTCGTAAAACGTCGCCGCTTCGTGCGTGTAGCGCTTCTCGGCGCCCGGCCCCGGGTGCGCGAGCATCCAGTCGAATGCCGCCTCCACCACATCCATATCGGTGCCGGACAAGCCGCCGGGAACATGGATCACCCCGTCCCGGGCCAACGCCTGCCGGGCCGTCTGCCAGTCGCCTTGCGTCATGTCTGCCTTCTCCGCCTGATGAAACTACGGTCACTTCGATACCGAAACCTCGGGCACCAGCATGTGAAACGTCGACGTTCGCGGCTGCGTCTCCAACTGCGCGTGCCGTTCCGGCGCGAGCGCGCGCGTCCGGTCATCGAGATCCAGTGCCCAGCGCTGACTGCTGTATAGCCCGTAAAGGTCGATGCGCGCGGTCGCGCGCTGCTGATCTGCCGCGCGCTGCTGATCGATCAGCCGCTGCCGATCCGCCGTGCGTTGCTGCTCGGCCATGCGCCGAAGCTCGGCGATGTGCTGCTGCTCCGCCGTTATGCGCTGCTGTTCGACGATCAGCCGTATCTCGGCGTGTTGCTGGGGCGTCAGCGGGGGCGCGGCATGCGCCGGCCCGCCGATCGACAAACCCCAGCACGTGACCAAGACTGCGAGGAGGGTGGCTTTCACGGGCGGGCTCCAGGTGGGCGGTCAGGCAGCCCGGCTGAGCAGCGCCTGTTGGCACCACCCAGCCAGAGCGGTGATCCAGTCGGCGCGATCGTTCAGACACGGGATCAGGGTAAAGGACTCGCCGCCGGCGGCGAGGAAGGTCTCGCGGCCCGCCATGCCGATCTCCTCCAGCGTCTCCAGGTTGTCGGCCACGAATGCCGGGCAGGCGACCGCCAGATGGCGCACATCGTGGTGCGGCAGCGCCGCCAGCGTCTGGTCGGTGTATGGCGACAGCCACGGCAGGCGGCCGAGGCGGGACTGAAAGCTGACGCTGTAACGCTGCGCATCGATACCCAGGGCTGCGGCCAGCAGTTCCGAGGTTCGAAAGCATTGGTGCCGGTAGCAGGTTGCGTGCGCGGGCGAGCGCACGCTGCAGCAGTCGGGCGACTGCAGGCAGTGCTTGTCGGTGGGGTCTGCCCGGGTGATGTGGCGCTCGGGAAGCCCGTGGTAGCTCAGCAGCAGATGGTCCCACTGCTCCGGTAGATGCTCCCTGACTGTGGTCGCGAGGCTGTCGATGTAATCGCCGCGGGCGTAGAAGGGTGGCAGCACGTGCAGCTTCATGCGGTTTTCGACCAGCTTCGTCACCGCGCGCACCGTGGTGCTGCAGGTGGAATCAGCGAACTGGGGGTACAGCGGCACCAGCAGCAGCTCGCTGACGCCTTGCTGCTCGAGTCGCGCTACCGCGGATGCCAGGCTCGGCTGGCCGTAGCGCATGGCGAGCTCGCATGGCAGGCCCACGTGTTCGCGCAGCGCCTGCTCCAGACATCGACTGTAGTGCAGCAGCGGTGAGCCGGTTCCAGGCCCGGCGGCATCCCAGATCTTGCCGTAGGCCTCGGCGCTGCGCTTCGGGCGAAACGGCAGGATGAAGCCTGAGACGATCATGCGCCGCAGCGGCCAGGCCACGTCGAGCACGTAAGGGTCCATCAGAAACTCGCCCAGATAGCGGCGCACGTCGGCCGTGCCCGGAGACGCCGGGGTGCCGAGATTCACCAATAGAATGCCTTGCGCCACTGCGCCTCCCTCCTTCGTGCGTCGTAAATCGTGGATCGCGGGATTTTTGTCTAGGGGCGGGCAATTGCGATAGTATCCGCGCTCCTTCGAGTTGTCATCGGAAAGCCGTGGCCGTCATCATCGACTACGACGCGGGTAATCTCCGCAGCGTGCAGCGCGCCTGTCATGAGGTGGGCGTAGACGCCGAGATCAGCGCTGATCCAGAGCGCCTGCGGCGGGCGGATCGCATCATCTTCCCTGGCGTGGGCGCGGCCGGCAGCGCCATGCGCAGCCTCCGGGCCAACGGCATGGATGAGGCACTGCGCGAGGCCATTCGCAGCGGTACTCCGGTATTCGGCATCTGCCTGGGCATGCAGATCTCCCTGGACCGCTCCGAAGAGAACGACACCGATACCTTGGGGGTCATTCCCGGCCAGGTGCGGCGCTTCGCCTTCACCCGCCCGGAGCTGAAAATTCCTCACATGGGCTGGAACGAGGTGCGGGTGACCAGGCCTCACCCGCTGCTTCAGGACGTGGCCCCAGGCGACGAATTCTACTTCGTCCACAGTTACTATCCGCAGCCGGCGCGCCCCGAAGACGTGTTCGCCGTGACCGACTACGAGGTCGAGTTCGCCTGCGCCCTGGGCCGGGACAACTACTTCGGCATGCAGTGCCACCCGGAAAAGAGTGGGCGCATCGGCCTGAAGGTTCTGCAGCGCTTCGCCGAGTGGGACGGCACGTGCTGACGGATACCGCCAGGATCAGCGCAATGAGCAACCATCCATGCTGAGCAAACGACTCATCGCCTGTCTCGATGTGCGCGACGGCAAACTGGCCAAGAGCGTGCGGTTCGTCGATACCCGCGACATCGGCGATCCGGTGCAGAAGGCTCGGGAGTATTACGAAGACGGGCTCGACGAGTTGGTGTTCTACGACATCACCGCGTCCAGCGACAAGCGCCGCATCATGCTCGACGTGGTGGAGGCGGTGGCCGAGCAGGTGTTCATTCCGCTCTCCGTGGGCGGCGGCGTTCGTACGGTAGCGGACGCTACCGACCTGCGGCTCGCCGGTGCGGAGAAGATCAACGTCAACTCCGCGGCGGTGCAACGGCCGGCGCTGATTGCCGAGTGCGCCGATGCCATCGGCAACCAGAACGTGGTGCTGTCCATGGACATCAAGGCGGTGCCGGTAAGCGCCATCTGCCCTTCCGGTTACGAGATCGTCATCAACGGCGGCCGCACCCCGGTGGGCCGGGACGCGCTGGCATGGGCTCTGGAAGGCGAGCGCCTGGGTGCCGGCGAGTTGGTGGTGAACGCCATCGATGCCGACGGCACCCGCGAAGGCTACGAGCTGAAGCTCACCGCCATGCTGGCCGAGGCGGTGCGCATCCCGGTGATCGCCAGCGGCGGCGCCGGCAAACCCGAGCACCTCTACGAAGCCCTCACCACGGGCAAAGCCGATGCCGCTCTGGTAGCCTCCATGGTGCACTTCGGGGACTATCGGGTCAGCGAGCTGAAGCAGTACCTGCACGGCCGTGGCGTCAAGATGCGCATGTCCTGGTAACCCGAGCCGCAACCGTAGGAGCGATCTCCCGATCGCGACCCGAAAACCACCGTAGGAGCGATCTCCCGATCGCGATAGCAAACATGAAAGCCATCCTCCTGGAAAACCACACCCTCATCTGGGCCGACGCCCCAACCCCTGACCTCGGCCCCGGCCAGGTGCGCATCGGCGTCAAAGCCACCGCCATCAACCGCGCCGATCTGGTGCAGCGCTCCGGCGGCTATCCGCCGCCTCCCGGCGCCAGCCCGATTCTCGGCCTGGAGTGCGCGGGCGAGGTGCTGGAGGTGGGCGAGGGCGTCAGCCGCGTGGTGCCTGGCGATCAGGTGTGCGCGCTGCTCTCCGGTGGCGGCTACGCCGAGCAGGTCGTGGTGCCCGCGGGGCAGGTGCTGAAGGTGCCGCATGGCTTCGACGCCATCCGCGCCGCGGCCATTCCCGAGGTGTTCGCTACCGCCTACCTCAACCTCTACATGGAGGCTGGATTGCAGAAGCAGGAGCGGGTACTGCTGCATGCCGGCGCCAGCGGCGTCGGCACGGCGGCCATCGCCATGTGCAAGGCGTTTCACAACCCCTGCTTCGTCACCGCCGGCAGTGCCGACAAGATCGCACGCTGTGTCGAATTGGGCGCCGAGGGCGGTGCCGACCGGCACGCTGACGACTTCCACGAGGTGGTGAAGGCCTGGGCGGAGGCCGGCGGCGTGGATGTGATCCTCGATCCGGTGGGCGCTGCTTACCTGATGGCCAATCTGGGCTACCTCAACGTCGGCGGTCGGCTGGTGCTGATCGGCCTCATGGGCGGGGCCCAAACCGACATCAATCTCGGCCTGCTGATGATGAAGCGCGCGCGGATCATCGGCTCGACCCTGCGGGCCCGGCCCATCAGCGAGAAAGCGGCGGTGATGGATGCGCTGCAGTCGCGCGTCTGGCCGCTGTTCGAGTCCGGGGCCATCGAGCCGGTGATCGAGGCGGTGATCCCCATTCAGGAAGCCGAGCGAGCGCACGCGCTGGTCGCCGGCAACGACACGATCGGCAAGGTGGTGCTCGCGCTGTAGGAGCGGCCAAGCGGCCTGCGGCCGCCGCGGTCGCTTGAGGAAAAGCGGGGTTTTCCATGAAAGCGATCCGGAGGTCAGTTGATCCAGCCGAGCTGCCGCATGCTCCAGGGCGCGTTCCAGATCTTCACCATGTGGGCGACGCGGTCGTTGGCGTCCATGTCGAGGGCATAGACATAGTGCGCGCTGACCGACTGGCCGGTGGGCGGCTGCGGGCCGCCGGCGCCCGTGTGGGTGCCTGTGAAGGTCGCGAAGAAAGTCGCCACGCGGGTGTCGGCGTCGAACGACTGGGCATGAATTTCATAGCCGCAGCCGGGAACCACCTCGGTGCCGAAAGACTTCATCCACTCGCAGTAGCCTTCTACCGTGACGATGTCGGCGATGGGCTCGCTCTGGGCGACGAAGGTCGCGCCGGGGGCGACGAGATCTTTGCAGCCGCTCCAGCCATGCAGCGATTCGCAGGCGTGGAAGAACTTCTGGGCGTTTTCGAAAGCCGTCATCGATCAATCCTCTTGGGAGCGCTCGAAGTCAAGCGTTGCTGATCGTAGCAAGCTGCGTTTGCAGCGTCGACAGCGCCGCTTCGGCGTCCCGCTGCTTTTGCCGCTCTCTGGCCACCACCGCCTCGGGCGCCTTGTCGACGAACTCCGGGTTGTCGAGTTTCGCCGTGAGACGCTGCAGTTCCTGCTGCTTTCTGGTGAACTCTTTCTGCAGCCGGGCGCGTTCCCCCTCCAGATCGATGAGACCCGCCAGCGGGATCATGATCTTGAGTTCGCCCACCAGGCTCAGTGCGTTGGCTGGCGGCGTATCCTCGGGTGCGAGCCACGACACCGCCTCGACCCCGGCCAGGCGGCGGAACAGATCCTCCGTGGCTGCCGCCAGGGTGCGGTCGCGGTCGTTGCCACCCTGCAGCAGCACGTTCACCATCTGCTTCGGCTTGAGGTTGGCTTCGCCGCGGATGTTGCGCACGCCGAGCACCATGCCTTGCAGCCAGGCGATGGCAGCATCGGCCTCGGGATCCGCTGAGAAGTCGTCGGCCTCGGGGAACGGCTGCAGCATGATGGTGGCCCCGCGGATGTCGAGCAGCGGTGCCGTTTCCCGCCAGATCGCTTCGGTGATGAAGGGGATCATGGGGTGCGCGATGCGCAGCAGCGCTTCGAGCACGGTCAGCAGGGTGCGCCGCGTGCCGCGCAGCACAGCGGCAGGGGTGTCTTCGTTCCACAGCAGCGGCTTGGTGAGTTCCAGATACCAGTCGCAGTACTCGTGCCACGCGAAGTCGTACACGGCGGCTGCGTACAGGTCGAACCGATAGGTATCCACCGCCCGATCCGAGGCGGCCAGCAGGTGGTGGGTGCGCGACAGAATCCACCGATCTGCCAGGCTCAGGGTCGCCTCGCCCTCGAGGTCCTCCGCCTGGCAATTCATCAGCACGAACCGGGCTGCGTTCCACAGCTTGTTGCAGAAGTTGCGGTAGCCGTCGATGCGGTGCAGGTCGAAGCGC
>JBLRXD010000043.1:0-21157 GCA_047920935.1 Pseudomonadales bacterium | reverse complement strand
GGGTTGCAGCGCTGCCGACGAAACATACCAGCGCTGGAAGCTTTTCTTGGCCGCGACGCCATCACCAACGGGGCAGGCTACCTCGATCCGGAGTGCTACCAGCGCGCCGCCAAAGCCATCCCCGGTCGGCCGCGACCGTTGTTGCTGGCGCGATCGGTCGCCGGGCAACTTCGGCGCGGCATCAGCGCGCGCATCAGAAGTGGTAATTCAATGCCAGGTAGGGGCCTTTGAATTCCATCCGCGCGGAGTCGATGTCGTCGAAGTCGTCCAGCCGCAACTCGAACATCCGCCAGCCGACTTCTGCGCCCAGGCCGAAGGCAGAGCGCCAGCCGAACTGCGCGCTGCCGTCGAGCAGGCGGTTGCCGCTGTAGCCGATTCCCTGCATCTCGGCGCCGAGCCACAGACCCGTGAACGGCAATTTCAGCTCGCCGCGTGCGTAAAGCAGCGGTAGCACCCCGGTGAACTCGGCCCTTGCCACGTCGCTCTCCGAAGCGATCTCCACTTCGCCGTCGAACCAGCGGGCGGTCAACCCGAGATCCAGGGACACGATGTTGTCCAGCACCTCGTAGTACGCGACCGCATCGATCTGGGTCAGGTCGATTTTCGATGACACCTGCTCGGCGATCAGAAACTGCCGATCGTTGAATTCGATGGAGCGGCCGAGGGTGTTGCGGCCGTCGGTGAGTACGTCGGTGTAGTTCAGCCGCAGGTTGGGGAGAATGGGCACCCCGTGCTCCAGGCGCAGGTAGGCCAGATTGTTGCGCTTTTTCCCGAGGTTGAGATCACGCTCCAGATCCACCTCGGAGCCGCCGGAGCTGGCGTTGCCGGAGGGGTTCGGCGCCCAGGCGCCGGCGCCGGCGTAGACGCCGAACAGGGTATCGGCCCTTGCGCCCACGGCTGCGCATGTCAGGGTCACCGCCAGCGCCGAGAGCAGGAGTCCCGGCACATTGGTGCAGATACGGCTGAGTCGATGGGTCGTGGGCATGGCTTCCGCTGCATTCGTTGCGCTGTCGATGAGACCAGCCTACCGCTTGAGGTCGAAAGCGCCGTGAACCGGCGCACAAACGCAGAGCCCCACGATTGCGCCCGGCTGCTCAGCCGTCGTGCGCAATCAGTTCCCGCAGCAACGCCCGAGTCGCCTCGCGCTCGTCCGGCGTGCGCACGAACTCGGAGGCGGCGAAGTCGGTGACGCCAGCGTCCGCCAGGGCCTGCAGCTGGTCGCCGACCTCGGCGGCGCTGCCGACGATGGCAACGTCCTCCGGCCCATCGGCGCCTTCGCGCTCGAACATGGCGCGGTACGACGGCAGTCTGCCGTACATCGCGAGACCTTTGGCGATGGCAGCCCGTACCGCCGCCGGCTCCGTGGTGACGCACACCGGCAGGGTGGCGATGATGCGTGGTGGGGGGCGGTTGGCGGCCGCGGCGGCTGCGCTGATGCGGGGCACGATGTGCTCGCGCACGGTTTTCGGCCCCACCCAGGCGAGGGTGGTGCCGTCGGCCAGGGTGCCGGCCACCTTCAGCGCCTGGGGCCCCAAGGCGGCCACCACCACCGGCGTGTTGCCATCGGGCTGTTTGAACAGCTCGGCCTGGCACGCCAGCGTAGCACCGGTGAAATCCGCCTTCCCGGTGCGCATCAGGCTCATGAGTATGGTCAGGTATTCGCGCAGGTGGCGAATGGGCTTGTCGAAGCCGATGCCCAACTGGGCCATCATGGGCTCGTGGGACAGGCCGATGCCCAACGTGAGCCGATGATCGATGCTGGCTGCCGTAGTCAGGGCCTGGCCGGCCAGTGCCATGGGATGGCGCGGGAAGGTGGGAACGATGGCGGTGCCGAGTTCCAACCCGCCGACCCGCTGACCCACCAGGGCGAGAACCGTCAGCGCATCGAACCCCCCGGTGGGGTGCTCGGCCAGCCAATAGCTGCTGAAACCGGCACTTGCCGCCTCCTGGGCGTGAGCCGTGACTGCGTCGACCGAGGCTTTCTGTACCAGCCCGGTGCCGTTAATGCCGATCCTCATAAGCCCGCTACCATACGCCGCTGCCGGCCGGGTCGGCAACTCATCCCCGCGACAGCGGCAGCGTCACGTTGCCCGGGGCCAGGCTGGGGAGAAAGCTGTTGCCGTCCACGCCGGCCGCTAAGGCGTCTCCGGTGAGGTAGTCGATGATGGTCGGCACCACGTCGAAGGCAGAGCGCGCGGGGCGTTCCCCCGGCGGGAAGTGCGGGCCGCGCCACAGCGAGATGCCGTGGCCTCCGGTGTGCCCACCCGGACGCCGATAGGCGAGGGGCCCGATGACGCCGCCGTCAGGGACGGCGAACGCCAGCGGCGAGCCTCGCCAGCGCACCACCACGTCCGCCTCGGTCGCCGTCACCCCCATGGGGTCGCCTGGGTGTGTGCGTATGGCCTCCCGGACCACAGATCGACCGTTGCGCGGGTCGGTGCAGCGCGTCAGGTCGGCGATGATCTGGCGGCAAGCCATGTCGTAGTACTCGGGCGTCACCAAGCCGTTGCCTTCCCGGCCGCACACGTTCAGGCGGATTTGACCGTCGTAGAAGGATGGGAGGGCGAAAGCGGGCATGCGCGGCCAATGGGGCGCGTACCAGGCGGCCGGCATCCAGCCGATGGACAGTCGGCCACTGTCGGCTTCGGCGCGGCGCTGCCGAACACTCCCGCCGCCGGTGATGTGGCGAGCCTTGCGCCGCAGCCGGAACAGCAGCGGATGGCCCCGGTCGGGGCGCTCCAGCATGCGCGCATCGACGTGCGCGTCCCAACTCTCCTGCTCTGCCACCATCGGCAGGGACGTCGCCTCGCCGTTGCCCTCGCCAAGCAGCGGCCTGCCGAAGCTGCGGCGGTACAGGAACTCGGGCAGCAGCGCCATGCTCGGCACGTCGGAGTCGTTGGGCCCCATGCCATGCATCGAGAAAATCAGCTGGGCCGCGTCGGGGAAGCCGGCGGCGAGCTCGCCGATCAACTCGTCGGTTGCTTCGTACACGGCTTCCAGCGCCCGGCGGGCGGGCTCCGCGGAGGAGAGGTGGTGCAGCGGGTGGTCCGGATCGACGCCGTGCCAGAGGGCTTCCACGGCCGAGTGCAGCTCGCTTGCCACCACCACGCCCAGGGACCACTCGGGGCAGCGCTCGCCGAGCAACCAGCGGCTGATGGCGGTGCGCTGGCGGGTGGCGGCCACCAGGGCTGCGCCCATCCGCCGGACCCGCTCCGGGCTCGCCCAGGCAAAACCGTAGATGTAGGCCGCTGCGGGATACTCACCGAAGCGGGCCCGGACCTCGTCCAGCAGCGAGTCCGGTCGGGCGCGCCGGCTGGTGCCCGGGTCGTGGGCCCCCCAGCTGACCAGACCGCGGACGCGTTCCGCCTGTTGCAGATCGAAGTAGGGGGCGTCGAACACCACGGTTTCCAAGGGCAGTCGCGAAGGAAAGGGCGCCAGCCGGGTGACCTCCTGCCAGCAGCGGTAGCGTTGCGCCTCGAAGGTCACGGCCGACCAGCGCTGCGCGCCCGCCGGCGTCAACCCGGTGGCGAAGTGCTCCCAGGCGAGCCCGGTGCGTTTCGCGGGACCGTGGTCGAGATTGGCGCGGGCCGATTGGGCCATGGCCGCGGCCAGATTGGGCAGGCGACCCTCGGACATCAGCCGCTCGGCCAGGGTGGTTTCGAAACCGTCCAGGCCGATGGCCAGCAGGCGCCTGATCACGCCGCCCATCGCGGAGCCACGGCCACAGTAGGCGGCTCGTTCGTGTAACCGACCATTTCCCCCTCCACTGGTGGCCCTCGAATCGCCATGGTAACCGCCTGCTGCGGGTGCGGGCTTGAAGGACATCAATGTGGGGTGGTCGTGGCCCGCGTTTAACGCAGCTCAGTTGTTTTAACACGTTAAAGCTGATTTGATGGCGGCATGGACCTGATGGCGGAACAGCAGCGGCAGCGCCGGGCGCACATCCTCGAGACGGCACGACGTCTGATCGCTGAGCGCGGTTACGAGGCGGTGACGGTGCGCGATCTGGCGGAGCGCTGTCGGGTCAGCGTGCCGACGCTCTACAACCAGTTCGGCGGTAAGGACAAATTGCTCGCCACCGCCATCGAAGACCACTTCAGCAGCCTGCTGGCCACGGCGCGGCAGCCCGATGCGCCGGAAGGCCTGCCGCGGCTGGTCGAACTCATCGACCGCTGCGCTCAGCACATGCTGGAACGCGACGGCTATCACCGGCGGCTGCTCGCGGCCTTCACCTCGCTTGACGCTACCGCGGAGATCCAGCAGCGGCTGGCGGAACGGCTTGCCGCGGCGCTGGCGGCGCAACTCACGACGCTGCGGCTGCAGCGCCGGCTGGCGGGCTGGGTCGATGTCGGCCTGCTGGCGGGGCAGATCACCTCGGCGTGCATCGGCACCGCGGTGATCTGGAGCGGCGGCCACCTGCCTGGCGATCGGTTGCTGCCGGGCATGCGCTATGCGGCCGGGCTGGTGTTGCTCGGTGCGCTGCGCGGCGCCGCGGCACGCACCCTCGAGGCATGGCTGGTGGAGGCCCAGGCCGCCCTGGCAGAGGCGCCAGCCCTTGCCGAGATCGCGACTACCCGGCGTTACGCCGGAAACAACCACACGGGAGAATGACGATGGCCAAGCGATTTCCCAGGCATCCGCAACTCGTCGGCGGCTTCGCACCGCTGCGCATGGAGGCCGATGCGCCCGATCTGGAAGTGGAGGGTGAAATTCCCGCCGATCTCAACGGCTCGTTCTATCGCAACGGCGCCAACCCGCAGTTCGCACCCCGGGGCGATCATCACTGGTTCGCCGGCGACGGCATGATTCACGCGTTTCACATCGATAACGGCCGGGTGGCGTATCGCAACCGCTGGGTGCGCACCGTAAAGTGGAAGCTCGAGCACGAGGCGGGGGAATCCCTGTTCGCGCCGTTCAACCCGATGGCCTCCGACCCGCGGGTCATGGGGGTGGAGACGGACGGCCTGGCGAACACCAACGTGGTCTGGCACGCCGGCCGGCTGCTGGCGCTGGAAGAGGCGCACGCGCCGTTCGAGATCGACCCGGTCACCCTCGACTCCATCGGGCCATGGACCTTCGACGGCAAGCTCACCGGGCCGATGACGGCGCATCCGAAGATCGATGCCGAGACCGGCGAGATGCTGTTCTTCGGCTACAACGCCGACGGTCTGATTTCCGAGCACATGTCCTTCCACGTGGTCGACCGTGACGGCCGGCTGGTGCGCTCCGAGAGCTTTCGCGCGCCGTACGCCGCGATGGTCCACGACTTCATCGTCACTCGCGACCATGTGATCTTCCCGATCATGCCGCTGACCGGCTCCATGGAGCGCGCCATGCAGGGCGCCCCCGTCTATGCCTGGGAGCCGGAGAAGGGCAACCACATCGGCATCATGCCGCGGCGCGGCAGCGTCGCCGACATCCGCTGGTTCCGTGGCGATGCATCCTACGTGTTTCACCCGATGAACGCCCACAGCGACGGCGACAGGGTGGTCTGCGACGTCTGCGAGTTCGAGCAGGCGCCATTGTTTCCGCATCCGGACGGTACCCCGGGGGATGCGAGCAAGGCGATTCCGCGCCTCACCCGCTGGACCTTCGATCTCGCTGGCAATACCAGCGACTACAAGAGCGAACGTCTGCACGACGTCGCCTGCGAGTTTCCGCGCCTCGACGAGCGCCGCACCGGGCTGTCTTACCGCTATGGCTTCGTCGCCTGCGACAGCAACCCGGAATTCCGTGTCGGCGGCTTCAATGGCATCGGCCGCGTGGATCACCACACGGGCAGGATGGAAGTTTTCGACGTGGGCGCCGGTTGCGCGACCAACGAACCGATCTTCGTGCCGAAGTCGCCGGATGCGCCCGAGGGGGTTGGCTACGTGCTCGCCAATGTCTATGACGACAATCGCAAGGCCAGCCACCTGGTCGTGCTCGATGCCGAGAATCTGGCTGACGGGCCGCTCGCCACCGCCTATCTCGATCACCGGGTGCCGTTCGGCTTTCACGGCAACTGGAGGCCGGCGCAGTGAGCGGCTTTCGCCGCGGATAGCGGGCATCTTCAGCGCATGCATTGCCCGGTCTGCGCGGCGTCGGCGTCGCGATTTTTCATGCGCGTCGATGCTCGCGATTACTGGCGTTGCCCGGTTTGCGAGGCGACGTTTCTCGACCCGGCCCGGCGGCCTGACCGGGCAGCGGAACTGGCCGAATACCAGCTGCATTGCAACGCGCCGGATGACGCCGGCTATCGTCGGTTTCTGCAGCGACTGGCGGCGCCATTGCTCGAGCGCCTGGCGCCTGCGCGCCACGGGCTCGATTACGGCTGCGGCCCCGTGCCGGTGCTGGCGGCCATGCTGCGCGCCGCGGGGCACACCATGGCGGTCTACGATCCGTTCTTCTGCGCCGACCCCGCTGCGCTGACGGGCCGTTACGACTTCATCACCTGCTCCGAAGTGGTGGAACATTTTCACCGTCCTGCCGAGGAGTTCGCGCGCCTCGACCGGCTGCTGGCGCCAGGTGGCTGGCTGGCGCTGATGACCAACTTTCAGACCGACGACGCCCGGTTCGCCAACTGGCACTACCGGCGCGACCCCACTCATGTGGTGTTCTACCGCGAAGCCACGTTCCACCACCTGGCCTGGCGGCACGGCTGGGTCTGTGAGATTCCCGCCCGTAACGTGGCGCTGCTGCAGAAAGTCCGGCCCGCAGAGGCGCTATCGTTTCAATAATTCATCGATAGTCGTAGGGTTGCGGTATGGACACGCACACGGCTACCAGCATTTTCGAATCTCTGTCTTCCGGCTTGCGTCTGGACCTTTACCGATTGCTGGTAAAGCGAGGCGCCGAAGGTATGGTCGCCGGCGAGATAGCATCGACCCTCGGCGTGCCACCGACAAATCTTTCGTTTCACTTGAAGGCGCTCACCCAGGCGGGTCTGATTACCGTCCAGCAGCAGGGCCGTTTCCAACGCTACCGGGCCAATATTCCGCTGATGGTTGAGCTGATCGCTTACCTCACCGAAGAGTGCTGCGCCGGACATCCCGAGGACTGTTTCGAATGAGTGCAGCGCAACCCATCGGCTTTTTCGAGCGCTATCTGTCTCTGTGGGTGGCGCTGTGCATCGCCGCAGGCGTCGGTCTGGGCAGTCTGTTGCCGGGCGGGTTCCAGATGCTGGCCGGTTTCGAGTATGGCTCGGTCAACTTCGTCGTCGCCGTGCTGATCTGGTTCATGGTGTACCCGATGATGGTGTCGGTGGATTTCTCGAGCCTGAAGCGCATCCACGAGCGGCCCAAGGGATTGATCATCACGCTCACGGTCAACTGGCTGATCAAGCCGTTCACCATGGCCGGCCTCGGGGTGCTGTTCTTTCATTACTTCTTCATCGACCTGATCGATCCGGCCAACGCCAGTCAGTACATCGCCGGGCTGATTCTGCTCGGCGCCGCGCCCTGCACCGCCATGGTGTTCGTCTGGTCGCAACTCACCCGCGGCGATCCCACCTACACCCTGGCGCAGGTGGCGTTGAACGACGTCATCATGATCTTCGCGTTCGCCCCCATCGTCGCGCTGCTGCTGGGGGTCACCGACATCCAGGTGCCCTGGGCGACCCTGCTGCTGTCGGTAGGGCTGTACGTGGTGATTCCCTTGATCGCCGGCGTGATTACCCGGCTGAAGCTCAGCGCCGGCGCAGCGACGGCGGTGGCAGGCGAGCGCGCGGTGGCCGAGTTCACCGCGCGGGTGAAACCGCTGTCGGTGCTCGGGCTGCTGGCGACCGTGGTGTTGCTGTTCGGTTTTCAGGGGCAGATCATTCTCGACCAGCCGCTGCTGATCGCCCTGATCGCCGTGCCGCTGCTGATTCAATCTTACGGCATCTTTGCCATCGCCTACGGCGCTGCGCGCCTGTGGCGCGTGCCCTTCAACGTTGCAGCTCCCTGCGCGCTGATCGGCACGTCGAACTTCTTCGAGCTGGCGGTGGCCGTGGCGATCGGCCTGTTCGGGCTAGATTCCGGCGCCGCCCTGGTTACCGTCGTGGGGGTGCTGGTGGAAGTCCCGGTGATGCTGTCGCTGGTCGCCTTCGCCAACCGTACCCGGCGCTGGTTTCCGCAAGCCGATCCCCAGGAGGCGCCAACGTCGCAGCGCGAGCTGCCATCAGGAGACCGGGCAAATGTATGAGAGAGCGCTGGTCGCACTCGATCTGTCGCCCGCCGAGCAACCCATCCTCGACTGCCTGCCGGCGCTGCAGTCGTGGGGCGTACGGCACATGATCCTCACCCACGTGATCCAGTTCGGCTATGGGCAGGGCGCCGGTCTCGCCCATCAGCAGGAGTATGAGGATTGGCTGGAAGCCTGCGCCGAGCCCATCCGCGCGGCGGGGCTGTCGGTGGAGATTCAGGTTCGCACCAGCGGCGTTCCTGCCGATGAGATTCAGGCAGCGGCGCGCGACGCCGGCGCAGATCTGGTGGTGATCGGCTCCCGGGGGCAGAACCTGCTCAGCCGGCTGTTTCTCGGTAGTGTCGCCAGGCAGGTCATCCGCAAAACCACCCTGCCATTGCTGCTCGAATGGATCGAGCCAGGGGCGGATGAAACCGCGGCTCGATGTCAGGCAGTTTGCACTGACACGCTGCGCCACGTGCTGCTGGCGACGGACTTCTCTGCTCAGGGCGAGGCGGCGGAAAACGCGGCGGTGGCGCTCGCGCCCAGAACGCAGCAGCTGCAGTGCGTGCATGTGCTCGCTGACGACGCGATGCTCTCCGAGTCGGCGGCACGAGCCGCGCTGACCAGGCTGGTCGAGCGCATCGCCGCTGCCGGCGGCCGCGCTGATGGCGCGCTGTTGACCGGCAAGCCATCCGCTGAGATTGCCCGCCACGCCGCCGAGCAGGATGCCTCGCTCATTCTGTTGGGAAAACACGGCCGCAGTTGGGTCGCCAGCAGAACCATCGGCAGCACCGCAACCAACCTTTGCGAGATTGCCGGACGACCGGTGTTGATGATTCCCGCTTTTCGCTGAGTGCCGCCAGCAACGCGCGAGCATCGCCATTCCGGCTGTTTAACAATTGGCAATGAGCCCCCTTTGCCCACTTGTCCCTGCCGCTGCATTGCTGTTTATTGCGCGCCTCGCGTGGCCCGCCCACCTGATTCGAAGGGGTTCATGAACGAAAACACCGAGCGGCCTGGGGCATTCCGGCAGATGAGGCAGGTGGCCGCACTGATGCGCGGCTACCACCGGCCGATCGCGGCGACGGTGGCGCTCACCCTCGTCGCTGCCTGTCTCGCCGCGCTGGAGCCGATTCTGCTCAAGCGCATCATCGACGGCCTCACCGAGCAGCCGTCTCTGCCGGACCTCCGTGACGGTGTGCTCCTGCTCGGCGGGGTCTGGTTGCTGAAGATGGTGATCGATGCCATCGGCGGCATATCCCGCTGGATGACCCAGGTCTCCATCGAGTACGAGCTTCGTGCCCGCACCATGCGCCGGGTGCATGCGTTGCCGGTAAGCTTTCACCAGGGTCAGCAGGTAGGCGCGCTGATGACCAAGCTCGATCGTGGCATCGGCCAGTTGGTTGCCGCCGCCGGTACCCTGGCATTCAGCACCTTGCCGAGCCTGGCTTTTCTGATCACCGCTATCTGGATCATGCAGGGCGAGGATTGGCGCCTGGCCCTGGTGCTGGCCGTGTTCGCGCCGATTCCGGCGATCATCGGCGTCATCGCTTCACGTGAGCAGAGCGAGCGCGAGCGCAAGCTGCTGAACGGCTGGTCGGCGATCTACTCGCGCCTCAACGAGGTGCTTGGCGGGATCCGCACGGTCAAGGCGTTTGCCATGGAAAAACGCGAGCTGAGCGCGTTTCTGCGTGGCGTGCGAGGCACCAACCGGACGGTCCGGCGCGGCATCGTCATCGACACCACCGTCAACACCGTCAAGGAGGCGGTAAGCCTGCTGGCGCGCGCGGCCACCATCGGCTTCGGCGGCTGGCTGGTGATTCGCGGCGAAATCACCTTGGGCACCGTGATCGCCTTTCTCGGTTACATCGGCAGCGTGTTCGGGCCGGTGGAAGGGCTGACCGGCATCTACGCCACGCTGCGCAAGGCATCCGCCGCGCTGGAAGTGGTGCAGATGATCAACGAGGCGCCCGAGGATCCGGCTGATGATCCCCGCGCCGTGGAGTTGCGGGGCGTGCGCGGTGAAATCCAGCTGCGCGACGTGCGGTTTTCCTACGATGGTCAGCAACCCGTTCTGGACGGGCTGAGTCTGCACATCGCCGCGGGGGAGATGGTCGCCATCGTCGGGGCTTCCGGCGCTGGCAAGAGCACCATCGCATCGCTGGTGCAACGTCTCTACGACCCGGAGGGCGGCGCGGTGCTCGTCGACGGCCAGGACATCCGCCGTTACCGGCAGGAGTCGCTGCGGCGCCACATCGGCGTGGTGCTGCAGGACGGGCTGATCTTTCGCGACTCCGTTCGCGCCAACATCGCTTACGGTGCCCCTTACGCCACACAGGAGCAGATCGAGGCGGCGGCGCAGGCGGCCAACGCGCACCCGTTCATCCTGGAACTGCCCGACGGTTACGACACCGACGTGGGCGAGCGTGGCGGCATGCTCAGCGCCGGGCAGCGACAGCGTATCGCCATCGCCCGCACCCTGTTGAAGGATCCGCGCATTCTGATCCTCGACGAAGCCACCTCGGCGCTGGATGCGGAGTCGGAGGCGAAAGTGCAGGAGGCCCTCGCGCACCTGATGGAAGGGCGCACCACCATCGTCATCGCGCACCGCCTCGCCACCGTGACCCGCGCGGATCGCATCGTGGTGCTGTGCGCCGGCCGGGTTGAGGATCAGGGTACCCACGCAGAGCTGATGGAGCGGGGCGGCTACTACGCTCGGCTGGTAGGCCACCAGACCGCCGGGCTGGTGCACCTGGCCGCCGCCTGAGGTTCGATCAGTCGCGGGCGCGCAGCACCAGCAGGCCGCCGGCGACGATCACGGCGGCGCCCGCCAGCGTCCACGCGCCGGGAACCTCGGCGAAGACCAGATAGCCGATGGCCGCAGACCAGATCAGCGCGGTGTATTCCGCGGGCGCCACCGTGGCGGCGCGGGCGGCCCGGTAGGCGAACAGCGCGCAGTAGTGCACGCCGGCGCCCAGCAGCCCGAGGGCGGCGAACAGCGCCCAGTCAATGGCGGTGGGCGTCACCCAGCTGCCCACCGAGAGCACCGCGCCGATGATGATCGACAGCGGCATGGTGAACAGCACCATCGCCCCCGCCGGCTCGTCAGAGCCGATGCGCCGGGCGCTCATTACCAGCAGCGCCCAGCACAGGGTGGAGGCGAGCACGACCAGCATCGCCGGGCTCCAGGCGGTGGTGCCTGGTTGCAGCGTCACCAGCACGCCGGCGAAGCCGACGCCGATGCCCAGCCAGCGCGCCGCGCCGACGCGCTCGCCAAGGAACGGCCGTGACAGCGCCGCCACCAGCAGCGGCGCCGCAAAGCCGATGGTGACGACCAGCACCAGCGGCAACTCGCCAAGGGCCCAGAAGAAACCAAAGGTGGCGCCGGAGGCGCAGCAGGCCCGGAACAGGTGCCACCCCCAGCGCTTCGGCCGAACCTGGCCGAGCCCGCCGGCGAACTGCGCGAACAGCAGCACAAAAGGCAGTGCGAACAGCAACCGCAGCAGAACGATCTGTGGGGTGTCGAAGCCCCCCTGCAGCGCCTTTACGCAGGCGTCGATGCCGGAACCGATCAGGGTGCCGAGCAGCATCCACGCCCAGCCCGCGACCGGCCGATGCCCGTGAGCGCCGGCGGAGCTCCAGGAGGGCCCGGTGGCGCTGGCGGGCGCGGGCGGAGTGACGGTGACGCGGCTCAAAATAACTCGCTTGACCGGCTGGAGGAGAGGGGCCGGCAGTATCTGTGCCGGCCCGCACGCGGTCAATCCGCGTCGGACCGTGACGCTCGCTCAGTGCGCTCAGTGCGCTCAGTGATGGGCGTCGTGGTCGGGCTCGCTCGCTGCCGCCGTCGAGCCGGGCCGCCTTTGCTGCAGCGCCTGGCGTTGCTCCGGGGTGAGAATGCCCCGGATGGCGTTGCGCAGTCGAACGTTGTCCGCCAGCATCTCGCCGTGCACCTCGGCCATGCGAGCGTGCAGCCGCTGCACGGTGTCGGGGTCGGGCATCTCTTCACGCATCTGGGCGTGCAGGTCGTCCCGCAGGTTCATGGCTCGTGCCATGCGCTCGTAGTGGCGCTGTCGGTGGGTCTGGCGCAGCTCCCGCGCCTGGTTCCGTTGCTGGGGAGTCAGCTCGACACCCTCCAGCTCGGAGCCCTCGAGGCCCATCCCCATGGGGCCCATCATCCCCTCCATCGGCATCCCCCGACCCATACCGCCGGAGCGTTGCTGCATCATCGGACACGGGCAGTTCTCCATCATCGGCCCCATGCGTTGCATTGGCCCCATGCCTTGCTGCATCGGCTCCATGTCTTCCCGGTCCATCATGCCACCGCGTTGGCCGCTGGCGGTTGCCGCAGCCAGCAGCGCGAGGATGCCAGCCATGAGGAGCGTGCAATGCCTGCGATTCATGAGGAGCGTGCAATGCCTGCGATTAACGAGCGTCATGGGTCTTCCTCCTGATGAGTTTGCTCAGCCCCAGCACGTTGACTGCGCGCGCCACATCACGCATTGACCTGCATCAGCGCCGGGCGCCATAACCTGCCGTGCTTAGACTTGCGGCAATGCGCTCCTGCGCGGCCCGAGGTTAACGTCATTTCGTCTTCGGCTGCCTGCAGGGGGAATAGCGATGCGTGTCTTTCCGCTGGCGTGCGCGCTGTTGCTCGCCGGCTGCGCCAGCCTGCCGCCGCAACCGCCGACGGAGACCCTGCGGGAGCAGGTCGCCGAGCGCGCCGATGTCTCCACAGCGCAACAGCGCGATCCGGAGGCTCGCCGGCGTGCTGCTGAGGAAGTGGCGGCGCTGCTGCAGGCGCCGCTGACGCGGGAGGCGGCGGTGCAGGTGGCGTTGTTGAACAACCGCCAGGTGCAGGCGTTGTTTGCCGAGCTCGACGTCGCCGCAGCCGACTACTTCGATACGGTGACGCCGCGCAATCCGGTCCTCGATTTGGAGGCATTGCGGCCCGAGGGTGGCGGTCGCGCTGCCCTGGAGCTGGAGCTTACCCAGTCTATCCTTGGTTTGCTGACGCGCAGATCGCGAATGGCGGCGGCGCAGGCCACCCTGGAGACGCGGGAGCTGGAGGCCGTCGAAACGATGCTGGCGTTGATTCGCGGCGTCGAAGTCGCCTTCCTGCGCGCCCAGGCGGATGCCGAGACGGCGGCGATGCTGCGTTACAGCGTCGCTGCGACGGAGGCGGCGGTAGTCGCCGCGGAAGCCCTCTATGACGCCGGCAATGTCACTCGACTGACGGTGGCGCGGGAACGGCAGCTGCACGAAGAAACCCGTCTACGGCTGATGGAGGCCGAGGCGCGACGGCGCAGCAGCGACGAGGCGCTGAATCGGCAGCTGGGGTTGCAGGGCGCCGATACCCGGCGGGCACTGCAGTCGCGGGTGCCGGCGTTGCCCGATGACGGGGCCGGAGCGGACATGCTGGAGGCGGAGGCGGTTGCCAGCAGCGTGCGGCTTGCGGCGCTGCGTACCCAAGTGGATGCCGCCAGTCGCGCAGCTGGCTTGGCCGACGCCACGGCGCTGTTGCCGGAAGTGACGGTGGGCGCGACCGCCGAGCGCGACAGCGACGGTACCTGGGCCTACGGGCCGCGACTGCAACTGCCGCTGCCCCTGCTCGATCGCGGCCAGGGGCGTCGCGGTCGAGCGTGGGCCAACCTGGAAGCGCTCAGCCACACCTGGCGGCATGAAGTCACCGCGTTGCGCTCCCACGTCCGGGAGGCCGCCGATCGCTACCGCAGCGCTCGGGAGCAGGCACTGCACGCCCGCGACGTTCTGATGCCGTTGTCGTCGCGGGTGCTGCAGCTGACGCTGCTCGACTACAACGCCATGGAATCCGACCCGTTCGACCTGCTGTTGGCGCGTCGCGGGCAGATCGAAGCCGGCCTACGGCACATCGAAACCCGCCGCGCCTATTGGGTTGCGCGACTCGACCTGGAAAACCTGCGGCGCGGCGGCGCGGCGGGTGGAGGCTAGGAACCATGAAACGACGCGAATTCATCTCCGTTGCGGCTGCCGGTTCCGTAGCGCTGGCAGCGGCGTCGGCTCAGGGGCAAACGCCGTCGGCTGACTCACGCTGGGGCGCCGGTCACAGCGGCGGTAGGGCCCAGGTGTCGCCGGGGGAGCCGGGGCGTGACTATCAGCCGGTGATCACGCCCAACGGCGCCGCGCTGCCATATCGGGTGGTCGATGGCGTCAAGGTGTTCCATCTGATCGCCGAAGCGGTTGAGCATGAATTCGCGCCCGGTCTGATCGGGCGTTGCTGGGGGTTCAACGGTCGGGTCCACGGCCCCACCATCGAGGCGGTGGAGGGCGATCGGGTGCGCATCTACGTTACCAATCGGTTGCCAGCGGCAACCAGCATTCACTGGCATGGCGTGCATCTGCCATCGGGCATGGACGGTGTCGGCGGGTTGACCCAGCCGGTCATCCAGCCCGGCGAAACCTTCCGCTACGAGTGGACGTTCCGCCAGCACGGCACCCTGATGTACCACTCGCACCACGACGAGATGACGCAGATGGCGATGGGCCTCATGGGCCTGCTGATCGTGCACCCGCGCGATCCGGCTGAGGATGACCGGGCCGACCGTGACTTTGCGCTGCTGCTGTCGGAGTGGAAGATCCGCCCGGGAACCTACCGTCCCGACCCCAGCGAGATGGTCGACTTCAACGTGCTGACCATGAACGCGCGGGTCTGGCCGGGCACCGATTCGCTGGTGGTGCGCACTGGTCAGCGGGTGCGCGTTCGTCTGGTGAACCTGAGCGCCATGAGCCACCACCCGATTCATATCCATGGACACAGCTTTCGCGTCGCTGAAACGGACGGCGGTGGTATTCCCAGGGCCGGTCAGTGGCCGGAAACCACGGTGCTCGTGCCGGTGGGGAGCTCCCGGACGCTGGAGTTCATTGCCGACAATCCCGGCGATTGGGCCGTGCATTGCCACATGACCCATCACGTCATGAATCAGATGGGGCATGCCGGACCGCCGATGATCGGCGTCGACGCCGAGGTGCTCGACGCGGCGATACAGCCGCTGGTGCCCGGGTATATGACCATGGGTCACCGCGGCATGGGCGAGCATGGGCAGCACGTCGAACATGGCATGCCGGTACCGGAGAACAGCATCCCCATGGTGGGCGGCGAGGGCCCCTTTGGTTACGTTTCGATGGGAGGAATGGCGACCATTCTCAAGGTTCGCGACCACATCACCCGCTACGACGACCCGGGGTGGTACCGGCATCCGCAGGGGACTGTGGCCGAACGGGTGGGCGCCGCGGCGCTCGCGCGCGATGGCATCGCCGCGCCACCGCCTGTGGAAATGCCCCCAGACCACGAGCAGCACCATTGAGGGGGCCGCCCCCGCGTTGCTGAAGCAGAAGTCGTGGCGTTGAGCGTGGCCCGGCACCAGGCAAACAACCGCCGCGCGCTCGACGCCTGTACCCAATCTTCATGTTGTAGCCCACCGCGCGCTGCCGTTATTCTAGCGCCGGCGGAAATCTCCGCTCGCTTTCTCACCACTGTTGTACCGTGGAGCAAAAGATCATTCTCACATCCAATCTGCTGTGCAACTCCGCACCCAATTGGCCGCCAAGCTCGCTGGTGATACCGGCATGAAGGCTCTGGAGAAGTGGCGGCAACAGGACCTCACGGCCCGCTCTCGTGCCTGCCTGCAGGAACTGCTCGATGCCCAGCGTGCCGAACCCGACGACCTCGACACCCGCGATGCCTTGCTCGAGGTGTTCATGGCGACCCTCACGGAGGAGCAACTGCAGGCTTTCACAAGGCTGCTGCGGGAAATGACCGAAGTCGTTCACTGAGATCCGCCCCTGGGCGGTAACCGCCCCGCCCCGTCAGCAGCCGATTTCGCTCCCGCAGCGGCATGGATCGTGCACGCGATGGTGTAACTGATCACGCAAGAGTTCGACCCACAGTTCGGGCAGCGAACGATCATCGACGGGAGGGGATACCCATGATCAAGCACCTCGAGCAGGCTCTGCCTGCGCTCGGAATCATTTGCGCAGCTGCACTGCTTGCCGTTGCGACGCCCGCCCAGGCGCAGCGTGCGCCCACGGAGCAGCGTGGGCCCACGGAGCAGCGTGCGCCCACGGAGCAGCGTGCGCCCACGGAGCAGCGTGCGCCCACGGAGCAGCGTGGGCCACAGGAAGCCACGCGTGACGGTACCATCGTGCGCGGCGCCACCAGCTACGCACCGGTCGCCATCGAGCGGCCTTTTCAGGAAGTGTTCGAAGAGATGAGCGCCAACAAAAGCGCGGTCATGCGGCGCGCGGTGGATCTGCTCGAGTCGCGTTACGATCTTTCCGACCAACCGGTGCCCGGCGTGACCATGACGCGAGGCAAGCCGGTGCAGGGCGGTGTGCGCGTGAAGCTCCCGGCCGGTGTCACCTGGCAGCAGTTGGCCTCCATGAGCCCAGCCGAAATCAAGGCCCAGGGGCTGTTTCCCGAAGGCTTCAAGCCGCTGCCGCATCCGTTTCAGGAAGAAGGCGGGATGGTGTTCCCGGAATTCCACATTCAGGAGATCCTCGCCCAGGAGCAACGCGACCTGAATCGCTTCGACCTGGATTTCGACGTCCCGGATCACTTCCTGCCGGAGTTCCCGCCGGCAATTTTCCTGACCACGCGGCCGGAGATCGGCGACGTTTCCCAAGGGCAGGTCGTCACCACGCAGAACTTCTTCGAGCTGTTCGACGGCATCCTCAACCCCAAGCAGTTGGATGGCCTGCGCCTGCTGGTGACTCCGTTCGCCCAGCAGCAGTTCAACCTGACCAGCGATCGCCGCAGCGAGCGGCCGAGCATGGGGGTCACGTGCTTCGACTGCCACACCAACGGCCACACCAATGCCGCTACCCATCTGGTGGGGGACATCCGCCCGCAGCAGGTACGCAGGCGCATCGATGTGCCGACCTTGCGCGGCGTCAGCCAGCAGCGTCTGTTCGGCTCGCAGCGGGCCTTGCGCACCATCGAAGACTTCACCGAGTTCGAGCAGCGTGCGGCCTACTTCGACGGTGATCCGGTGATCGCGCAGAAGAAGGGCGTGAATTTCCTCGACCGCGGTAGCGAAGTGCAGGCGATGGCGGAGTTCCAGCAGATTCTGGATTTTCCGCCGGCACCGAAGCTGGATCCTTTCAGCCGGCTCGATCCGCAACTTGCCACCGCAGAGGAGCTGCGCGGCGAGCAGGTGTTCTACGGCAACGGGCGCTGCGCGGAGTGTCATGCGCCGCCGATTTTCAGTGACAATTTCATGCACCGGCTGGGAGCCGAGCGGTTTTACGATCAGACCGAGGTGGTCAACGGCCGGCAGATGTCCGATGGCGGCCCGACCAAGACGTTTCCGCTCCGCGGCATCAAGGACAGCCCGCCGTACCTGCACGACGGCCGCTTGCTGACGCTTGACGACACGGTGGAGTTCTTCAATCTGGTGCTGCAGTTGCAGCTGACGGAGGAGGAGAAGCGCGACCTGGTGCGGTATCTGTATACGCTTTAGGTCAGTCGAGGCAAGGTGAAGCACAGGCGTAGCCGTCTCGCCACCAGAACACGGTGGTGCTCGGTTGTGGCGCTGAGTAGCGCGTAACGGTGGGCCTGGCGCAGGTATCACAGGGCGGCAACGCCAGGGGCTCGACATTGAGGCGTTCTGGTTCGGCGCCGATGATCGCTTCGCTGAACAGCACCAGGGCGAGCAGCAGCGCTGCCAGCGTGCCTTGCCAGATTCTTCCGTCGGTTGCCTTGGTCTGATTCACGTCGCTCTCCCTCTGCACATCCGCATTGTCCCGCGCGGGCTTGTGGCTGTGGTGAGGCTTTGTTGCGCATTTGTACTCGAAGCGGGCGCCGAGCTTGAGCTTCATCAACATTTACGGCGAGCGAGGGTCGTGCTAACGCACCCGCCGCCGGGTATGCTGGGGCTCATGTTCCCACGCAACCCGCGCAGCATTCCGGTGGTAGCCGTCGTCGTCCGTCGAGGGGCTGATTACCTCCTGGGATTACGCCCCGCGACCAAGCACCACGGAGGGTTGTGGGAGTTTCCCGGCGGTAAGCTCGAGCCCGGTGAAACGCTGGCTGCGGCCGCGCGACGGGAGATTCGTGAGGAGTTGCAGGTGGGGCTTGCGGCCGCCGGTGAGGTGCTGGCGGTCATCGATGACGGTCAGGTCGAGCTGCACTTCATGGCGGCGGAATTGCTGGGCGAACCCATGCCGCTTGAGCACGACATGCTGCGCTGGTGCGATCTGGCGGAGCTGCGGACGTTGCCGCTGGCGCCCGTGGATCGGTTGTTCGTCGATCAGACGCTGCTTCCCTGTGCCGAGCAGCAGGCGCGATCGTAGCGCCGGCGCAGCTATGGCGCCGCAACGCAGACGGCGCTGTGCAACAGCCAGCGCTCGCCGCTGTGCTGATGTTCCAGCAGGCAGGCATCGCCCTGCTTGATGAGCCGGAACTGCTCCGGCATCCCCAGATCGCGCCCGACGACGCGCCTGCCGCTGGCGTCCCGGTAGCTGCCGCGTTCGACGATCAGCACGCTGCTGTCGGTGAGCGCGCTGGCGCTCAGGGTGACGTTCGCGCCGCCGAGCGCTTCCGAGACCAGACGCTGCAGTTCGGCCTGAGTGCTCGAATCCGGCGCCACCAGCACGGCGGGGGATTCACCTGCCACGGCGTCCGTTCGGCATCCTGTGAAGAGTAGCAGGCTTAGCAAGCACAGCGCCCGATGGATGGTCATGGCATGTCAGCTCCCAACGATTCTAATCTGCCGCCAGATGGGCTTGGCCAGCTGACGATCCGTGGTGGATGATTTGGTCAGCTTGCTGACCCCCGCCGGGCCGGGCTGTGCGGCAACCGCCGCAGGTGCCGGGCAGCTTCCCGTTTCCCGGTAGCCGAGCGCGGCCGCCAGGCGCGCCTCCGCCGCGTCTCCCAGGCGGCGTTCGAAATCGTCGATTACCGCGCACCCGCTGACCGGAACGCCGATGAGTTCCGGGCTGTTCGTCGGTGAGAAGCCATCCGCGTACTCGCCGAAACCCTGGTCGTTCTCCCCCTTGAACTGCACCGAGAAGAAGGTGGTGCCGCAGTTGTCGGTGGGATAGAACCCGTAGGGTTTGCCGCAGGTGGTGTCGCCGATGAGGATGACCGGAAAGTCTATTCCGCGCAGGGCGTTGATGATGGATTCGCTGGCCGAGCAGGTTTCTCTGCCGGTCAGCAGGAACACTCGACTCAGCGCGAGTTGCGGCAACGGCACACCGCTGGGTTCCGAGAAGCCCACGGTGCGATCGGCGAAGGGTATCGGTTGCAGCAGTCGACCGGTGACCGGGTCGCGCAGCGGATGCTTGTCGTTGAAGCGCAGACGCTCGAAGGTACGGCCGTCGGTGCGGCCGGCGCCGGCGATCATGTACGAGAGTTCGCTGGCAATGCCCAGAAAGCCGCCGCCGTTGTAGCGCACGTCCACCACCAGATCGTCGATGCCGATGGCGTTGAAGTGGTTGACGGCCTCTATGAGCGCGGTCTCCGCGGTGGCAATGTGCTCGTTGAACAGCATGTAGCCAACGCTGCCGGATTCGGTTTCGATGACGGTGACGTTCTGGACAGGCGTGGAGGTGACCTGCATTGAGGTCAAGGTGACTTCCCGCATCGTGCTTGCAGCCGGATCCTGCACGGTGAAGACGTGGGTGGCGCCCGCAGCTGACGGGAAAAGCGCGGCATTGATGGCGCTCACGCCGGCGTCGCTGACGTCGTTGACCACGTCCACGCCGTCGACGAACAGTATCCGGGCGCCGCGCTGCAGATCGGCCGGGCTGCCCGCGGCCGGCGATCCGGGCTCGGTGTATGCCACCCGGACATCGCGCGGCGCTCTTCTCGACAGCAGTGCCCACTGAGCACCGTAGCCGGCGGAGACGCCGGACTGGGACAACGCCTGCCACTCCTCGGTGGGCAGGAGGAAGTGGAAGTTGTCCTTCGGCCGGCCGGAGGGCGTCAGCGCCGTGGTTTTCAGCAAGTCGAAGTAGCTCGGCGTGTCGTACAGGGCTGGATCGCGGTCGACGATCTCGTCGTACCACAGGTACAGGTCGTTGCTCCATGAGCGCAGCCAGTTGTTCTGGTCGACCACCGTGCCGGCGCGGTCGGGGTGCGGCTGCCCGGTTTGCGGATCGAGGCCGCTGCGAGGAGCGATGCACTGGGCCGCGAAGTCGCTGGCCGGCTGGAAGGTGCCGGGGACCCAGCCGCCGCTGCCGCCGCCACCGCCACCGCCACCGCCACCGCCGACCACGGGCAGCGGACTGCTGCTGCCGCCACCCCCGCAACCGCTCAGCGCGAGCAGCATCAGGATCGTCAGCATTCCCCCGGAGGACTTCATACCCGCGTTTCCCTTCATCCGGCGCCCGTTGCCGTGTTGCGCCGGATAGGCTCGGCCACGCCCCCAGCGCTGTCAATTGCCGATTGAGTTCGCGCCCCTTTTTAGTGCTGCAAGCAGGCGCGCGCACCACCACGGGGCGGTTGTTGCGGCGGCGGCGCCCTGAATTCGTTCTGTAAAGCGACTTTTCGACTTGGCCCAGCTCTTGCTTTCCGCCCCTGCGGTCCAGATTCGATTTTTAGAGGTACATGATGAGTGTTGCAGCAGCGGTTCGGTTTCTTGAAGCAACGTCGGCGAGCGAATCGACGCGTGCAGGCCTAGCGGAGGTCATCGGCGTAGGAGATGGCGACGTCGGCAGCGTAGAGACGCTCGATCAGGACGAGGCCCAGGCGCTGTTGGGAGAGCGTGGTGTCATGGTCGCGAACTTCGCCGACCAACTGGGCTATCACTTCACCGTCGCTGAACTGGCGACGGTGGTCGACGCGTTTCAGCGGCATCAGGCTGGCGAGTTGTCCGACGCCGACCTCTCCGGGCTGCTGGGGGTGTCGGTTCCGCCACCGCAGATGGCGGCCTTAGGCAAGAGCGTGGGCATGGTCTACTTCGGAATCCGTTACGACCGCGCGCAGAGTCGGGCGTCGGACCGGTTGCCGCAGGTGATCCAGTTCGTGCAGAAGACG
>JBLRXD010000042.1:0-21181 GCA_047920935.1 Pseudomonadales bacterium | reverse complement strand
GGGCAACCGGCAGCACCAGCAGGAAGAACAGCAGCCCGAACCACGGAATCGTGGCCTCGAGCCCCCACTGGTTGAGCAGCCGGGCCGACAGCGGGGTCACCACGATGCCGCCGGCGGACAGGCCGGTGGACGCGATGGACAGCGCCACCGAGCGGTTGGGCCCCGGGAACCAGCGGGTCACCAGGGTGGTGGAGGTGACGATGGAAATAGCGCTGTTGCCGATGCCGAACAGGGTGAACAGCGCGTACAGTTGCCACAGCTCGGTGGCGTGACCGACGAACCCGAGGGACGCACCGCCCAGGGCGGCGCCGCCGATCATCACCCAACGCACGTCGTAGAGGTCGATGAGGCGCGCCACCATCATGCCGGTAACGCCGCCGACTACGAAGAACAGGCTCACCGCAACCGACACCTCGGACACGGAAAAGCCCCGCGCTCCGGCGAGCACGTTGATGTACACCGACAGGTTGTAGAACCCGAAACCGGACGAGATCGTCAGCACCAGGAACACCCCGGCAACGATCCACCAGCCGTAATAACCTCTGCCCGACATCGTCTCCCCTCCGGGAGCGCATTCTACCCGGGTTGCAACGCATTCAGGTGGTCCGGCGCAGGATGCAGTTGACACCTGCGGGCGCCGGGGGAATCCTGCACGCGCACCCGCAGCGGAAGCCCCCAATGCCGATCAAGAGCATCTTTCAGGTCGTCGACCAGACCAAACTCCATCTGCAGAACCTGAGTATCGAGCAGCTCTCGGAGGAGCTGGAGAACAATCCCGACCTGCTGCTGGTAGACATTCGCGAGCTTCAGGAGCGGGTCGACCTGGGCACCATCCCGGGCTCGGTGCACGTGCCTCGGGGCATGCTGGAATTCTGGGCCGACCCGCAGAGCCGTTACTACCGCGACCACTTCCGCGAAGACCGTCGCACCGTGCTGTTCTGCGCCGGCGGCGGACGTTCGGTGCTGGCGGCACAAGCGCTCATCGACATGGGCTTCAGCAACGTAGCCCAGGTCGAGCATGGCTTTGCCGGCTGGGAGCGGGCCGGATTGCCGGTTGAGGACGTGCGCGCCACCAGTCGCTGGGTGCGTCGCGATCCAACCTGAACACGGGCCTGATCGAGTGAGAGCCAGCGCCCTGATCCGCCACGCCGATACCGGGCGCTGGCTGGAATTCACCCGTCCCGTGGGCGTGCTGACGACAGCGGCACCGCAGCAAGCGGCGGAGGTGATCGCCGCGGCCGAACAGGCGGCGCGCCAGCGCGGCCTGCACGCGGTGGGCTTCGTCACCTACGAGGCAGCGCCCGGCTTCGAGCCCAAGCACGTGACGCACCCGCCGGGGCGCCTGCCGCCGGTATGGTTCGCATTGTTCGCCGAGGCACGCACGGTGCCGGCTCCGGCCCCTGCCGCGGCGCCCATGACGGCGCCCGACTGGCGCCCTACCGTGGATGGCGCGGCCTACCGTGGCCAGGTGGCCGCCATCCGCCGTTACATCGGCGCCGGCGACAGCTATCAGGTGAACCTCAGCTATCGGCTGCGGGCGCCGCTGCACGGCGGGGCCGACGCGGCAAGCCAGCTGTTTCAGGCCATGGTCGGCCGCCAACCCGGCGGCTACGGCGCGTTCCTGGAAACCTCCAGCTGGGCACTGTGCTGCGCTTCCCACGAGCTGTTCTTCTCGCGCCGCGGGCGGCGGCTGGTGTCGCGCCCCATGAAAGGCACCGCGCCGCGCGGCGCCTCGCCTACCGAAGATGCCGGCCACGCTCGCTGGCTGACCGAGTCGCTGAAAAACCGCGCCGAGAACCTGATGATCACCGACATGGTGCGCAACGACCTGGGGCGCCTGGCCGACATCGGCAGCGTGCGCACCGAACGCCTGTTCCAGCTGGAGCCCTACCCGACCCTGTGGCAGCTGACCAGCACGGTGACGGCGGACAGCGACGCATCTCTGGCAGACATTTTCCGCGCCCTGTTTCCCGCCGCTTCCATCACCGGGGCGCCGAAGCGGCGCACCATGGAGATCATCCGCGAGTTGGAGCAGCACCCCCGGGAGATCTATACCGGCGCGGTGGGCGTCATCGAGCCCGGCGGCGACGCCCAGTTCAACGTGGCGATTCGCACAGCCTGGGTGGACAAGCAACTCGGCCGCGCCGAGTACGGCGTGGGCGGCGGCATCTTGTGGGATTCGGAGGCCGACGACGAGTATCAGGAGACCCGAACCAAGAGCCGCATCCTCGCGCCGCTCCCGGCGCCGCAGGGCGACGATTTCGCGCTGCTGGAAACCCTGCTGTGGGAGCCAGGCAGCGGCTATCTGCTGCTGTCCGAACATCTCCAGCGACTGCAGCGCGCGGCGGACCAGTTCCAGCGCCCGCTGCCCATCGCCGCGGTGCGCGACCACCTGGCTCTACTGGCCCGCAACCTCGGCGGCGGGCCGCAGCGGGTGCGCCTGCTGGTGGGCGCCGATGGCGCGGTGAGTTCCAGCACCGACCCCCTCGACCTGCAGGCGCGGCCTGCTCTGGTCGCCCTGGCGCGGTCCCCATCGCCGGTACTGAACAACCCCTTCGTGGCGCATAAGACCACCCGGCGGGCGCTGTACGAGCAGGCCCGGCGCGAGGCCGCGGCCTGCTCGCCGGGTTCGCAAGACGTGCTGCTGCGCAACGAGCGGGGGGAAGTGACGGAATCCACCATCGCCAACGTGGTGGTAGACCTGGGCGGCGTGCTGGTCACGCCGCCGCTCTGCAGCGGCCTGCTGCCCGGGCTTTACCGTCAGCATCTGCTGAATTCGAACAGGCTGACCGAGCAGGTGCTTTACCCCCAGGATCTCGCCGCCGCCCGGGGCGTGTACCTGGTGAACTCGCTGCGCGGCATGTGGCCGGTGACGCTGCTCGACTGACCCACGGGCGGGCGCCGGGCGCCGCTGCGCTTCAGCGTTCTTCCCTGCCCGCCCCCCAGCTTGCCCGCGCCATGTCGATGGCCGCGTTGAGTTCTTCGTCGGGAACGTGGGCGATGCCCACGCGCTGCAGCGGGTCGGAATGGAAGATGTACAGCCGCGAGGCGAAATCCGCGAACGGCAGCGATGATTCGCCGTTGCGCTCGCCGTGGCCGTGGGTGGAGACCTCGACCTCGTTGCCCCAGTTCTGGCCGCTGTCGTTGTTGGGGTTGAAGAAGTACACCCGCATCACCTGGGATTGATCGAGGCTGACCCGGAGGATGGTGATGGCGTGCCACCCCACGAACCGCGCGGCGCTGTCGGTGACCGCAATGCCCGCCGGCTGGGGATGGATCACCGGCTGGTTGCCGTTGTACAGCGGGTGGTAGGCGGCCCAGAATCGGTACAGAAAGCCCCGGTAGTCCACCAGCGCACCGTCTGCCACCGACACCGCGATGTTGAACTCGCCGCCAACCCACCAGCCGTGGAATTCCGGATTGATCCAACGGTGGGGATCCTCTCCGCGCCCGGCGCAGCGCCGGCCCATCTCTTCGTAGACGCCGTTGAGCAGCGGCACCAGCACCACCGATACCGGATCCACGTCCCTGAGAAGCGTCGGCGGTTGGGCCGCTCGGGCCACGGCCCCGGAAATCGGCTGGCCTTCGAAGTCGAGCACCAGATCGTCGAAAGCGGCGGCGTTGGCCACCAGGTACAGCAGATAATCGGGATCGTTGTACGCCCACATGGACATGGCCCGGGCCGATTGGCAGGTGGGGTTGTTGCCCTGGCCGAGACCGAGCGGCAGCCCCAACACGCTGATGACACCCGCCAGCAGCAGCACCCGCGGCTCCACCGCGGTGCCGAACGCGGCCTCCAGGCGGACTTCCGTTGCGCCGGCCAGGCGGATGGTGGTCTGCCGCCACAGCGCCGGCGCCACCGGCGGTATGTAGAGCACGCCGCGCTCCAACATCATGGCCAGCCCGTAAACGGTCTGGGTGGTGTCCGCTGTCACCGCGTCGAGGATGAGATGGTGAATCAGATCCTGGTAGCAGCGCAGGCAGTCGATGCCGGTGGAGGACAGGCCGAGCGCCGTGGGCAGCAGTTGCGTCTCGTCATGCTCCACCAGCCAGCGCAGAAACACCGCCTGATAGGCAGACACCAGGCCGGTGTCGTGCATGGCGCGCGCAAAGCCGCTGGCTTCGCTTTGCAGGCGGCCGCCATCCATCGCATCGAGCCGCTGCTGGTAGGCGGCCACCCCCGGGTCTTCCCGACAACCGGTGGTGGGGCCGAAAGCCGCACTGATCAGCCGGTCTGCGCCCAGCGCCCGTTCGCTGACCTCGCCGCCGGCGTCGGCCATCGCCACCGCGATCTGGCCGATCATGGCCTTGACCGGATCCACCTGAATCGGCCGCTGGTCGAGAATCCGCCAGATCTCCTCGATCAGCTTGCCGAGGATGTCGTCGAGCCCGACCATGTCCTTCAGATAGGCGAACTGCTCATCGACCGCGGGCCCCAGCCCATCCTGCCGCACCCGCTCCGCCTCGCCTGAACTGGTTAGGAATCGGTTGAGATTCAGCGCCAGAACCTGGGTCAGGAAGTGGCGCGCCTGGTCAGGGACGATGCCCGAGTGGTAGAGGTCGCCGTTGGCCACCGCCAGCAGACGGATCTGACTCACCATCTACAGCACCGCCGTGCGCACATCCGCCGCAGCGAGGGTGTTGCCGACCAGGCTCGGCGAGAGCACCGCTGGATCCTCCCAGTCGGTCCCCGCAAACAGCCCCGCCGCCTCGAGATCGCCCACATGTTCGTAGATGAACGGGCGCCCGCCGGGCTCGCGCAGCAGGCGGCGGCATACGTCCAGCAAGGGCTCGCGATAGCGGGCTTTGGCAAAGGGCCGCGCCTGCGCCAGTTTGGCGACGGCACGCCCGAATGACTGTCGATGCGACTCGGGCAGCGTCGAAGAGGACGACTGTTGTGACTGAGCGTCGGAGCTAGAGATCCGATCCTCCGGGGTTTCACTGCGGGCGCCGAGTATAACCCAGCCGCCCCCCCGATTTGTTGCCTGGGGGGCAATCCTGTAGAGTTCTAAACAAATCTGACCAACAGGATAAGCAACTTATATGACAGAACCCAGCAAAAAGAACCCTGACAAGGGCTACGTGGCCATCCTCGGCTGGCATTTGGGCGCCATCGACGCCATCGACCGCTTCGATCGCCGCTACGTGGTGGTGGCCCCGGAATGGGCCGAAGCCTACGCCAAGGAGCACGGCATTCCCTTCCTGCCATGGAACTTCGAACGCCTCAACGACCGCTCCCTGGAGATCGCCGAGCAGTTGAAGGAGATGGGCGTCGATGTGGCGATCCCGTTGTTCGAAGAAACCGTGGAATGGGCCGGCGCCATCAACTCGGTGCTGATCGGCAATCCCCGACTCTACGGCCAGGCCCTGCTGTTTCGCGACAAGTCGCTGATGAAGCGGCGCGCTCAGCTGGGGGGCATCCGCGTGGGGATTTTCGAAGAAGCGCACGACAAGGGCGACGTCGAACGCTTCCTCAAGCGGGTCAACCAGTCGCTGCTGAAGCTCGAAGGAGACCCGAACGACCCGATCCATATGAAAGCCTTCGACAAGGCCGGCTGTCTGGGGCACCGGGTGATCCGCACGGTGGACGATGTGGCCAACATCTCCGACGACGAGTTTCCGGCCCTGCTCGAGAGCCATCTGGATGGGTGGGAGTTCGCCGTGGAGGCCTGGGTGCACAAGGGCAAGATTCGGTTTCTCAACATCTCCGAGTACGTCACGCTCGGCTACTCGGTGTTCGTGCCGGCCACGCCGGAGTTGGAGAAGTACCGCCCGCAGATCACCCGCGAGATCGAAAAGCTCATCGACACCTTCGAGATCGAGTTCGGCTTCATCCACCCGGAGTACTTCGTCACCAACGACAACCAGATGTACTTCGGCGAAGTCGCCTACCGGCCGCCGGGCTTCAACGTGTTCGAGCTGCTGGAGCGGGTGTACGGCTTCAATGGGTATCAGGGCCTGGTGCTGGCCTTCGACCCGAAAACCACCGAGGAGGAGATCGAGGCGTTTTTCCCCAAAGAGATAGTGGATGCCGACGGTCACGCCGGGGTGTTCGGCGTCTATCCCCGTCGCCGGGTGGTCACCGAACTATCCATTCCAGGGGAGACCGAGAACCATCCCTACTTCGAGTTCCACGAACTGGCGCAACCCATGGAGCAGAAGGTCACCAAACGCACGGCGTTCGGCACCCACTGGGGGTTGGTGTACTTCCAGGGCGAGGATCCGCACACGCTGCGTGACCTGCTGAAGGCTCAGGAAGATCTCGATTACTACGTCTGACGGCTGCAACACCACCATACGGCGCGTTGGGCCCGCTGATCCCCCCTAATCAGGGATGAATCGGCCCAACAGTCCGTGGAAATCCCGCAGAAACTCGACCAGATGTGACTCCGCCGCTTCCAGCGCGACACCTTCCGGCACCGGCACGACGAGCCGGATCAAAGCGCCGTCGGTGCGGTTTGTCGTCAGGGAATCCCAGAAGATCAACCACTTCACGACGTACTCGTTGGTTACCGCCCGACCGCGCTGTTGAAACCAGTAGTAGACCAGCTGCCGATCTCTGCCCTTGCGAATAATCACCCGGTTTACCCGCAGCGGCCCCTGGGCACGATGCATGCCCGGTGTGACATCGACGGTCACCTGCCTCAGATCTTCGATCACCCAACCGCCGCCGGGAATGCATGAGCGTGGTGAATGCGCCGAGGTGCCCTTGCGTTGCGACTCGTAGAACGCCATGTAGAGGTTGACCGGCAACGGCTGATCCGGGTGCCGATAGTTGGCCACCAGATAATCGCTAACATCCAGGGCCTGCAGGGTGGGAGCATCAAGGGCGTCCTCACGGCCCAGCCAGGCCCCGTGAAGTAGTGGAAACTGCAGGAAAGGTGCCCGTGCGGGAATGCTCTCGTCGCGGCTGTTCAACCCGCCCATGCCGAAGGCGAAAACCGCCAGCAGCGCCACGCTGGCCAGCAGCGGCCCCTGAGAGCGCCAGCCTCCGGCGGCCGCGTTCGGCCGGACCTCGGAAGGCGGCGGAAGCGACAGATCGAGACGATCCAGCACCGACCCGGGGCCACCGGTGAAGCGGTGCAGCAGGAAGATCACCAGCAACAACGCGCCCAGGCAGCTCATGAAAATGACCCAGCCTTCGAAGTAGTGGAGGAATCCCTCGGCCATGCCGATGCCCCGGTGCTCCACCAGCACGCCGATGACGCCGATGCGAAAGCTGTTCATGAGCACCGTGATCGGTACCGTGGAAACGAACACAAGGCCACGCTGCCACAGCGGCGCCTGAAACAGATAGGCGACCAGCAAGCCGAAGCTCATGAGCGGGAACAGGTAGCGCAGGCCGCTGCAGGCTTCTACGACCTGCAGTTGGTAGGTGCCGAGATCGATCACATTACCTTCGAGATGCACGCTTATCCCGAACAGGCGAATGACCTCCACGCCGATGGCGGAGGAGACCAACTGCAGCGTCTGAGAGAGGTTGTTGTAGAGGAAGTTGGGCAACGGCACCATGAACAGCAGGTACGCCAGCGGCACAGCGATGATCAACGCGCCACGCGTGCCGAAAGCCGCGATCGCCAGAGCCGGCAGCAGCGCGATGAAGCCGTATTGAACCACCGTGTATATGGCGCTCATCTCGCCGAGCAGAATGATGCCGAGCGCCAGCGCCAGCAGCGGCAGCGCCAACCAGCTCGGCCCGCGGGAATCCGCCATGAGCCGAGGTAGTCGCTGCCAGACGAGAAAGCCAGAAACGAAGGGAATCAGATAAGCGTGGTTGTACTCCTCGCGCCCCCACCACGCGACCATGAGGCTCAGCGAATCCAGACACGCGTACGCCGCCAAGGCCAGAGCCAGCAGACCGAGAACACCCGCTGGGGAAATTGCCCTAGGCACCGGCGCCCGAGCGCTGTTTGCGCCGGTTCACGGACGTTTCTCTGAGCAGCGCCTCGTATTGCGCAGCCAGAACCGAACGGTCGTAGTTGGTCCGCACGTAGTCGTATCCGGCATTTCCGAGCCTCTGCCGCAGCGCGGGGTCGTCGGCGAGCCTACGCACAGCTGCGGCGAGGTCGCCGGCGTTTTGCGGCTCGATGCAGATTCCCGAGCCACTCTCAGTAATGATGCGCTGCGCCTCGCCGCGCACCCCGAGGATGATGGGCTTTTTCATGGCCATGCTTTCGAAGATCTTTGAAGGTATGACCGTGGTGAACAGATCCTGTTTCTTCAGCAGAACCAGGCTTGCCCCCGAGCAGGACCAGAGGTCCGGCATCTCTTCCTTGGGCAATTGGCCAAGCATCTTCACGTTATCGAGCGTTCGGGCACGGATCGCCGCTTGCAGGCGCTGGCGCTCAGCGCCGTCGCCGGCCATCACGAACACGATGTCGCTGCGGTCGCGCAGCAATTCGGCGGCGTCGAGCAGCGTATCCAGGCCGTGCGCCATGCCGTGGGTGCCGACGTAGGACGCCACGAACTTGCCGGCAATCCCGGCGCGAGCCGCATACGCCTCATTGGGTGCGCGATCCGTGAACAACCGCAAGTCCACCCCGTTGGGAATGACGCTGATAGCCTGATTGTCGACGGGGCTCGTGGCGGGGCTTCCAGACCGCTTGGTCACATTCTCGATGTGCACGGCAAACGGGCGGGTAACGGGCACGATGTGGTCGGCCTTGCGGTAGGCGAATCGCTCCATGGCCTGCAGCGCTCGGATTGCCCGGGGGTTCGTCAGGGCCCCGACTGCAACGATGGACTCCGGCCAGAGATCGCGGACTTCCAACACCCATGGGCACCGCTTCAGCCGCGATACGAAATATCCGGCCAGCCCATTGAAGAACTGCGGCGACGTGGAGATGACCACGTCCGCGCGCGGCAGGAACGGCGCCACAGCGATGGCCATCAGCATGTAGAACACGTAGTTGCACGTTCTCTTGACAAAGCCCTCGTTGGCGGTGACGTACGTCAGCACCTTCACCGCCTGGATCCCATCCCGCACCTCCCGCTGCACCAGGCGGTTGCGATAGCCAGGGAAAACCTTGCCCATTGGGTGATGCGGCACGCAGCTGACCACGGTCACCTGATGCCCGGCGGCTACCCATGCCCGGCAGTGGTCGTAGGTTCGACTGGCCGGAGCGTTCACTTCCGGCGGAAAGTAATGAGACAGGAACAGAACGTTCACGAGCGCTCTCCCGGTGAAAATCGGTAGGAAATCCCGGTCGGCAAGGTTGAGCGTTTGCTGACGACCACGCACTGATTGGCCAAGTGGATGCCAAATTCGGGATGATGAGAGGTGGTTCGGATCGTGTAAGTACAGCCGCGCGCGACCGTCAAGGTGCCGATCAGGCGGCCGTCACGGTCGGTGATGCGAACGCTGCGCGCACCATCGCCTGCGGCGCTCAGCTCCGGGTGAAGATGCGCGAAGCTCTCAAGCCTATGGTGCCCGTCTCCTTCCACCACGTCGCTCACCTCCATGGCGGCGATCCGGGCCCCGCTGAGCTCGACCACGACCTTTCGCGCCACCGTGAAGCGCGGCTGCAGTCTCCACGTGCCGCCGAAGAAGCCACGGTATTTGCCGGAAAGAATTGCACGGTCACCGTCGCGCAGCGCATTGCCGTAAATCTTCTCAGCGCGCCGTCCGACGCGAAACTCTCCCCACAGCTCGGACTGCTCGTCGTCGTCGATGACGACCGTGTTGTGCGCCCGAGTCGAACGGACATAATCGCGCATGGGGCCCGGTGCATACTCAAACACGCCGGTGTCGACGACGACGCGCCGGCCGTCGAGCATGAGCTCGTAGCTGAGGAAGTCGCAATGGGTATGTCCCGGTTGGTAATCCGGGCCTATGGCCCCGCAATCCATCAGGACCATGTCGCCCCCGGCCCTGACGCCGTACAAACCAGAATCGTCTTTGCAGATCAACTCGGGCTCGCAAGCTCGCCCAGCGTAGCAGTAGCCGAACAATCGCCGGGCGTAGGCACTGAGTTCCGCCGCTGTCGGCGCGATGCCGAACGCGGAGTCGTTGAACAGCGGAATCCGGCCGTCCGGGAAGACGATGTCGTTGAGCCAGTCGAGCCCGCGGCCGGCTGCCGCCCGCAACTCCGCAACGAAACATGATTCGAACAGATCGGGGTTGTTATCGCTCAGATTGATCAGATCGAGATAGTTCTCGAGCATCAACCCGTGATACTGAGGCGAGCGCTCATAGTGCCCGCCGTCCGGCAAAGTCTGCTCGACCAATTGCGCACGCAGCCGCGCCACCGCGCGACGCAGCCACCGTCGCGGCTCGGCTCCCCGAAAGAATGCGCCGGCGAACGCCAAGGCCTTCAGATTCTCGAAGTAATGGTTGGCGAGGATGTGGCGTTCGTCGTTGCGATACAGCCATCTGGCCTGAAGGTAAAGGCTGGTCAGCGCATGCGGCCCCACCGCTTCGGGAAACGCCCGACTGGCAAAGATCCAGTTGACGATGCGCAGGCTCGTGGGGAACGGCTCCCAGCCCGGCTCGGCAGCCTGCGGGTTGTCGGCGATCCAGCTGCGAATCAGCTCGGCGGCCGCGTCGGCGCCGAGATCCGGCTGGCGCAGGTAATCGAAGTAGTGGAGGTTGTAGCGCCACAGGCGCGAGTGGCCTTCCGGATTCCAGTCGATCGAACCCTGGGAAGGCCCGGTGACGTTAAGGAACCGGAAGGCGCCGTCGTCGAGGCGCGAGGTCGCCGCGGCCAGGGGCGGAGCCAGCCGAAACGGCAGCCGCAACTGCGGCCTCACATCACCAGGCACGCTGCGCGACGCAAGCTTGGTGCGTGCTACATACCTGCGTGCTACATAGAAGGCGATCTGAGTGGGCTTCAGGTAACCGAGGGTAACGACAAAACGCTGTATCCGATGAACCACGCGAGCAGCGCCGGCTCCTGTCTGGGTGGGGCCGAACTCCATGCGAAAACCCTGCCATCAGCCGGACGCCACGAGTTGCCGCAGGTCAGCGCCGCCTTCGGCCGCGGATGATAGTGTTTCGGTCGCTCCCAGGAGGTCGACCGTCGGTGCCGGTGGAGCGAGTGGCGTCGGTGGAGTGAGTGGTATCGATGAAGATTGTGGTCACAGGAGGGGCGGGATTCATCGGCTCGGCCGTCATCCGCCGGCTGTTGACAAGCACCAGGCACGAAGTGCTGAACCTCGACAAGTTGACGTACGCAGGCAACCTGCTCTCGCTGGCATCGGTCGAAACCGACCCTCGGTACCGTTTCGTTCATGGCGACATCTGCGACGCGTCACTTGTCGCGCGGGTCTTCACCAGCTTCGACCCCGACGCGGTGATGCATCTGGCGGCCGAATCCCACGTCGACCGCTCCATCGATTCGCCGGCGGCGTTCATCGACACCAACGTGAACGGCACGTACGTACTGCTCGAGGCGGCGCGGCGGCATTGGGTGGGTCTCCCGGCCGACCGGCGGCAGGCGTTTCGCTTTCACCACGTCTCGACCGACGAAGTGTACGGCGATGTCGGCGGCGGAGGCTACTTCTCGGAATCCAGCCGCTATGATCCGAGCTCCCCGTATTCCGCCAGCAAAGCCGGCGCCGATCATCTGGTGCGCGCCTGGGGCCGCACCTTCGGGCTGCCGACCCTGGTGAGCAACTGTTCCAACAACTACGGGCCCTATCACTTCCCCGAGAAGCTGATACCCCTGATGATCCTCAACGCTCTGGAAGGCAAGCGGCTGCCCGTCTACGGCGACGGCTCGAACGTGCGCGACTGGCTCTATGTGGAGGATCACGCGGAAGCGCTTTGCACCGTGCTCGAAAAAGGCGCTCCCGGGGAGACGTACCTGATCGGCGGCAACAACGAACGCAGCAACCTCGAGATCGTGGAAACCATCTGCGACATCCTGCAACAGCTGAGCCCCGAGGATCGCCCTGGCATGCGCTACCGGGACTTGATCGAGTTCGTGACTGATCGACCCGGGCACGATCAGCGCTACGCGATCGATGCCAGCAAGATCAAGCGCGAGCTGATGTGGAGCCCGCGCGAATCTCTCGATAGCGGGATCAGAAAAACTGTGCTCTGGTACCTCGACAACGCGTGGTGGTGGCAAGGCATCATGGATGGCAGCTACCGAAGGGAGCGATTGGGGCTGGGTTCAGCAACGGTGAAGCGCTGAGGGTACGCAGTAACATTCTAGTAAACGGTGTTGTCGGGAGCTCTTTAACGAACATTAATGTGTTGTGAGACGGTCTCTGGAATTCTGGCCACCACGCTGGCGCGGCAGGCATGCCACGCACACAAGCTGTCATCGGCGCCAAGCGCGTTTTTTCTACTCCAGAGTTACGTCACATGTTTTCTTGCCACAAGAGATCGATGCAGGACCTTGCGGTCTTCGGCGGCTCTCGCTCCTTCGAGGCGCCGGTGATCGTAGGAGAGCCCGTCGTCGACGACGTACCCGGCGTGCTGGAAGATCTCGGCCGGGTGCTGAACAGCCGACGCCTGACGAACAACGGCCCGTGGGTGCAGGCCTTCGAAGAAGCCGTCAAGCAAGCAACCAGAACCAAGTACTGCATCGCCACCGACAACGGTACCTCCGCATTGCAGATCGCCGCGCGCGCGCTGGCGCTTCGCGGCGAGATCATCGTCCCGGCCTTTACCTTCATCGCGACGGCCCATGCGTTCGCCTGGCAGGGGCTGCGGCCGGTGTTCGTCGATGTCGACCCGGATACCCACACCATCGACGTGCAAGCGGTGGAGGCGGCAATCACGCCTCAGACCACGGCGATCTGCGGCGTGCACCTCTGGGGCAATCTATGCGACGTTGCCGCGCTGACGGAGCTCGCCGACCGCCACGATCTCGCTTTGCTGTTCGATGCGGCTCACGCGCTTGGGTGCGAGAACGCTGCCGGCATCCCCGTCGGCAGCTTCGGCGATGCGGAGGTTTTGAGCTTTCACGCGACCAAGTTCGTGAGCGCCTTCGAAGGCGGCGCGGTCGTGACCAACGACGACGCGCTGGCTCGACAGCTCGGTCAGCTGAGGAACTTCGGCTTCGATGATAGCGGCCGAGTTCAGTCCATCGGCATCAACGCCAAAATGTCCGAGGCTTCTGCGGTCATGGGCCTGCACTCGCTTCGACACTACGACGATATCGTTGCTGCGAACCGAAGCAATCTCCAGGGCTACAGAAACCAGCTCGGCAAATGCGCAGGGATCGACTTCGTAGTCCCGCGCGACATCAAGACCAGCAACTGCCAGTACGTCGTGGTCGTGATCGACGAGCGCGAGACCGGGATCTCCCGGGATGCTCTGCTGGCCTGCCTGCGCGCCGAGGGCATTTTTGCCAAGGCCTATTTCGAGCCGCCTTGCCATCTTGCCGAACCCTATCGCGTTCGGCAAACCATGACCCTACCGGTCAGCGAGCAACTGGGACGGTCGGTGTTGTGCCTTCCAAGCGGGCGGGCCGTCGGGTGCGAGCAGATTGATGGCATATCCGATCTGATCCGCTTCATCCTGAAATGCGGGCCGGAAGTCGAAAACCGGCTCGAAGGGGGCGCTCATGTACCAAGACGTGCTGAGCGGAAAATTCAACCGCGCATCCAAAACCCACACAGCAGCGCATAACGCTGTGGCCGGGAGCGAGGTGGCGTGAAGATGGAAAAAAACGATGACCAAGGGAATCATCCTGGCGGGGGGACGAGGTACGAGGTTGTACCCGCTGACCCGCGTCCTGTCGAAGCAACTGCTGCCGGTGTTCGACAAACCCATGATCTACTACCCACTGACCACGCTGATGCTCGCGGGCATCCGCGACATTCTGATCATCACCACTCCCGAAGACGTGCAGCGCTTCGTCGAGTGCCTCGGCAACGGCGAAGACTGGGGCATTTCCATATCCTACGGCATCCAACGGGAGCCAAAGGGACTTGCTGACGCCTTCATCGTCGGCGAGCATTTCATCAACGGCAGCAATTCCGCGCTGATTCTCGGCGACAACCTCTTTTACGGCAACGCATTGGTCGATGACATGCGCCGCGCGGTTAAGCAGGAGGTAGGCGCGACCGTTTTCACTTATCCCGTGGCGAACCCACAGGACTACGGCATCATGTACGTCGACGACAACGGAACACCGCGCGAGATCGTCGAGAAGCCTGAGGATCCCCAGACCAACCTGGCCATCACCGGCCTGTACTTCTACGACACCCGCGTCACGGATTTCGCCAGGGAGGTGGTGCCATCGGCACGCGGCGAGCTCGAGATCACCAGCATCAACAACATGTACCTGGAGGCGGGAGATCTTACCGTCAAACAATTGGGTCGGGGCCTCGCCTGGCTGGATACCGGGACACACGAATCGCTGCTCGAAGCCGGACAGTTCATCGCCACAATCGAGAAGCGCCAGGGACAGAAGATCGCCTGCCCCGAGGAGATCGCATTTCGCCTTGGCTACATCGACGCCGAGCAGATCTGCCGCTTGAGCAGGCAGTACCTCGGTCATCCTTACGGCGACTACCTGCTCGGCCTGGTGCGCGCCGCATGACCCTCGCCGCCCTATAGGCATGCGAGCGTCACCGCTTCGGAGAATATCGAATCGCACCGCCCTGTTCTGGTCTTCGATCGAGACGTTCAGCCACCAGGGCATTCAACTCGTCGTCTACATCATCCTCGCTCGCCTCGTCAGCCCGCACGATTTCGGGTTGGTGGCCATGCTCGCCGTGTTCCTGGCTGTCGCTCAGAGCCTGTCCGACAGCGGGTTCGGCAACGCGCTGATCCAGAAGCAGGACGACGACGACATCGATCGCTCCACGGTTTTCTATTTCAATCTCGGCGTCGGGATAACCCTCAGCTCGGTGATCTATCTTTCCAGTGGTTTTATTGCCGGGTTCTACGCCGAGCCCGCCCTCGAGCCGCTCACCAAAGTCATGAGCCTGGTGGTGCTGGCCGCGTCGATCGGATTGATTCAGGACGCCCTGACCCGCAAGCAGTTGGACTTCCGAACGCGAGCCAAGGCGGCGGTCATCGCCTCAGTCGCAGCGGCCGCGGTCTCGATACCCATGGCAGCTTCCGGTGCCGGCGTGTGGGCGCTGGCCGCCCAGATGATCGTGATGCGGGTCATGCAGAGCGCGTTGCTCTGGGCATTCTGCAAGTGGCGGCCGAGTCTCGCGTTCTCAATAACCCGATTGCGCAGCATGTTCGGGTTCGGCTTCAAACTGCTGATCGCCGGCCTGCTGGGGGCGTTCTTCAATAATTTTTACGCTATGGTGATCGGCAGAGTGTACGCGCCCGTTGATGTCGGCTTCTACTCAAATGCCAAACGGTATCAAGAGTACCCGGCCAACAATCTGACGAGAATCTTCAGCCGCTTTACCTTCCCGGCGTTCTCCCGGGAGCAGGACGATTTGGCCCGCTTCCAGGCGCTGTTCGCCAAGTCTCTACACGCGAGTTGCCTCGCGGTGTTCCCGGCACTCGGCATGCTCGCCGGCATCGCACACCCACTGTTCGAGACCGTCCTCGGGGCGAAATGGTTGCCTTCGGTTCCGCTGTTCCAGGTGCTCTGCATCGCCGGCCTGTTCCAGCCAATTGCCTCCGTGAACCTCAACTGCCTCCTGGCCACCGGCAGGAGCGGCCACTTTCTGCTTCTGGAGATCGTGAAGCGGTTGTTGTTCGTCATCGCGCTCGCTCTGACGTTCTCGTACGGGGTCTTCTGGATCGTCGTCGGCGAGGCGGTTACCTGCGTCATCTGCTACTTCGTCAACACGTTCTTCACACAGAGAATCCTGTCGATATCCAGCCTGCAGCAGTTGCGCCTGCTGGGGAGGATAACGGCGATGACGGCCGTTGTCGGCGTTTCGGCGTATCTGGGGACCATGGTGCAGCTCGCTCCGGTCGGCCAACTGATCAGCGGGGTGGCTACCGGGGGCATCGCCGGAGCGGCGTTCATGGTCTGTTTCGACCGAAGCTCCCTGTCGATGATCGTCGGCACCGTCAACCGGTTCAGATCAGGCGCTACAGCAGCGAGCGGACCGGATGCCTGATCGGCTTCACGCACGGAGCATCGCCGGATCCGGCTGTGACTTCTTTAACGGAGTTGAATGTCATGTGAGTCGGCCTCTGGGATTCTGGCTGCGCACAGGAGAGCAGAAAGCTCACTAACCAACTGCCATCGATCTGAAAGCGCCCCCTTCGCGCCGGAGACCGCACGTGACTATCGCCACCTCACACGCTCCCTTTCGGAACGAATTTCAAAGCGCTCCAACAGGCTACTTCCATCCGCAATATGCAGAGTCGCTCGCCGAATACGGCACGCCTCGGCACCTGTCCGCATCCGGCGGCTGGTTGCTTATCAGAGACATCCCGGCAACCGCTTATCAGGACGCGATGAGCCCCTATCCGCTGCTGTGTTGCCGCGACTGGCGCTTGCTTGCGGATGACCTGCGCGAGCTGGGCAGCGACGTCGTCAGCGTCACCGTGGTCGCGGATCCCGCTGGTGACTACCGCGAGTCGGATCTGACGAAGGCGTTCGATCGGGTTTCCCCGTTCAAGAGCCATTTCATGTTGGATACGGAACCACTATGGGAGCGGACCATATCGAAGAATCACAAGATCCACGCACGGCGCGCACTGAGGGATGTACAGGTAGATCTCATCGAGCGTCCGCTCGATTTCCTGGACGAGTGGGTATCGCTGTACTCGACGCTCACCAGGCGTCACGGCATAACCGGGATCCGGGCCTTTTCGCGGCAGGCCTTCGCCGCACAGTTGGCTGTGCCAGGCATGACGATGTTTCGCGCCACCCACAACGGCGAACCCGTGGGCATGGACCTTTGGTATCTGCAGGGCGACGTCGCCCAAAGCCATCTGCTGGCCTTCAGCGAGCTCGGCTATCAGTTGCATGCCTCCTATGCCGCCCGGTGGATATCATTGCAATACTTCGCCGACAAGGTCCGCTACATCAACATGGGTGGCGCTGCGGGCCCCGACAGTGAGGGCTCTGCAAACGGCCTGGCCCGCTTCAAAAAAGGCTGGTCGAACATGACCCGCATGGCGTATCTGTGCGGCAAGGTAATGGATCCGCCTGCGTACGCCAACCTGGCGAAGCAGGCGGTGGATTCCAGCTTCTTTCCAGCTTATCGCGCCGGCGAGTACGGCTGACTGCCTGACGGCTCGCAAGCGCGATGCCGGCGGCCCTTGCTCGCCGCACCAGCATGGCGAAAATCTGCGCTACTGCGGAAGTCTCTGCAGCGCTTGCTCCACCACGCGGTCTTCGAGCGTAGCTAGGAGATCATGCGTGCTGCTCCTTGTCATATCGATCGCCTACGTCAACTTTCTTGCAAAAAAAAACTCTGGATTTTAGGGGAACCAAAGGCCTACCCTTCGCCCGTTCTTCGGAATACACGTATTTTTGCTGACAATAATCTGCTGAGGCAAACGCCGATAGCAAATACCCAATCCAGATGGAGCAAATCTCTTTGATTAAGCAGTGGGAAATCAAAGGACACTCTGAGTGCGTGCATGCAATGGTGCTGGCGACCCTGCTGGCGTTCGGCGCGATGCTTCTGGTGTCGGCGGGCGCGCACGCGCAAGCCGACAGACAATACGGGCCGACGCAGATCGTCGATGGAAAGTGCCCGAAGATTCCCAGCACCTTTCCCAAGGTGTACATGGTCAGCAGCAGCGCTGCTTTCGATACCGCGTATGCATCCGTCAAGCCGGGAGAAGCGATCATCGTCCGCAACGGCACTTACTCCGGCGGCTCGACCCTGAAGACGCTTTCCAAGAACGGCACGTCCAGCGCGCCGATCTACATACTTTCCCAGGGGCTGCACGGCGCCGACTTTCACGGCTCTTTCCTGCGTTTTCACGTCAAGGGGTCACGGCACGTCATCGCAGGGTTCAGGTGGACCAACCCGACCTCGAGCACCATCATCACGGTCGACGGCCCCGACAACCGCGTCGCGTGCAACGTGGCAAGGTCAACCTCGGCTAAAGGCACGTTCCTTCTGACCAACTCCATTGGCAGGTCTGATCGGCTCGAGGTAGACAACAACGTTCTCAGGGGGTTGTTCCGCGGCATGCGCTTTCACCGCTGTAATCCCACACAGTCCAGCTGTACGAAAAACAGCATGGGGATCCGCGTGCACCACAATGCCTTCCGCGACGTGGCGGCGGATTCAGACCCGTCGGTCGACCGTGAGGCAATTCTCCTGGGTTTGGGGTACCACGCGGTCGAGGGTGTCAAAACCTACAACGCCAACGGCAACAACATGGGCATGATCGTCGAGAACAATCTGTTCGATGGCTGGAACGGCGAGGAAGAGCTCATCTCAATCAAAAGCAGTCGCAACATCATCAGGAACAACTGCGTGCGCAACGCACCGAATACCTACATGGTGGTGCGCTTGGGAGACAACAACCTGATCACCGGCAACTGGCAGGAGGGCGGCCGCGGCGCTCACCGGATTTCCGGAACCGGTAACTATTTCGTCTTCAACTATCAGGCCAAGAAAACCAGTGGAAGCTACGCCTTCAGGCCCCATCAGGGCAGCAAGAGCGGCAGCCTCTACACATACAGGCAAGCCAGCAACAACGTATGGCGATACAACGTCTTCTCCAACTTCGATGGCTGGATGCAGGTCCGCAATCGGATGGCCACCCACGTCGACGCCCCAAAAGGCAACTTATTTGCTGACAATCTCCTGTTCAGCACGACGTTCAAGCATAACTACTCGAATCTCGACGGCACTTGGCGAGAAACCCAATTCCGCAGCAACAATCAATGGGGGAGCAACAGTCGAGTGAGCCGCACGCTTGCCGCCTCCCAATGCGGCAACGCCGCGTTATTCAGCGGGCCAGGGGGCTCGGGTGCCGTCGTAAAAGGCAACTCGAGGCTGCTGACGTCGGCAGACATCCGGCCCCCAAGTTGGTGGTAACCGCCGATGAGATCCGTCGCCGGTTGATGGATCTCGTCCTGACTGAAGCTGGCGCTGCGATCGTCAGAAGCTAGATAGAGAATCGTTGCGCTGAGAATCGAACTGTGACTGGATCGTTGGTCATCGATTCTCCGCCAGCGGATCATGAAGCGACTCGAAAGGGAGGCCGCCACCTTGACTGAAAAGCTGCAGATTCACGCAATTTCCCTGGCCGCACTGGCACTGATCAGCGTCCTTGCGCTGCTGGGGTCGGCCGCGGCGCATGCGGCTCCCTGTCCGCCGGCATTGGCTGGAGACTCGACTCATCCCGCAGGGGAGGCATGTCCATCCCGCATCCGCAATGACGCCAGCTATGGTCCGGTACAGATCAGTGGCGGGATGTGCCCCAACGTGCCGACGTCCTTCCCCAGGGTGCACACCGTCGCCAGCAGCGCCGAGTTCGACACTGCGTACGCGGCAGTAAAACCTGGAGAGGCGATCGTCGTGCAGAACGGCAGCTACTCGGGCGGCTCCAGCTTGAAGACGCTGACCAGGCACGGAACCGCCAGCGCGCCAATCTACATTCTGTCGCAGAGCCTTCACGGTGCGGAGTTCCGCGATTCTTTCCTGCGCTTTCACGTCAAGGGTTCGAGGCACGTGATTGCAGGGTTCAAGTGGACCAACCCGGGGTCGGGCAGCATCATCACGGTGGACGGCCCGGACAACCGGATCGCGTGCAACGTCGCGCACTCCAATTCGGCGAAGGGCATGTTCCTGCTCACCAACTCCTTGGGCCTGGCTGATCGGCTCGAGGTGGACAACAACGTACTCAGCGGATTGTTCCGCGGCATGCGGTTCCATCGATGCAATCCCACACTTTCCAGCTGTACCAAGAACAGCATGGGGATTCACGTTCACCACAATACCTTTCGCGACGTACCGGCGGATCCGGACCCGTCGGTCGACCGTGAGGCGATTCTCCTTGGCCTGGGGTATCACGCGGTCGACGGCGTTCGAACCTACAACGCCAACGGCAACGACATGGGCATGATCGTCGAAAACAATCTGTTCGATGGCTGGAACGGCGAAGAAGAGCTCATCTCCATCAAGAGCAGTCGCAACATCATCAGAAACAACTGTGTGCGGAACGCCCCCGGTACCTACATGGTCATCCGGCTCGGAGACAACAATCTGATCACCGGCAACTGGCAGGAAGGCGGTCGCGGCGGCCACCGGATATCGGGCACCGGCAACTACTTCGTATTCAACTATCAGGCGAAGCGAACCAACGGCAGCCATGCATTAAGGCCGCATCAAGGCAGCAGAAGCGGCGACCTCTACGTCTATCGCCAGGCCAGCGACAACGTCTGGAGATACAACGTGTTCGGCAACTTCAACGGATGGATCCAGGTGCGCGACCGCATAGGGTCGGTGTACGTCGATTCCCCCCGCCGCAATATCTTTTCGGACAATCTGATGTACAGCACCTCGTTCGTCGGTGATGACACCCGCGGGAGCGGTAGCTACTCGAATGTAGATGGAACCTGGACCGAGACCCAGTACCGCAACGCCAATACCTGGAACCCCAATTCGGTGATCCCCAGTAAGCTTCCGGAGTCGGAGTGCGGCAATCCGGCCTTGTTCAGCGGGCCCGGCGGTCAATCCGCGATGGTGCCGGGGCGATCTCAGCTGCTCGACCCGTCCGACATTCGCCCGCCCAGCTGGTGGTGACGCGAGCGGGTGACGGAGCGACGGCAACCCACGCGCCGAGCCGGACATAGCCTGCTTCCTCTCAGACGGAGGATTCAACCCCGTAGCGAACTCTCCGCCAGTGACGCCGGACCCGAATTGCGCAAGCATCGAGGCCGGCGTAGATGCTCGCCGCCGCGGGTGAGCGCGCCAGGCGCGCGAGCAAGCGGTGTTGGGGATGCAGGGGAACTCTCCCGGAAAGGTGGCTGATCGTTCGATCAGCCAGGTCCGGCACCCTTCCGAGGACGCATAGACGCAGCACCATCAAGGCGCGGCGCCCAAGCTTCTCCTTGAAGGCCTCGGACTCGTAGCCGTACTTGCTCGCAACCGCCAGCGCCATCTGAATGCTTCCCAACTGAAACTCCGCCTTGCGGGCGTGGGACCTGCTGCGCGAGCCAGACTCGGCCAGGCGATTCATGACCGCGGTGCTTTCCGGAAGAAACCTGAAGCTTCCGTAGCGTGTCAATGCCAACAGGGTCGGGGTGTCGCCCATGGGGCTGCATTGCAGAACGTCGGCGACTTCTGCTTGAGCGGCTGCCCAGCATTTCGATCGGACGCAGATGGT